>MFJV01000001.1:1005986-1020299 GCA_001780985.1 Candidatus Gottesmanbacteria bacterium RIFCSPLOWO2_01_FULL_43_11b | reverse complement strand
AAACATGAATAAGGTTTCTGCCTTCTCGAAACGTGTGATGGAGACCAATTTGAGTAATATTGTAGCTTCTTCCCCGCCAGAAGAATCCGGTCGGTTCCGTATTAAAAAGATTTACCGAAATTTTTTCATTTATATCTTCTGCCATATGCCTATATCTCCAAAATATACCCGAATATATCGTATGTCAACTAAGATAAACTGTAACAAACTTTATCACTTCATCCCTTCTCCCGATGTGGCGTATCTGTTCCACATCCGATGTGGAATCCTATTGGCACATCGGTATTTTTTGTACATCAAAGGTTCGTATGGTAGTATCACGACATGAAACGGCATAGCGGTTATCTCGAGGTTATTGCGGGTCCCATGTTTTCCGGTAAAACTGAAGAGCTTATCCGGCAGGTTAAACGCGCTGCAATCGGCAAGAAACGGGTACAGGTATTTAAACATAAAGTAGATACCCGCTACGGCCGTGCAAAGAAAGTATACTCTCACGCTGGGATTAGCTTTGAATCGGAACTGATTGGCAAAAGTCGCGATATCATAAAAAACCTCAATCCGAAAACTGAAATTATTGCAATTGATGAGGCACAGTGGTTCGGAGATAGTCTTGTTGAGGTGGTAGAGTATCTCCTTAAAAAAGGTAAAAAAGTACTTGTTGCCGGACTGGCACTTACATTTGATCGTCAACCGTTTATCCCCATGCCGACTCTTATGACTATGGCTGATAAAGTAACGAAATTATCGGCAATCTGTACGATTTGCGGCGATGAGGCTGTGTATCACAAAAGAATCACGAAAACAAAAATTGATCCGTATATTGCAGATCCCACGCTCGTCGGCCGATTGGAGTCCTACGAAGCCCGCTGCCGCAGGCACTTTTCCAAACCGTAGTTATCTATGCGACCCGAAGCTGAACGAAACACTCCTTATGTGCTACCTCGAGAACGTATTGCTGCCTGGCTACCAAGTCAACTCTACGAAATACGCATAGATCCCGATGACGAAAAGAGGATTATAGAATTGAAACAGCTTCTTGCTACCCAAGGGACTAAAAACAACCTTATTATATATTTTAACCATATCGCCTACGATGACCCGGTTTTTGCCCTCTATGTCGCTCGATTGGTCGATCCGAATAATCGGCGTACATTAGTTTTACCGGGCTCAAAATGGCACACCAAATGGAAAAATAACCGTAAGTTTGCCGCTTCAGCAGAACTTGGAAAATTGCTCTATGGCATCGCAATACCGCCGATCGTTCAATCATACATGATCGATGAGTGGGAAAAATGGGGTTATAAATCAAAGGATGACGCAAAGGTGGATGCATCCCGCAGTTACAAAAAACTACTCAGAAAAATTACATCACTGCGCGCTAAGAAACGACCACTCACCCTCCTTATCTCACCCGAGGGACACCGGAGTGAAACAGGAGCATTGGGAGGAACAAAAGGAAACATTGAACCAGGAATGATCACCATGGGTAAAATTCTTGCTCCAGTCATATTTTGTCCTTTGGGAATCGAATACCCGGACGGCTTCGTTCGTGATCTTAATGTCCGTCCTTTCGTTTATCGACCTCATGTGCGATTAACTATGGGAGAATTGACTTTCCAATCCGAGCGGCAGACAAAAGTGCCACTTGATACGCTTATTAGAAACTTAGCTCGAATATTGCCCGCTCACATGCGTGGGCCGTGGGGTTGAGATATTATGCTTTTTTGAAAAATTTGATAAAATAGCATGAGAGCCCCGTTCGTCTAGCGGCCTAGGACATCTGGTTTTCAGCCAGAGAATCGCCGGTTCGAATCCGGCACGGGGTACTCATGACGATCACACCGTACTCGACTTCTAAAGTTGTTCCCGGAAATAATATTTTTGAAATTCTTGATACTTCGCTCCCCAAACTTAAAGAAAAAGATATTGTCGTCGTGACCTCAAAGATTGTCAGTATATGCCAAGGAAGAGTAGTAAAAAATACTGTTGATAAACAGGAACTCATTCGCAAAGAAGCGCAGATGTATATTGAAGAGCCAGCGATTTCCCGATTCCATGTAACTCTTACCATCAAGGAAGGAATTCTCATTGCAAATTCCGGTATTGATGAAAGTAATAGCGGTGGTTATTTTATTCTATGGCCAAAAGAGCCGTTCAAGGAAGCTCAGCAAATCTGGCAACACGTAAGAAAAAAGTATTCGATTAAAAATTTAGGTGTAATTATCACTGACAGCCGTTTAGTGCCGCTTCGCTGGGGTACACTTGGCATTGTCTTATCCTGGTGCGGATTTAGCCCTTTGAAAGATTATATCGGTAAACCGGATATTTTCGGAAGAAAACTTCGAGTCACGAAACAGAATATTATTGATGGTTTAGCCGCCGCCGCTGGTGTTGTTATGGGTGAAGGAAATGAACAAACACCGCTTGCTATTATAAAAAATGCACCTGTTCACTTTCTTGAAAAACCAAGCCTACCTTCGGTTCATATCGATCTGAAAGACGATATGTACGCGCCGCTTATAAACTCCGCAAAGTGGAAACGCGGCGGAAGTACCGCATAAGTTTCACCGCCTCCATTCCTCCAAGAAGTAAAAATGCGACACCTATTGCATACATAAGATCGCTCGAGGATAGTGGTGCTGTTTGAAACACGTTTTGAAAAAACGGATGATACAAAATAAACGGATGAATAAGGACTGGCAAAAAGAATGCAACGAGAAAAACCGGATGTCGTAAAGAAAAGATATTTTTAACGACTGATCGGTGAGATAGCCAAATATCCGTTAGCACAAAATGTTGAACAAGCATAATTGTGGTAAATACGATTGTTGTTCTGGTAACCATATCTTTCATACCATTAAGAGAGAATTCCGCACCGTAACCTGCGAATGCAGTCATAACTCCGATAAAGAGTAAATACCTTAAATCTCCACGGTCAAGAATCGCAAGACTCCGTCGTGGCGGACGACGCATCATATGACTATCTTTTCCTGTAAATGCAAGAGAAATTGCAGGCAAGCCGTCGGTAACTATATTCATGTAGAGAATTTGAAGTGCGGTCAGAACCGGAAGGCCGAAAAGAACCGCTGGGACGATATAAAGAATCTCTCCAAGATTACAGGAAAGCAGGTATTTAATTGTATTCTTTATCTGCGAAAATATGTGACGACCTTCTTCGATTGCATTAACGAGCGAAGCGAAGTTGTCATCGGTTATCACCATATCAGCGGTTTCTTTGGCAACGTCTGTTCCTGTTTTTCCCATAGCAACACCCACATCTGCTTGTTTAAGGGCAAGAGCGTCATTCACTCCGTCTCCTGTGACCGCAACTGTTTCACCCATCGATTGATAAAGTTTAACTAAACGATACTTTTGATCAGGGGTCGTTCTCGCAAAGATTTTTATACCGGATAAAAGTCGAAGAATTTGCTCATCGGTTAATTTCTCAAGCTGAGCACCGGTTACAATCTTGTCACCGGCTCCGACAATACCCGCTTCAATCCCTATTGCCTCAGCGGTAAGTTCGTTATCTCCGGTTATCATAACAACTCGAATACCGGCTTCTTTTGCTTTCCGAACAGCATCAGCAACTTCGGGCCGTAGCGGATCAGCAATACCTACAAATCCTAAAAATATTTGATGCTGCTCGAATGGTTTCTTCTGTTCCTGTTTATAGGAAAAAGCAATCATCCGTTGTCCGCGTTTTGCAAACGACTGAAAGTCTTTTTCAATTGCGGCTCGCTTATCCGAAGTAAGTTTCACTACTTTTCCGTGCCACAAAATTTTATCTGAGATTGATAGAATCGATTCCGGAGCCCCTTTTGTAAATACATATACGTCTTTATTCTTTGCTACAACAACACTCATTCGTTTTGTCATTGCATTAAACGATATTTCGTCAACTGTTTTCCATTCTTGACGAACAACACTTGGTGAGACCCCAAGATGAGAGGCAAGAAGAAGTATTGCACCTTCAGTGGGATCTCCGATTGGCTCCATATCACTAAGAGTTGCTGTTGAACATAAAATGCCGTTCGTAAGCATCAACTCAAATTCTTTTTGAGGTGATTTTGGCACGTCAAATACATCTCCTGAGCTCCAGATTTTTTTAACCCTCATTTTATTGGTGGTAAGCGTACCGGTTTTATCTGTTGCTGCAACAGTAATTGATCCTAAAGTCTCAATAGCGTTAAGTTTACGTACGATCGCATTCTTTTTTGCCATCCGTTCTACTCCTAATGCCAATGTAATTGTCATAACTGCAGGTAACCCCTCCGGAACAGCTGCAACAGCCAAACTTACTGCAAAAAGAAAACTCTCAAGCAATGTTTTATCTTTAATAAATGACAGGAAAAATACAGTAATAGCAGCAATAATGCCGACAACACCAACCTGACGCGTAAATGATTCTAGTTTTTTCTGAAGAGGGGTTTTCGCTTCTTTGATTTCACCCAACGTTTTTGCGATTTTACCGAACCGAGTCGAGGCACCGGTTGCAGCGATTTGTGCGTATCCTCTGCCTTTTACAACGGTCGTGCCCATGAAAAGATCGTTATTTTCTTTATTTTTTTCAACAGGAAATGATTCACCGGTGAGTGCTGCTTCATTGGTTTCAAAATGCAAACCGACAAGAAGCTGACAGTCTGCAGGAATTTTATCTCCTTCTTCGAGGTGGATAATGTCTCCGGGAACCAGTTTACGGCTATCAATTTCTGTCTCAATTCCGTCTCTAATTACCCGGACTGTTGTAAGAGCCATTTGTTTGAGTGAGGCGAGAGCTCGCTCTGCTTTAAACTCCTGATAGAGGCCAAATCCGGCATTGAGAAGAACGATAAGAAGTATAAAAACAGCATCGAGTGTCTCTCCGACAAAAATGGAGATGACGCCCGCACTCACAAGGAGAAGCATCAGGGCATTTTCGAACTGAGAAAAAAATCGGGCAATAAGCGAAGGAGGTTTTTTCTCAGGAAGTTCGTTTGGCCCGAAGCGAGCAAGCAGCTCTTCTGCTTTTGACGAGGTTAGTGCCAATGAGATAACTTCTTTTTGCACAACACACTCTATTATAGCAAGAGAGAGGTGAGTCGGTTAGCTCGGTCGTCAAGAATATTGACCTTTGACAAATTCAACGTGAGACCCTTGTGGGTGCGGCTCTTTAGACGGAATGTATTTTCGAACATACGCTGTTCCTCCAGCTTCAAGCGTATAGCCTACGGTCTCCAGTAATTCAGACCAGTGACGTTTCTCCCGCGGCCAACGAACAGCGTGAACAACCACGACACGTTCTCGATCTGCAACTTCATGACAGAGCGCTACCGCAAACGGAAGAATGGCACCAAATGCATTATGCGCCTGTTGTTCTGGTGGCAAGGAGTCTGTGAAATTTTCGTATGAAAAACCCGCTTGTATCTCTTTCCCCACCCTTTGAAATGCCATTTGTAATCTTCCTATCGGTTCACTCCCCAATAGTCCCTTTATCCTTGCAGCCGTCAGCCAGACATCTGATGGCCCCTCCTGCGCCACGTCACCCTTGAAAAAATAAGATCCCTGAAAAGGACCATAATTGTGTCGCTCGACATGGCGCGCACGACTATCCGCAAGTTGTTCCATGGTGTTACGTATATACCCACCTAATTTGCCTTGTAACGTAAGGTAATCGCGGGTTATCAGGGAAGAAAAATCATGAAGGTACGGACTTTTACCAAGTTCTAACGGTGTTGCTCGCATACGCTTTTATTCTCCTTTAGGGACGTTCCTTCGATTGGGCGTTGATACGCTCCAGAAATGAAGCAGTTTGTGAGCCCGGAGCGATTCGAACGCTCAACAAACAGCTTAAAAGGCTGCTACTCTACCATTGAGCTACGGGCCCGCGTTCAAATTATAACAGTTTTAGGAAGTAGTTGCCTGTGGTTGAGTGGCTTCGTCGATGCGGGTCGCTTCTTTACCGATTTTTTGTCTCAAATAGTAAAGTTTTGCCCGACGGACACTCCCTGACTTTTTCACCGTAATTTTCTTAATCCATGGAGAGATAATGGGAAAAATACGTTCTACCCCGATCGCACCGGCTCCCATATGCCGGACGGTAAACATGAGGTTGTTTCCACTTCCTTTGATGGCGATAACAACTCCCTCAAACACTTGGGTGCGCTCTCGCGTCTCTTCTTTGACTTCACGCTTTGTTTTGCCGGCAACTTTCTCTTTCTCAATCAGTTTATAATGCACGCGGACTGTATCACCGACATGAAACTCAAGATCTCCAAATTTGATTAAATTTGCCATAGGTTTCGTATTATACAAGGCAGGCTGCTATGTACGCAAGAAACAAGGGATGTGGAGATAGCGGACGTGACCTATACTCAGGGTGAAATTGCGTTCCTAAAAAGAATGGATGCATCGATTGGGGAAGCTCTACTATTTCAGCAAGATCTTCTACGACTGATCGACCGGTAAACTGCATTCCCTTAGCTTCAAATTGCTTTGTATAGTCATCGTTTACTTCGTAGCGATGGCGGTGACGCTCTCCAACGATTTTTTTCTGTGTGTCATCATAAGCGCCTGATGCAATATACGCACTATCGGCAATTGAACCTGATTTGACGCGGCATTCCCAGCGGCCTAATCGCATTGTCCCACCATAGGCCCGTCGGGCCATTTTTTCTTTTTGAGAGGGAATAATGTGTATAACCGGGTGTTTTGAATCGGGATCGCATTCAGTTGTATTGGCATCAGAAAATCCTAAGACATTTCGTGCAAACTCAACCACAGCAAGTTGCATTCCGTAACAAAGACCCAGATAAGGAATTTTATGTTCTCTTGCATATTTTATTGCAGTAATCATTCCTTCAACTCCTCGAGGCCCCCAACCAATGGGAACAATTACGCCGTCAACTCCTCCGAGAAGATTTTCAGCAGGCTCACCCTTTTCAATCCGTTCAGAGTTTACCCAACGCGTTTTAATTGTCACACCTTTCTGCCATCCCGCGTGATCGAGAGCATCTAAAAGGGCAGCGTATGAGTCCCGAAGTTCGTAGTCGCCTGTTGCGAAATACTTCCCGACAATTGCTATTTCTATTGTTTTTTTCTTACTCGTTTCAACGCGAGTTAAAAATTTCTTCCATCCCTCTAATTTTGGCTTACGATCTGATTCCCCGAGTATTTTGAGAATTTTCTGTGCAAATTGCTGCCCTTCTAAAACGATTGGAACCGCGTATGGCGTATCCATATCCGGATTGTTTATCACCTGATCCGGGTCAACGTTACAAAACATGGCAAGCCGTTCACGCCGTCTTTTATCAATAGCCTTTTCTCCTCTACAGACGATAAAGTCAGGTTGAATTCCCATGGATTGAAGAAATTTTACGGATAGCTGTGTCGGTTTAGTCTTTGGTTCCCCCAGGTGTCGGGGAGTTGGTAAATAGCTTACGTGCACATGAACCACTGGCGCTTTTTTGACTATCTTAAGCACGCGTGAAGCCTCATAGTAGAGAATGTTTTGGTATTCACCTGCAGTACCTCCAAGCTCAATAACGACAATTTCGGCTTTATCTTTTCTTGCAGCTTCGTTAATTCTTTTAATTATTTCGTCAGTTACGTGCGGAATTGTTTCAACATCTTCACCTTTATATGCAAAACTTCGTTCACGGGTGATAACAGCCTGGTAAATTTGTCCCATGGTAACAAAGTTATGGCGAAGTACGTTTTTATCCATGAACTTTTCGTAGGATCCCATGTCCATATCAGCCTCAGTTCCGTCTTCACAAAGGAATGGGTCACCGTGTTCAATGGGGTTAATTAAACCTGCATCAATATTGAGGTAGTTTTCACATTTTACCGTAGTTACTCTGAAACCGCGTGCTTCAAGAAGAAATCCAATTGAGGCGGCGGTAACGCCTTTCCCTAAACCGGAAAGTACGCCACCTGAAATGAAGATATATTTTGTCGGCATGATCTAGGATACCAAAATGAGGCCTAAAAGTCAAAGTTCCGTGCCAAAATATCTATCACCAAAATCACCTAAACCAGGCACAATGTACGCCTTATCATTCAGTTTCTCGTCAACTGCTGCCGTAATAATAGGTACTTCGGGATGATGTTTTCTCACGCGTTCAATTCCTTCCGGTGCAGCGACGATACAAATTACCACCATGTGCTTTGCACCTTTTGCTTTAAGAAGGTTGAGAGTATCGTCAAATGAACCTCCTGTTGCAAGCATGGGGTCGATTACCAACACTTTATGCGACGCAAAAATTTTAGGGAGTTTCTGGTAATACTCACGGGCAATTGCCGTCTCTTCATCCCGCTCTAAACCCACAAATCCGACCCGAACTGACGGTAAAAAATCCTGGAGTGCAAAAAGCATGGCAAGACCCGCACGAAGTACCGGGACAACGACAACGTCATCTGCCAGGCGTTTACCTTCAAATGGGGCAAGCGGCGTTTCAATGTGTTCGTCTTCAAGAGTAAGTTGCTTAGTTGCTTCCAAAATGAGCATTTTAGAAACAATCCCTGCGTGTCTTCGGAATTCTTCTGTCCCTGTTTCTTTTTTTCTGAGGATGGTGAGGGAATGAACAAGGAGCGGATGATCAACAACTGTAACACCTTCTGTTTTCATTGTGTGGGGAACACGTGTTTTTCAATTTTCTTAATTCGCGTCTCATGATCATCAGTGATCGGCAAAACGGCTTGTGCAATAAACTTTCCCACCTGTTTTATGATGTCATCTTTCATTTTCTCGATCTTTTCTTCTATAGCTTTCCCCAACTTAGCAAATCGTCCATCCATTTTTGCAATGATCTCTTCTTTCTGATAGCGAAGTTCATCTTTGAGCTCTTGTTTCGTAACAAAAACTTTCTTGAGTTTTTTGACATCATTATCAGTAATCATACTTTCCCTACCTTACATCGTGAAACGTAGACTGTCAACGAGATTTTTCTTCGAGGAATTTCTTTCCGTGGCCAATTTTCGTATTAATCGGTTTGCCGACTTTACACAATGGGCATTTATCTGCATCAATTGCATCCGCTTTAATCACACCTAAGCTGGAAAACGGTGCGCCGATCGTATCGGAATTAACATGTTCCGGATCGCGGTTGATCATGACACACACAGCAATAACCTTCCCTCCGATTGCCCGGACTGCATCGACAACTTTTTTGACAGACATACCGGTTGTGGTTAAATCTTCGATAACTAAAACTTTTTTCCCCGCGACTATCTTATCGTAGCCTCGACGAAACACCTGTTCGCTTTCAGCAGCCGAAGCAGTCGTTCCTTTATCTTTCTCCGTATACGCACTCAAAATTTCTTTCCCTTTGATTTTTGAAAGATGATACGCGGTCCATTGAGATAATATAGTTCCTCCGACAGCAGGTGCTGCAACAACGTCAATTTCAGCGTCTTTAAATTTCTTGGCAAACATTCTGCCAACTTGATTCGTTTCTTCTGTGTGCGGATAGAGTGCATCTTTATTGATATACACACTCCCATGTTTTCCGGAAGTGTACACAAAATGGTCATCAGAAAGTACCGCGCCTATCCTTTTTAAAATAGAAACAACGTCATTCATACTCTGTATTTATTTATCTCGTCTCGTAATTTCTTTGCTTCTTCTTTCGGATCTTTTGCAAAAATAACACTGCGGGAAGCGCTGATAATTAAACCTGATTTCTGGCTGCTCAACCCGGCCTTAAGTGTTTTTTCAATATCTCCACCTTGGGCGCCAATACCGGGAACTAAGATTGGCATATCACCGACAATACGTCGCACAATTTGTAATTCAGAAGGGTAGGTGGCACCGACAACGAGGGCACAATTATTATTTGTATTCCACTCTTTCGCAACGTGTTCTGCAACAGTTTTATACAAATTGTCCTGAAACTCACCGGCTCCAGGGTTACTTGTCCGGCAAAGAATAATACTCCCCTTCTCTTTCCGCTCTAAAAACGGTTGGAGAGCGTCTTTGCCTAAATATGGATGAAGTGTAATGGCGTCGGCGCCAAGATAGTCAAACGCATAGGTCACATAACCGTTATTTGATGAACCAATATCAGCACGCTTTGCGTCAAGAATGAGCACTATATCGGGATACTTTTGATGAATATAATCACAGGTCTTCTTTAATTCTTCGATTCCAGAAGTCCCGCGAGCTTCGTAAAAAGCGCTATTTGGTTTAAATGCGCAAACAAAGTCGTGTGTGGCATCAACAATACTCTTGTTGAAATCAAATTGGGACCCTGAAATTTTACCCGCGTCACTATCCAGCCCTACACATACGAGGGAGTTGTTTTTTGTAACGATAGCATCAAGTTTTTGATAAAATGTCATAGTCATTTTAATAACTTTCGTATATCTTCAGGCGACATTTCTACCTGATTGAGTATTTTCCGGAGTGTACCATGAAATACCGGTTTTGGGTGGATAGCGATGCTCGTTCCTCGACCATCGGGATGTTTCAGCCGTACGTGACTTCCTACCTGTCTTTGGACTACAAAACCTGCTTTTTGTAGCGCTTTAAGAAGTGCAATCGGTTTTACGTCTCTTGGCGTTTTCGTCATGCAAAAGACAACTTGCCATGATTGGGAATACGAATTTTTGTAGTAACAATTATTTCTTCTTCTTTATCCAATGGAATCGGCTGTTTTTCTTCGATGAGGCTTTCGATATGAAACGTGATAAGTTTTTTCATGTTTTCGATCGCCTCTTCAATCGTATCACCGCCATCTGACAGACCAAGTGTGGGGCAGTAGGCCGCGTAACCGTGCTCTCCTGTCCCGATTCTTTTATCAGGCTCGATTATGATGCGATAATTAAGAATTTTTGTTTCCATGCTTTTCTAACTCTTTGAGTATAGCATAAAGGAGGTTTTCTGGAGAAGAATCAAAAATGACAACCGCTTTGCTTGGTTTGTGAATTTTTTTGTATAAATCAACGAGCGCGTCGGCACTGCCACCGGTTCCCGTGAGTACGCCGATCACTTTTCCCATATCGTGCATATTCGTAAACTCATTAAGTGTCCCCCACCGACCGGAAACAATAATACCCGCGTGGCAGTTGGCAGTTAAAAAAACATTTCTAAATTTCTTCCGAACCATGGGATCGTCAATAAACGGGAGTGTTTTGGGTAAAATATGTATTGTATCGTAAAGACTCGCGTTGTGGGCATACGCCGCTGCCTTTTGGCGGGTCACTTCGGGCGAGTAACCGACAGTACGAAGTTTTGGATTCGCTGCTTTTGCCGAACGCACGGTCTCGTATGGAATTCCCGGGCACGCACCAGTCACCAGAGTTATCTTTTCACTATACTTCGCGACGGTCTTTCCTAATTCGCCAGCAAGCTTCATTGAACGAGGCGACTCATCAACCGCTGAACCAAAGATTCCGAGAGTGAATTTCATGTAAATATCGCTAGTTTCTATGAGCAAACGACCGGGATAAAAGTTTCAAATTTTCTTGAGCCTCTGCAATTTTTCGCGTCTGCGTAGGAATTTTTAATTTGGCGAGCGTGTCAGTGTCTTTTTCCAGAAGATCGAGAGCATCCTGTTCTAATTCTACCCTCATTTGGGCATAGATTAGCGTTTGCTCAGCATCTTGGTAATATGATTTTGGGAAAGGAGAAGCTATTTCAAGCATATTGAGCACGCATTATATCAAGAGCCAGGCGTGGATTCCACATGGCGCCGGTTGCGGATTGGACGGCATTGACGCCGAGATTCATGTATCGTTTAAAATCCTTAGGGGTGGTCACACCCCCAACACCGATAACCACAAAATCTTTCCAATCTTTTCGCTTTTTTACTTCCATTATTCTCTCAGCCATCTCAAGTCCTGCCCAACGGATTGCCGCACCGCAAATGCCGCTCATAAGGCGAACCGGGCTTCCCGGAAGAATTTGTTTGCCGTCTTTATCAGTTACTTTTGCTTGTATTGTGTTTATTGCAGCAACACCATTGGCATGCTGATAAATTATCTCAAGCAGTTGTTCTGGAATCGAATCATCTTTTTTGAAATAACCGATTTTAACTAAAAGTGGGGTGTTTCCACGAACAGGCCTCACTGCTTCTAAAATTGCTCGTGACGTCTCAATATCGTTACAGATAAGCCCTTCTTTTCCGACATTAGGACAGGAAAAATTGACTTCGAGGACCGGTGCGCCGGTGTCTTTGGCAAGTTTGGCGGTTCGTGCAAAATCTTCTACATACTGTTCAAACGTCATACCTTCTTTTTTTGTTCCCATAAAACTTAAAATCATAAAATTTCCCGGCTTCATCTCTTTGAGTCCTGCTCGCACATCTTCCTGCCAAATCTGGGGAGAGCGCGACGGAACGCCGAAAGAATTGGTTATGCCATCGCGAGTTACATCAATCGAATTGACATTATTGTCTCCTATTAATGTATCTCCGGGTTTGACGTCTCCTTTTGCATCTACTTTGATGACATTGGGGAATGGGTGACACGGATACTCATTGCCGCGGACTGTTTTATACGTATTCAACGAAAATCCCCATTTCCACGCAGAAGTCACAAACTTACTGTTGAGAAGTGGTCCTGCAGGGATGCCGAAGGGTATATTTAGTGGAAATCCTAAAAAATTGGTAGAAATTGTTTTTGGAAATGTATCTGTGGGAGCGGTTGCGAAATCTCCGAAAGGGCCATTTTGATAATTATCATCGTAACTTTTTGTTGAATCGTAAAACGGTGTCATAACTATTATTGTACCAGATGGGATATGAGAGATCCGGCTACTTCGACATCTGTAACAAGTGAGATACCCATCTCTACAGCGCCCTTTCGAATCAGTTTACCATCCGTAAATTCAGTTCTTGCTAACGGTTTGGATCTTGTTGGAATATTTATAATTGTATCAAATACTTTGCGACTGAGGAGATCAGAAATATTTGGGTGTCTGCCGAACTCCGACACTTTATAAACCCGGGAGGTAAGAATTCCGTGTTTTCTATAAAACTCGTGCGTGTGTTCTGTTGCGTAAAGAACATATTCACCTCGTTTCGCAAGTTTTTTAACCCAAGGCATAAGAAATTTTTTATCTGATAGTTTCCCTATGGTGAGGAGAATATGTTTTTTGGGAACGGTATGAAGCGCTGCCTGACCATACCTGTCTTTATTCCAGTCCCCGGTTTGCTTATTGAGAAGTGAAAAGAGTGATACATGACGAATGTCGGATACGCCAAAAACATACTGCAGTACCCGTTCATTGCCGATTCCGTAACCCGCGTGCGAACTGCTTTTTTTATTTTTAATAATCTCCATATACCAACGAAAATCTTCGTAGGTTCCGCCGCGTTCTTTATGTAAACGGAACATGGTTGAGGTCAAAAGTCGTTCTTTTAATTTTTCAAAATCATGTTCCCGAACCGCACTTCCCGTGCCTTCCCCGGCATAGGGAAAAATAAGATCAGCAGAAAGCACTACTCGCGGATCGCGTGTTGAAACTTTCATGTTGAAGAATTTAATTTCTTTAGGATACCGCGTAATAAAAACAGGAAGTTCGGAATTTCCTTTATTGAGATGCCGCACTATTTTTGCTTCGTGATCAGCCTTAAGATCTTCGCCGAATGAAATACCGACAAGTTTTACCGCGTCTTCATAGGAAATCTCGGGAAAATCGTGACTTGCGGCATAACGAAGTTTGGAAATATCGCGCTTATATATCTTAAGTATGTCTCTGTTTTCTTCTAAAATTCTTTTAATCATGGCCTGAACAACTTTTTGAATGTGCAATAAAAGTGCAGTGAACATTTTTTCTTCGTCATAATTTTTCCGCGTCATGCCGGCAAGCGTGCAATCAAATTCCTCTTCAGTAAGACGAAACTGCCGAAGATGCCGTTCGTCTTCAATTTCTTCATCACGACCTGAGTGAATAACAGTGAAGCAACCAGGAAAAAACTGGAGAGCTTGTTCAAGAGAGAGTTGTCCTGTTTGTACGAAAAAGAGTGGTAAACTCAAACGATTGCCAACTTTAAAAAGCGTATCGACATTTTCACAGGCGCCGGTAATGCCCACAATTTCCGGAACATCAACATACGTTAAACCGTTTTTTCGGTAATGTTCCGACGCGCCTACATTGAGACTTTGATTGACATTGACCAAATGATCGAGCGCTATCACAAACCCAAAGCCTTTCTCCCGTTTGTCGTTGCGATAGCCACGAGTTTGTCTATATCGTAAAAACGGGTCGCTTCTGCTAAAACCCGAAGTTCCGTATACATATCGCCGTCAATAAGCGGTTGGTAAATGTCTGCGATGTTATCGACTCCTAATGCAACAGGAATCCCTGCTTCCAGGAGTTGCGGAACAGGG
>MFJV01000001.1:908477-1005969 GCA_001780985.1 Candidatus Gottesmanbacteria bacterium RIFCSPLOWO2_01_FULL_43_11b | reverse complement strand
TGATTCCTGCCTCTTTCATTAATTTGTAAATCTCCCGGCGCTTGCTTAGTTGTTGTGCAGCAACGGAAACTGCGTGAATTGCAACCACTTTCCCTTCCAGTCCATATTCGATTGTTTTTTTACAGAGAAGGTCTGTATCGTGTTCATCAGGATTATTTTCCTGATCGATATGAGCATGCACCATTTTGCCCGTAACTTTTGCCCAGGAAAACAAAACATCCAGGTGTTTATCCGGATGAGGCCTATCTTTTGAAGGTAATCCCCCGATAATATCGACATAGTCCAAGGCTTTTTCAGCCCAAACACGCGCGGTTTTATCAAGTACCCCTTTGAGCACCTGATTGATAATCAATAATTTTATTTTCTTCTGATATTTCTTTTTTACGGATACCGCTGCTTTAATAGCTCGAAGTTCTGTTATGGGATCAACGTCTACAAATGTGCACGTAGCAGAAACACCCTGAGCGATCATCCCTTGTATAGCTTTTTCAATTCGTTGAAAATAATCTTCCTCTGAGGAATTTCGTTTCATGGAATCAACGAGTGTCCACTTTTCTTCCATGAGAGCATGCGCTTGATCTAAGAGTTTAGGCGAAACCGTGTAGGCACGATCGAAGTGCGCATGAGCATTAACCCAGCCACCATGAGCTCTGATTTTTTTGAGAATTGTGTCTTTAAGAAGTGGATTGACCATACAGCTTACCCACCAATTGTTCAGCAACTGCGACACTGGTTATAAGCGGAACATTTCTCTTTACTGCATATTCACGAATCATGTGGCCGTCTGTTTTTTCCTTCGCCTTTGTTCCTGACGGAATATTAATAATCATGTCAAAACGGCTAGCCTCCAGTAAGTCGAGGAGATTTGGTTTGAGTGCGGCTTCAGAAATTTTATGCACAAGAATTGCTTCGATGCTATTCTTTTTGAGGAATTTGTGGGTTTTATACGTTGCATAAAGTTTATATTTAAGATGCGCAAGTTTTTTAATACTCGGTAATAGTTTCACTTTATTTGTTCGTTTACCGACAGACAAGAGCACGGTTTTTTCAGCGCGTTGAGCCAAACGCATCTGCATGGTATAGAGTTCAATAAATCCTGCTGAAGCATTTTGGTTAAATGCAGTAGAGGCCATGAAGGTTGCCAGTTTCTCTTCAAAAATCGTATTCGGTGTTTCAACGGCAACTGCTTCACAATTTCCTTTGAACAGACGAACTTTGACTGTCCCTGTTACCTTTTGATTCATTTTGTCAATGAACGCATTGAGATCATCAAAAAGAGGTTCGTACCATTTTGCTCCGTAACATAGATACGCCCACTTGGTGTCAATTGTTGTTTTAAATTCATTCTCTTCCCGCGTTGATACGTATTTTTCCAAATCCCGATGCGCGGTGATGATAATTTCAGCAGCCGGCGCTTCGTAGAGGCCGCGTACTTTCAGCCCGACAACCCTATCTTCAATAAGATGCACGATTCCAACCCCATGTTTCCCACCGATTTTATTTAACTCGAGAATGATGTCAGTGAGTTTTTTATGTTTCCCGTTGAGGGCAACCGGCAGTCCCTTCACAAACTCAAGTTCAATGATTTCTTCTCTGTCAGGAGCATTTTTAGGGTGATTGGTGATTTGAAGGATTTTTTCCATCGGGGGGATGAGGGCTGGATTTTCAATTTCTCCGCCCTCCCCTGTTACCCCCCACATGTTGTCATCATAAGAATAGGGCTTATCAGAAGTCTGTTTAACCGGAATACCGTGTTTTTTGGCATACACAAGTTCTTCATCTCTTCCCATGGACCATTCGCGAACAGGTGCAATTATTTTTATATCGGGGTTTAAGGCAAGGGCGGTTCCTTCAATACGTACCTGATCATTCCCTTTGCCTGTACAGCCGTGCGCTATGCAGTCTGCCCCTTCAGCAGCTGCAATTTTTACTGCCCATTTTGCCAAAAGTGGCCTCCCGATAGGAGTCGACAAATGATAGCGGCCTTGATAGTACGCATTGGCTTTAATTCCCTTTGCGATATACTCCTGTGCAAACTCGTCTTTTGCGTCGATAGTTATCGCTTTAATAGCTCCGAGTTTGAGTGCTTTTTTACGGACTTCGTTAAGATCATCAGTCAGTTGCCCAATGTCGACTGTCAATGCAATTACTTCCGCTTTATATTGTTCAGCAATCCATTTGATAAGAACGGATGTATCCAACCCACCGGAATAAAGAAGTACAACCTTTTTTACCTCGCCCTTACGGCCTTCGTAGGAGGAAACCTTAATGTATTGTTGTTTTTGCACTCTTATGGAGAATAATGCAAAAAAATGATATTGTCAAGGAGAAATAGTGCTATTTTTTTCCTAAAAAATTCTCTTTTTTGCCTTTTTTAGTAGTTTTTAGTAAAAAATTCTTTTTTGCAAGAGCGTAGAATATATCTCCTTTTGTAATCATTCCAACAACCTTTTCTGCCTCATCAATCACAGGAAGCTGATCTACTTGTCGAACAATCATCCGGGAAAGCGCCCTCATAATTTCTGTATCTTTCCGTGTGAATACGACGCGTTTATTCATCACATCTTTTGCTTTTTTTGTAGATAATTGTCGAATACTCATTTCCATCTCTTCAAAGTCCGGTAGTACTGTAAAATCCAAAATTAAATCTCGATAGGTCGGGTAGAGAATTTTTAGGAGATCTTCACGAGTGACAATACCAATAAGACGATTACCGCTATCAACAATTGGAATTGCATTAATCCTATGGGCAAAAATTTTCTTCCACAGTTCTTGAAATCCCGCCCCAGATGAGGCAACGACCACTTTTTTACTCATTGCGTCGGCAACTTTCATGGGTATTAGCTAGTGTAAGCAATCGAACACTTGGTGTCAATGAATCACGAGGCGTTTTCTTCGAACGACTTTCATTTCAAGAAGAGTTCTTCGCAGTAAACTCTGTGCTTCGACAAGCTCAGCACCTTTCACTCCTCTTGAGAGTGCATCACGGGCTCTACTTTCCGCTTTTTTAATTTCAACCTCATTAAGTTCGCGGGCATGAACAGCCCGGGTAACTAAAATCGAAACACGGTCCTTCGTCACTTCCATAAATCCCCCACCGATTGCAAGGAAAAACTCCTCACTCCCTTTTGTTATTTTTACCTCTCCATCTAAAAGTCTGGTAAAAAGAGGCACATGGTGAGCGAGTACTCCGATAATTCCCCGAGCTGTCGGGGCGGTGACCATATCTACTTCATCTTTATACGCAAGCCGTTCCGGGGTAATGATCTCAAGGAAAAATTTCATATTATTTCACTTCATCAATCGATCCTACCATGTAGAACGCCTGTTCGGATTTATCGTCGTGCTTCCCTTCTAAAATCTCAGAGAATCCACGAATGGTTTCTTCGAGAGGCACGTATTTCCCCTCTCTGGCTGTAAATTCTTCGGCTACGAACATGGGTTGAGAGAAGAATCGCGCAATTTTGCGAGCCCGAGAAACGGTTCGTTTGTCCTCATCGGATAGTTCTTCCATACCCAAAATTGCAATGATATCCTGCAAATCTTTATACCGTTGTAGTACTTTCTGGACTCCTCGGGCAACGTTATAGTGTTTTTCACCGACAAATTCAGGCGCCAAAATTCGACTCGATGAGGCAAGTGGGTCAACAGCCGGATAAATACCCTGCTCGGAAATTGACCGCTCCAATGAAATACTCGCATCAAGATGGGCAAATGTGGCAACCGGAGCCGGATCCGTGTAGTCATCCGCCGGCACATAGACTGCCTGAACAGAGGTGATTGACCCTTTCTTGGTTGAGGCAATCCGCTCCTGCAGCGCACTCATTTCAGAAGCAAGTGTTGGTTGGTACCCTACTGCCGAGGGAATTCTTCCAAGTAAGGCCGATACCTCGCTCCCTGCTTGGGCAAACCGAAAAATATTATCGATGAAAAGTAACACATCCTGCCCTTCTTTATCCCGGAAATATTCCGCCATAGTCAGCCCCGTGAGTGCCACACGAAGCCTTGATCCTGGTGGTTCGTTCATTTGGCCAAATACTAATGCCGTCTTGTCAATAACTTTTGAAGCTTTCATCTCGAGCCACAAATCATTTCCTTCGCGCGACCGTTCCCCAACGCCAGCAAACACTGACACCCCTCCGTGAACCGTGGCAACGTTTCGAATTAGCTCCTGAATAAGTACGGTTTTCCCAACCCCAGCCCCGCCAAACACCGCTACTTTTCCCCCCTTTACAAATGGAGCAATCAAATCAACGACTTTGAGTCCGGTTTCCAATATTTTTGTTTTGACATCCTGATCGATAATACCCGGTGCACTCCGGTGGATCGGTGACGTTTTTGTTTTCGGCGCAGGTTTTTCGTCAATCGGCTCTCCGACAACGTTAAAAATTCTCCCCAGTGTTGCTTTTCCAACTGGAACGGAAATCGGTGCACCTGTGTCGACAATGTCTTGTCCGCGCTTTAAACCGTCGGTTGGGCCAAGTGCAATGGCACGAACTTTTCCTCTCCCCAAATGCGCACTAACCTCCAAAACCAACCGTTTGCTTGCCACGAACTGGGACTCAGTTTCCAAAGCGTTGTAAAGCGCCGGAATTCGAGACTCGTCAAATGCGACATCAACGACAGCACCGATAATTTGGGTTATTTTTCCTTTGTTCATGACACCGCCATCCTTGCCGTTACCATATCGGCAATTTCATAGGTAATTTTCTCCTGACGAGCTTTATTGAGCTCATGAGTGAGTGCTTCCATAAAATCAACTGCGGCATCGGTTGCATTTTTCATAGCAATCATCCGCGCCGAATGCTCACTTGCCTCCGCCTCTAATATTGCTGACCGGAGTTGATTTTCAAGGTAATGTGGAAGTAAATTTGTCAGAACATCATCAATTGTTGGTTCAACGACAAATTCGGAAAATCGCAGTGACTCTTCCATATCGCTTTCCTTTGAAAATTCCGCAAGCGGTAAAATGAGTCTCTTCGTAGGAAGTTGTTTTAATGCATTAACAAAGCCTGAATAAACAACCACGACCTCCTTATATTTTCCTTCCAAAAATCCTGTTACCAGAAGCTGTGTAATTGCCGGGACGTTATCGAGAAATGGAATTGTTTGGGAAAAATCAGCCACAAGATTTCTTCCTGACCGAACAACAAAACCTTCGCCTTTTTTACCAATGGTGAGGTAGTCGTTTGTGCTGCTTTGGGAGGTCCACTCGAGAATTTGTCTAAAAAGCGTTGTATTGAGTCCTCCACAGAGTCCTTTATTGGTTGAAATGAGAATAACAAGCGTCCGGCCTCCCGGATTTCCTTTCCCAAGAAGCGGGTGCGCTTGCTCTTCTGTTCGTGTCGCAAGCTCCCTTGTTGCTGTGTAAATTTTGTCCCCGTAAAGTTTACCCAGTTGAGCTGCCTCAATTGCCCGTTTCATTTTGCTTGCAGCAACCATCTGCATAGCCTTTGTTATCTGGGCAATATTTCCCGCTGATCGAATTCTTCTTCTAATTAATCGAATGCTCGCCATAATTTTTTCTTGGTTCGCTAGAACTTTTTCTTGAAGTCAATTACTGCTTTTTTGAGCTCTTCAATTGCTTTATCGCTGAATTTTCCTTCTTTTCTAATCTCTGTAACAAATTTTCGGTGGACCGAATCCATATACTCAAGAAATTTTTCTTCAAACTGCGCAACTCGTGTCAGGGGAATATCATCCAGGTAACCGTTGGTTCCGGCAAAAACAATGAGCGCTTGCTTGGTAACCTCCATCGGCACAAATTGATGTTGTTTCAATAGTTCCGTCATGCGGTTTCCCCGGTCAATCTGCGCTTTTGTTGCCGGGTCTAAATCTGAAGCAAATTGTGCAAAGGCAGCCAATTCTCGATACTGATTTAAATCAAGTTTAAGTCTACCCGCAACCTGCTTCATCGCTTTAATCTGCGCCGCTCCACCCACACGGGAAACTGACAGCCCGACGTTAATTGCAGGCCGGATACCGGAATAGAAAAGATCCGATTCAAGGTAGATTTGACCGTCCGTAATGGAAATAACGTTGGTCGGAATATATCCGGAAAGATCACCTGCCTGCGTTTCAATAATCGGAAGGGCTGTTATTGATCCGCCAACACTTAACCGACAGGCTCTCTCAAGCAGCCGACTGTGGAGGTAAAACACATCTCCGGGGTAGGCTTCACGACCGGATGGTCTTCGAAGAACCAATGAGATTTGCCTGTATGCCCAGGCGTGCTTGGTTAAATCATCGTACACAATGAGGACGTCTTTGCCTTTGTCCATGAAATATTCCGCTATAGCACAACCTGCGTAGGGGGCTATGAATTGCAATGACGCTGGATCCGATGCGTTTGCTGCAACGATAATCGTATGATTCATCGCTCCGTGAGAATTAAGTGTTGAGACAATAGACGCAACCCTAGAGGCTTTCTGACCTATGGCAACGTAAATACATAAACAATCCTTGCCCTTTTGGTTAATAATTGTGTCAAGTGCAATTGCAGTTTTTCCTGTTCCGCGATCTCCGATAATAAGTTCCCGTTGTCCGCGGCCAATCGGAATCATGCTGTCAATTGCCTTAAGACCGGTTTGGAGAGGAGCAGTTACCGGTTTCCTCTTGACGACTCCAGGCGCAATTTTTTCAATCGGGTAGTAGTTTTTTGTGGAGATTTTCGATTTGCCGTCTAAGGGAAATCCGAGTGGATCAATGACTCTTCCGATTAAAGACTCTGATACACCAATCGAAAGAAGCCTGTTTGTTCCCTTTACTTCACTCCCTGTTCCTATTTTTAAATAGTCTCCCAATACAATGGCTCCGACTTCGTCTTCTTCGAGGTTAATCGCAACTCCTAAAATTCCGCCGGGAAATTCGACAATCTCAGAATAGGAAAGTGTTGCCAGTCCGCTTATTTTTGCCACCCCATCGCTTATTTCTTTGACGACTCCTTTGTAGCCGACTGAAACGGTCGACGTGTACCCTTCCAGGCGTTTCATCAATTCCGATGTGAGCTTTGTTGTTTTTGGCATATAACTTTCAGGCCATTAATAACTGTTTTACTTCAAAAAGTTCACTTGCAAGACTTGCGTCAAGGAAAAAATCACCTACACGAATTGAGAACCCGCCAATAAGTTCTTTATCAATTTTATTCATTGCCGGAAGGTTTCGATTGAGAAATCGGTTCACTAAACTTCGAAGTTGATTCATTTGTTCTTTCGAAACTGGTACGGCACTCGTAACAATAATTTTATCTGCCTTGTGTGATTTATCGACTACTTCGTCGAGGCTTTGGGCAACAGAGGTGAGGAGTCCCGTTTTTCCCCGTTCAGAGAGAAATCCGAGAATGCCGGCAACCACTGACAATGATTCTTTTGTATCCCCTTTTTTCATGATTTATGAAAGTTGTTTGGCGACAACTTTTATTTTTTTATTAATAATTGCTCGGTGGGAACTTACCGATATGGTTGATTCCAAAACTTTTGTCGCTATTGCTCCTGCAATTTCTACCAGGTGTTCTTTCAGCTTCTTTTCCATGTCTATTCGTTCCAAGTCAACATCTGCTTTCCCTTTCTCAATTATTGCCCGGCCATCTTCATGAGCACGAGCTACAATCTCAGCCTCCACTCCTTTGGCTGATTTCTTTGCCTCGTCAACAATCCTTCCTGCCTCTTCATTGGCGCGCGCAATGACCGCTTGGCGCTTTGCTTCGGTTTTTTCTTCCTCAACTTTCATTTTCTCGGCATACTCAAGGCCTTCCGCAATTTTATCGCGGCGGTCCTTGAGTGCTTTGAGAATGGGCTTATACAGGAGGCGCGTCAAAATCGCTACCATAATGGTAAAGTTCACCACCTGTGTTAAGAGCTGTAATGGCTCTATGCCTAATTGTTCCATACGTTATAAAACCGTTACGTAAACTTAATAATAAGCGAAATAACCAATGCGTAAATTGCCACAGCCTCTGCGAATGCAATGGCTAATATCATAGTCGTTCTGACTTTACTTTCGGTTTCTGGATTTCTCCCAATTGCCTGTAATGCACCAAGGCCGATAAGTCCGATACCAACTCCCGGTCCTATCGCCCCGAGTCCTATAGCGAGCGCGCTTCCAATTGCTTTTATTGCTGTTGGATCCATATAGAGAACACCTCCTTTTTTTAGACGAATTTAATAATAAGCCCCGTAACCAGCGCGTAAATTGCGATAGCCTCCGCAAACGCTATTCCCAAAATCATGCTTGTCCGAATTTCATTGGCTGCTTCCGGGTTTCTTCCTATCGCATTTAACGCGGCTGATGTAATAAGTCCAATAGCAAGTCCCGGTGTCATACCACCTAATGCAACAGTAAGACCAGTCATAAGTAATTTCGTATCCATACAATTTTCACCTCCTTATTAGTGTGATGCTGGAGCGGTTGCCTGAGCTAAAAATGCCGCTGTCAGCATCGAAAACACGAGTGCCTGGATAAATCCGACAAAAAGTTCAAGACCTAAAAACGGAAGCGGAACAAGAAGGGGCATAAGAAACGCTATTACAGTAAGGAGCACTTCTCCGGCAAATATATTTCCGAATAAACGGAAGGCAAATGAAATAACCCGGGTAAACTCTCCTGCAAGTTCCAAAATACCGACGAAAAAATAGATTGGATTTCTAAAATTAAGAAATCGTTTGAGATATGAGGTACCCAATGATCGAAGTCCCGAATACTGAATGATGAGAACAGCTATTATGGCAAGAGCTAGCGTCATGTTAAGGTCAGCAGTTCCTGCTCTAAATAGAGGGACAAATTTTTCATGGCCATCCTCAAGCATACGTAATCCTATTGTTCCTACCCCAGGGAGGAGTCCGACCCAGTTCATTGCGATAATAAAAATAAAAAGTGAGGCGATGAGTGAAAAAAACATTGCAATTTTATCGTGAAGCACTGTTTCAAAAAGCTTGTAGATTCCTTCTATAACAAGTTCTGCGACAGATTGAATATTCCCCGGAATAAGCGCGAGTTTTCGCGTTGCCAAGAGGGAAAATATAACTAATAATCCCATGACAATCCATGATGTGAAAAGCGAGTTGGTTACCGGAAGAACTCCGCCAATGGTAAATAATTTCTCTGCTGTTATCGATATATGGATAGAGGGCATATATACAGTACTATGATTTCTGTCTTGTCTCTTTAATAATGAAGTAAATATTAGCTCCGCCAATAAATACTCCCAAAAAAATAAGCGAGAGAGTCATTCGGGGCGTCGTACCGAACTTTGTATCTAAGAGTTGCCCCAAAAATGCTCCCCCTGCAATCGGTAATGAAATCGAAAATCCGAGCTCTGTTGCTATCGAGAGGACTTGCAACATCCGATTCCGGCTTTCTTCCTTATTCTCTTGTGGCGCATCCTCTTCGACAATATTCGTGCTCTGCGCTCCTTGCCCCAGTTTGAGGACTTTGCGCGTTTTCACTACACTTTTATTGTAAATTCGGGATGAAGTTAAGTCAAGGGGGAAGCGCTATCTACAAGAATGTTACGACGATCCTCTTTTTCTTGAAGTCTGCCTGTCACAGCAACCACACTCTCGAGTACCCACATGTGAGAGGTCGTCCTGTAGAGATTCGGAAATATGACAAGCTCAATGGAACTACTGAGGTCCTCCAAACGGACAAATGCCATCTCACCATTGCCTGCTTTTGTATTTACCCTTTTAACTGAAGTAATAATTCCGGCAACAGTAACCATTGTTCCGCTCGTACTACCACTAACTTCTGCAATTGGCTGGAATCTACCTGTCCCCTGCCGCTCCAAAACTCCTTCAAGCGGGTGGGCGGTTAAGTAAAATCCCAAGAGGTCCTTTTCAAAAGCCAAAAGTTGGCTCTCGGATAATTCTTCAATGTCAAGAACTGCTTCTGGAGCTTCTGTTGTATCAAATAATCCTACCTGGCCGCTTGCCACTGCTTTTTTCTGTTTATGCGACGCTTCCAAAAGTGTGGGGTAAATAGACAAATGGCTTGCTCTGGTGCCAAAAGCGTCAAATGCACCGGCTTTAATTAAGCTCTCGAGCGTTTTTTTATTGACTTTTGATAAATCAACCCTGTTTAAAAGATCTGATAATGATTTAAACGGGCCGTTACTTCGAGCCCCCAGAATACTTTCAATCGCTGCAGTTCCTACGTTTTTAATCGCGGATAGTCCAAAGCGGATATTTCTTCCTGCTATGGTAAATTCAACAGCTGAGGCATTGATATCAGGGGGAAGGAGCGTTATCCCCATGCGTTTGGATTCAGCAACAATTGCCGATATTTTATCGTCCCGTGTCGGACCTGTATTTGCCCTTGATTCAGCGGTTAATACTGCAGTCATATACTCAACCGGGAAATTTGCTTTGAGGTAGGCCGTTTGGTAGGCAATCATTGCGTAGCAGGCAGCGTGCGCTTTATTAAATCCATATCCTGCAAAAGGCTCTATGAGAGTAAATATTTCCTCAGCTTTGCTTTTTGTTAATCCGTTTTTTACACATCCTGTGATGAATTTTTCCTTCTGCTTCTTCATCTCCGAAGGGATTTTTTTCCCAACGGCTTTCCGCAGTTTGTCAGCATCTC
The DNA here is from genome assembly GCA_001780985.1 of Candidatus Gottesmanbacteria bacterium RIFCSPLOWO2_01_FULL_43_11b. GTDB lineage: Bacteria > Patescibacteriota > Microgenomatia > UBA10105 > UBA927 > 01-FULL-43-11b. The sequence continues at coordinate 995,391 of MFJV01000001.1, read as the reverse complement.
CCCATGAGTAGCCCGCTAGGGTGATAGCTGTTAGCAAAACATCATCTTGGTAACACAAAATTCCGTAGGACTGGGAAAGAACCTCTTTGAGGCGTGGATCCGGATAGCTAATAAGCTTCGGATTGTTTTTTCGTGCGATAAATTCCGGAATAACCTGCATTGGTCCGGGTCGAAAAAGCGCAACCATTGCCATAAGATCAAAAAGGCTTGTGGGTTTTAGATCTTTAATGTACCTGCGCATGCCTGAGGACTCAAGTTGAAAAACACCGGTTGTTTCACCTTTCGAAAGCATGTCATACGTTTTTTTGTCGTCTAGAGGAATATTTTGCAAATCAACGGTCGTATCCCGATTGGCTTTGATAAACATTAAAGCCTGGGACATAATGGTAAGATTCCGAAGTCCCAAAAAGTCCATTTTCAACAGTCCAACACCATCTTCTCCGACTGTATACATGTCGTACTGGGTGACGATTCTATCGCCCTTTGATTCCCTCTGGAGTGGGGTATATTCCACTAAAGGTTTATCTGCGATGACAACGCCTGCAGCGTGAACCGACGCGTGTCGTGCAACTCCTTCAAGCTTCCTCGCAACTTCAAGGAGTCTCCTCGTAGGCTCTTCAGTTCTATATGCAAGCGAGAGTTCCGGTGATTGTTCGATTGCCCGTTCAATGGTCATGGGAAATCCCTGAAAACCCATGGGGATCATGCGGGCGATTCGATCCGGCGCCGCATAGGGCATTCCCAAAGCTCGTCCGGCATCTCGGACAGCTCCCCTTGCCTCCATTGTTCCGAATGTAATAATCTGTGCAACATGATCAGATCCGTATCGTTCTGTCACGTAGGCAATCACTTCATCGCGCCTATCATCGGCAAAATCAAGGTCGATATCAGGGGGTGTCGGCCGCTCCGGATTTAAAAACCGTTCAAAGGGTAATTTAAAGTAAAAAGGCTCAATACCGGTAATGCCCAAAATATATGAGACAACACTACCGGCAGCAGATCCCCGTCCGGGTCCTACGGCAATTCCTTTTCCTTTCGCCCAGTTAACAAAATCAGAAACAATAAGAAAATAGGTCGAATATCCTTTTCTGGTTATGATCGATAGCTCATACTCAACCCGCTCCTTGACTGTTTTATTGGGCTTTGGATAGCGGGATGGAAACCGTTCGGTAACGAGTTCTCTCAGATATTCTTCCGGTGTCGTATCACCTGGTAAGGGATATGAAGGCAAAATCCATTGCCCAACAGGGAGGGTGGTATCGCACATCTTGGCAATTTTTAGTGTATTTTCGATTGCTTCCGGATATTGGAGAAACAGTCCTGTCATCTCTTCCGGGCTTCTCATGTAAAAATCAGGGGAGTCTATCATCGAAAGCGGGCGTTTACTCTCTAGCATTGTATGCTGTGTTTGGACACAGAGGAGAATTTCCTGCGCCTCCGCGTCATCCGGATCAACGTAATGGATGTCGTTTGTTGCAACTAACGGAAGCCCTAGTTTACGCGAAAGTTTAACCAGCCCACTATTCACTTCTTCCTGTACACTAATTTTCGGATGTCGCTGCAGTTCTATGTAATAGTGGTCTTTCCCGAATAAATCACTGTATTTTTTTGCAACTGCTTCTGCTTCGTCAATTGCGTTATTTTGAATAAGCTGGGAAAGCTGTCCCGCAAGACAGCCCGAAAGGCAAATGAGGTCATCGTGATATTTTTCCAGGATTTCCCAGTCTATTCTTGGTCTGTAATAGTAGCCTTCAAGGTGAGCATGGGTAACAAGCTTCATAAGATTTTTGTACCCATGTGCATTTTTGGCAAGCAGAGTGAGGTGAAAAGGATCTGTATCTATTTTTGCTTCTTTATCAACCCGGCTTCGTTTTGCAACGTAGGTTTCTACACCAAGAATGGGTTTAATACCTGCCTCTTTTGCTTTGAGGTAAAATTTGAAACTTCCGTACATGGCACCGTGATCAGTAAGAGCAAGTGAGGTCATGCCAAACGATTTTGCGCGGTTTATGAGATCATCAAGCTTCCCCAACCCATCCAGGAGTGAATATTCGCTATGAACATGAAGGTGAACAAAATCTGCCATTATTGCAGTTTGGATAGAAGCATTTTTTTAATTTCTTCAGCGCTTCCTTTTCCTTTCATTTGTCGCATCACTGCTCCGACTAAAAACATTAACGCTTGCTGTTTGCCCTTTTTATAGTCTTCTACTGCTTTGGGGTTATCCGAAAGGATTTGTTTTATGACATCATCAGAAATACTTATGACGTTTCCTGCTTCAAGAATTGATTTAACAAGTGCTGCTGGGAGAACATTCTCCATATCCGGTTTTTTGTTTATTATCCAGTTTGCAAGTTTTTTTGCCGGCACTTTGCCTATTTTGACGCATTCTTCAAAAAAATCAGCGAGTGCGCGTGTTTCTGTGAGTAAATTTGCATCATACTCACTCAAGCTATATGTTTTTATAAACCGTTGTCTTTTCGCATCCGGCAATTCTGGAATCTGACGTCTGACGTCTGATATCTGATGTCTGGAAAATCGCATCGGAGGAATATCCGGCTCCGGAAAATATCGGTAATCCGCTGCTTCCTCTTTACTTCGCTGTGATATCGTTATACCTTTTCCTTCACTCCACCCCCGCGTCTCTTGTTTCGGTTTTTCACCATTGTTCAATAGTGTCATTTGTCGTTCAATCTCAAAATGTATTGCTTTTTCAACGAATCGAAACGAATTGATGTTTTTCACTTCGACTTTGTAGGATGGTAATCCCTTTTCTCCGGTTTTCCGAACAGATATATTGGGTTCCAATCGCATCGATCCTTTCTCCATGTCAGCGTCGGAAATGCCCAAGTAGCGCACGGTTTGGTGAAGTTTTTTTAGGAATTCTCTCGCCTGTTCAGTGGAATGAATATCCGGTTCAGTGACAATCTCCACAAGCGGAACACCGCTTCTATTAAAATCCACGAGCGTTGTATTGTTTGTGTGAATAAGCTTTCCAGTATCCTCTTCAAGGTGAACCCTATGTATCCGAATGTCGCCTATTGTTCCTCCGCGACATAAAGGCTGATCGTACTGAGAAATTTGATAGCCTTTGGGTAAATCAGGATAGAAGTAGTGTTTTCGGTCGAATTTTGAAATTTCGGCTATATTACCTTCAAGCGCTAACCCCAACATAATCGTCCACTCTATTGCTTTTTTATTAGAAACAGGGAGAGCTCCCGGAAGCCCTAAGCAAACTGGACAGGTCTGTGTATTAGGCTTCTTGCCAAAATGGCTAGCAGGACACCCACAAAACATTTTACTCTTGGTTTTCAACTCTACGTGTATTTCCAAGCCAATAATAGGTTCGTATGTGTTCATGCAAGTACTCCAGGGTGTTTTTTGTGCCAAGGGGTTGTTTTTTGGTAATTATGTCCAAGAGCCAATAACGTACTTTCAGAAAACATCCGTCCAATAAGCTGCATACCGATAGGTAATCCAGAACTTCCAAATCCACAGGCAAGTGCAAGAGACGGAAGACCAACAATATTGACCGTTACGGTATAGAGATCCGCCATCATGTTTTTTACGGGGTCATCAAGGAGTTCTCCAAACTTTGGCGGCATACCTGGAGTAACAGGGGCAAGTATTGCATCAAAGTGTTGCAAAATATCCGTATATTTTTCTATAAATATTGATCGGGCTTTTTGAGCTTTTTTATAGTATGCGTCATAGTAGCCCGACGAAAGCGCATAGGTACCAGTCATTATGCGGCGTTTTGTCTCTTGAGTAAAAAGTTCTCTCTCATTGCCATACCGAATGCCATCATATCGGGCGAGATTTGAACTCGTTTCGCTGGGGGCAAGGATGTAGTACACGGGAACGCCGTATTCGAGCATCGGCAAAGAAACGTCCTCAACCACTGCTCCAAGAGATTCAAAAACACGCCGTGCCTCAACAATCGCTTTGCGAATTTCACCATCGAGTCCCTCTTTAAAAAATTCTTTTGGAAAGGCGATTTTTTTCCCCCGAATGCTCCCCTGTAATTCCCCCGAGTAGCGTACAACGGGTTGAGGAGAACTCGTCGCATCATATGGATCCTTACCACCAATTACTTCAAGTACGTGCGCGCAGTCCTCGGCTGTTTTTGCAGTCGGCCCTACGGAATCGAGACTTGAGGCATACGCAATTGCGCCATACCGAGACACTCTTCCGTACGTCACTTTAAGCCCGGTAATACCGCACCACGCGGCGGGATTTCGAATTGAACCTCCTGTATCCTCTCCTATGGCAAAAATTGCAAGCCTCGAAGCGATAGCCGCTGCAGGTCCTCCACCGGATCCTCCCGCTGATCGGGTGATATCCCAAGGATTTTTTGTCACACCATAATCGGTATTTTCTGTGCTCGCCCCATGCCCCCACGCATCCATATTCATTTTGCCGATAAGAATTGCGCCTGCATCCTCAAGTTTTCGATGCACAGTAGCGCTATACGGCGGAACAAAGTCATCAAGTACTTTTGATGCAGCAGTTGTCCGAACGCCGGCTGTCACATACGCATCTTTCATGACATAAGGAAGACCAAAGAGCGGAGAGCGTGCTGCCTCTCTTGTTTTCGCCCTTTTTTGGGCAATACGCAGTGCTTGCTCTTTATCGACAAGCGTAATAAATGCATTGATTTTTTTATCAATTTTTCCAATCGTTTCGTAAATCTCCGTTATTACATCCATGGGAGATATCTCTTTTGAACGCATTTTTTTTGCTAGCTCTATAATAGAAAAATCAGCAAGCATAGTTATTTTTCGTCAAAGACAGCGTCTACTACAAAAAAACCGTTATGTGTGCGTTTTGCATTGGCTAACGCCTGCTCCTGGGTAAACATGCGCTCCGTATCTATTTCATCTTCCCGATACACGTTTTCTAATCCTGCCACTTGGGAGGTTTCCGTAACATCTTTTGTCGGTAATGACTCTAATTGAGAAATATATTGCACGGTCACCCCGATCTTTTTCGTCATATCCTTCTCCTGGGTTTTTGTCAGAGGCACGCGGGCAAGACGGGCAACTTTTTGTACGGTCACCGGCGTAATCTTTGCAGTCTTCATAATGAAGTCATTATAGCCGATTTGACACGAGATGGTAAATCCCTATAATACGCGCTATGACAATAAAAGAAGCTCCTCCGGGACTTCTCCCTAACCCGTATGACAAGGGATACACCTTGATAGAACCTGTGGTAAAGGCTGAAGTTGTTGTGAGCAGTTCAGAACAATTACGAGCCGGAATTAAAGCTGATATTAAAACTCTAAAGGACCAAAAAAAACCTCTTAAAGTAATTTTAGATCTATCAGAAATCGAATTTATTGCACCTATGGGTATTCGCGCATTAATCGCGGAGCAAAACGAATTGAAAAAAAATAAAGGTGAAATCGTACTTGCGAATGTCCCCAAGAGAGTTGCCGGCGCGCTAGACTTTATGGGTGTTGCACAAAATTTTAAAACTATTACCCTGGGTACCCCAAAGACCTAATACATTTCCACATACATTTCCACATCGGATGTGGAATCCTATTGACACATCGGGGTGAGAACAATTGACAATCACCATTTAGTACGGTAGACTCCCTCACATATGGCACGAGCGCATGAGTTGGCAAAGGAATGGGAAAAATCTCTTGGTGAGTTAAATGCCATGATTGTCAATGAAGTTCAGAACGCAAGAAATGTCCCGGAAGGCCCACGGTTTTCAATTGTAAAAGGAATTAAACATGGGGTAATCGCAACGTGGGAGCAAATAAGTGGATTAGGAAAGAAGATTCGTGGGCGGATTAAAAAGAGTTAATTGCTTTATTTTCACATTACCGCTTCTTTTGCAAGATGTTCGAGTTTGTCATCGAGACTCTTCAGTTCTCCTTTTCCGTATTTTCTCTCCAGTGCTTTTGAGATCAGGCGGTCGGCGATGGAGGGGTTTTTTGGGAGAAGCGGGCCGTGGAAGTAGCTCCCGATTGAGTTTTTGTAGACTGCTCCTTCAAAACCGTCTTCTCCGTTATTGCCATATCCTTTGATAACCTTTGCAAAGGGTTTGAGCTTTGGTCCAAGATATGTTCTGCCACCGTGATTTTCAAAGCCAACAATTGTTATATCAGCTCCGATTATTTTTGCTACTACATTTCCGATTAAACGCTTTGCTTGGTCGCCGGGATGTTCCGTGTAGAGGTCAAAAATACCTGCTCCCGGAATTTTATCTCCCTGGTACGGTTTGTAGTAGTGGCCGACGAATTGGTACGCTGCACAGACAAAAAGAGCTGAAATTCCCTCTTCGACCATTTTGGTTACAATAGGTCCTTTTCGTTTAAGGAAATCTTCACCGGCAAGTTTCTGCTGCCGATCCTGTGCTCCGCCCATAAAAATTAAATCACACGATTGGAGTTCTTTTATTGGCGTTTCTAGTGTTACTGGCCTTACTTGCGTTGCTATTTTTCTCCATTCGCATCGTTTTTGCAGTACAATTACGTTTCCTCTGTCTCCGTAGGTACTCATAAGATCCGGATACAGCCAAGCAATGTTTAATTCCACTTCAACCTCCTCGTTTGCACGATAATACCGCTTGGAAATTTCTTTTCAGACACAACAACACCGTCTTTTGCGCGAACCCGCAGCCATTCTTTTATTCGCTCGGGATACGCCTCGTCCGGCTCAAGAATGACGTACATAATGGGCGGATCTTCGGAGAGTTTGTATTGGTATTTCTTTGTATTCTCCCATCGAAAGAGATACTTCCAAGTGTAGTCAATCTGCGGAGGGGTATAGGCTATGTATTTAAAATCACTGGTCGTTTCTTTGTACAACGTCTGTACGACTTCAATTTGATTGTGGTAAACAGCTGCATTTCCGACAAATTGAGGTTTTGCAATTGATTGGATGAGTTTTATTGGTTGAATTGCAAAAAGCAGATAGACGATGACAAAATGTATTGGAAGTCGTGAGACGACGAATGCGACGACGAATGCATAAAGTACCGGCAGCCCTAAAAGATAGTAGTGCCAAAAATCGCGGGGATAAACAAAAATTGCTGTCCAAAAAATTCCGATAATGAGAAGGAGCGTTGCGATAAATTTTTTCTGAAGTTTGGGAAATTTTCTCCATGATGTGATTATCAGGTAAAGGATAATCAGTACAAAAATATTTTGCATCCATGGCGGTCCCGGTAACACCGTTGAAAGACTTTCGTAGATAAGCCAATCGCGCTTTGTGTGCAGTTGCCACACGCTTTCACTATTTGCAAAACTTCCTAAAAACGACTTCGTTTGAATAAATCCGTTTCGCAGTTCAAAAAGAATCCGGGGAATTTCAACGATTATGATCCCGAATAAAACCGGTAATATTTTTCGTGGTCTTGTCAATAAAAATCCCAGTATGAATAAAATTCCGAATATAATTTCAAATTCGGATAAAAGTCCCAAAAGAACTCCGAGAATAATAAGTTTTGGGAGTGTTAGTCTCTCAATATTTTTTAAGAGCATCACAACAAGGAGTGTTGTCGGTACTAAAAGGTGAGGATTCCAAAGTTGATTGGTAATTTTAATAATATCCGGTGACAAAGCAAGAAGCAGGCCAACAATAAGCCCAAATGTATAATTAAATGCACGAGTTCCCCACCAAAAAGCCAATCCCGCTGAAAAACTTGCAAGAATTGCGATGAAAGCAGTTAAAGCTATGGGATTTCCCCGGGTTACAAAAAAAGGAATCGTTAATACCCAATACCACCATGGACCGTAAAATACGCCGATTATTCCCGTTGTATGCCCTATAAGGTGAATATCGCCGGTAGTGAGAAGATCGGAAATTGCGAGTAAATCCCGGCCTGTATCATACGTAAAGGCAAAATTTCCGGCAAGAATCCCCGGAAGCCGTACAAGGAGCGCTAGAAAAATAATTATGAGCATCATAAAATTTTTCTCCCCAGGAGTGTGTTTCGCACATCAAGCATTGCCGAATAGGTCGGTAAAATATAAAGGGTTTCACTTTTGCTCAACGCCTCATATACTGATGAAATAACGATTGGTTTTTTTTCTGCATATTGTAATCGAAGCGCCAAATCATAAACTCTATCGCCGCTGACAAAAATTTTTGTATTTTTTGAGATCATCTCAAAATCAACATCCCATATCCAACTCACGTCGCGTCCATCCGGTATACGATCGTTCAAAATAAGCAGAAGATTATTCGCTCCCTGCTCAAGAACTGTTCGGAGCGACGCATTGAACCCTGCCGGATTTTTAGAAAGAAATATTTTTACCTGCTTGCCATCAAACTCAAATTCTTCCTGCCTTCCGAATGCAGGCATAAAATCTGAAATATCGGGATTATGTATTCCTAAAGCTTTCACAGCGGCAACTGCTGCAAGGGTATTGTATTGGTTATAGAGACCGGGTAACGGTGATGTAACTTCGAAAACATCCGGTTTCGGCCTCCTAAATCCGCACCGCTCGCAACGCCATATACCGATATGAGAATAGTAAATACCTTCGTAGGTGAGACGTCCTCCGCAATTTAAACAGAATGTTGAGTCTGTTGCATGTTCGACGTTTTTAAGAAAATGTTTTTTATCGTTCACACCGAAATACGTTACATGTGTTAGATTTTTTCCTAAATAGGCAATAGCAGGATCATCGGCGTTGAGTACGAAACTTCCAGTTTTGAGAACCTTCTGCCACTTTTCAACAATAACGTCTACTTCGCCATACCGGTCCAACTGATCCCGAAAGAGATTGAGAAGCACTATAACTTGCATTAGTTGTTTGTTATTAGTTGTAAGTTGTTCAGTTACCACAGGTAATGAATTTTCATCGACTTCAAATACTCCCCAGTCAGCCTGTGATTTTTGAATGAGGACAGAAACGATTCCGTTGAGAAGATTTGCGCCGCTTGCGTTATGAACGATTGTCAGTCCTTGTTGTTCAAGAATTTGTTTAATCATGAGGGACGTCGTGGTTTTGCCGTTGGTACCAGCAACAAGAATAACGCCTTTTTTTAAATTTTTTATAAGCTCCGACGCTATATTGGGTCGCAGCATAAGCGCAATCTCTCCCGGCCACGTCGCTCCCGCGCCAAAATGAAGTGACTGACTTATATATGAAACGAGTTTACCCAGTGCAATAATAAGTCTTACCCAAAGACTCATGAGGTTAATTATACACTTACATCGATCGCAGGATCTTTATCCGTTCCGCTAGCGGCGGGTGGGTGTTGAAGAGGCTGGAAAAAAATGCATGGAACTGTTTTCCTTTGAAGGGATTAGTTATATAAAGGTGAGCTGTGGCGTTGGTTGCTGCTTCCAATACTTCCTTATCATGCCCCAATTTTTCAAGAGCTCTGGCAAGGCCTTCCGGGTAGCGCGTCAGGAGTGCTCCGGATGCATCTGCAAGAAACTCACGTTTCCGGGAAACTGAAAGTTGAATGAGAGTTGCTAAAATTGGGGAAATAATTGCAAGAATAACGCCAATGAGAAGCAGTATGCTGCCAAGACCGCGATCATTATCTCTGCTTCTCCGTCCTCCCCACCACAAGGATCGCATAAACATATCTGCCAAAAATGCAACCGTTCCCACAAGCACTGCAACGACTGCCATAAGACGTGTGTCAAAATTTTTTATATGAGAAAGTTCATGAGCAATCACTCCTTCAAGCTCCCGCCGTTCAAGTCTTTGTAATATTCCTGTTGTTGCCACAATGACTGCATGACTTGGATCACGTCCGGTTGCAAATGCATTCATGGCAGAATCATCAATGACGTAGAGTTTTGGCTTGGGAACTCCGGCTGCAATTGCCAAGTTTTCAGCAACGGTGAAAAAGTCAAAATCGCGTTTGCGATCAGCAGGCCGCGCGCGCGAAAGTGCCAGAACTATCTTATCTCCCCAGTAGTAGCTTGCAAAACTGGAAAAGACAGACAGTGATACAGCAATCCACATGAAGCTATTCCCGTATCCAAGTGCCTGACCTAATACGTAGGCAACAATGACAACAAATGCCACAAAAATAGACATGATGATATAGGTCTTTGTAATATTTGACTGGATATTGGAGTGAATGGACATGACTCCTTACGAGAAGTTCACTTTTACGGCTTTTCTCTCTTCCTCAGTTGCCCCGAAGAACTCTTTTTCCTTAAATCCTAACATCTCGTTAAAAAGCGTATTGGGGAATGTTCGGATTTTTATGTTGTAATCATTGACCACACTGTTGTAGTACTGTCTGCTGTAGGCGACTTTGTCTTCAGTGTCAGACAATTCTTTCTGAAGTTGTATGAAATTTTCATTGGCCTTAAGCTGCGGATAGTTTTCTGCAACAGCAAATAGTTTTCCTAATGCGCTTGTAAGCATGTCAGATGCTTCTGCTTTTGCATTCAGAGACCGTGCTCCCATAAGTGCACTTCGCGCTTTGGTTACTTCAGTAAAAACTGTTTTCTCATGCTTTGCGTATCCTTTAACGGTTTCAACGAGATTGGGGATAAGTTCCGCTCGTCGCTTGAGCTGCACATCAATAGAACTCCATGCTTCTTCAATACGGGTTTTAAGGTTAACGAGTGCGTTATAAAGAGACCAGAAGTAAACGGCGATAAATGCGATTGCTCCGAGAAGAATCCATGTTATTTGATTCATAGTAACCACTCCTTAAAATTATTATACCCTAATGTATTTACAATGTCACTCTTTTTTGCCCAACCTCGTCTTGCGACTGAAACACCATACCGCATATAGTCCATACCAGAAATTTCATGTGTGTCTGTATTAATACAAAATTTAAGACCGTATTTAACTGCATCGAATATTAAAGAATCTGGAAGATCGAGCCTGTTGGGATGCGCGTTAATCTCAAGTGCGATATCTCTTTTTTTGCAAACTGCAAATACTTTCTCCCAATCAGCATCAACCCCTTCTCGCCCTACAAGGAGTCTCCCCGTAGGGTGTCCGAAAATGCGTACCTTCGGGTGATTCTCAAGTGCTCTTATTATCCGATCCGTAACAGTTTTACGGTTTTGGTTAAAGGCTGAATGAATTGAAACAATAACTGCGTCAACATAAGAGAATGCTTCCTTTGGTAGGGCTAATTTCCCGTCAGGGAGGATATCTACCTCACATAAGAGTACATAATGTACTCTTGAAGACTTATGTTGTTCATAATATGCCTTTCGTCGCTTCATAATCTGCACTATCTGATTTTCTGAGTGTTTGGCAATACTTGGATTATGGTCAGCAAAACCAATATACTCATAGCCGAGTTCTTTAGCTTTTGTAAATAAATCCGCTACTGAATCAACTCCAAGATCGTGAGAAGGTTCAAGGTTATAGTCAGAGTGAACATGTAAATCTCCTTTGATATCTGGTATTTGTACTAATTCAGGAAGATTACCGGATCGACTTGCTTCAATTTCTCCCTTATCTTCCCGAAGTTCCGGGGGGATATACGATAGCCCAAGTTCTTTATAAAATGCTTCTTCTGTGGATACTTCCTTCATTTTGCCTGTTTTCACGGTTTTTATACCGTGTTCAGACAAAGATAATCCCTTATCCAGTGCAAATTCACGGAGTTTTATATTGTGATTCTTCCCACCGGTAAAATACTGGAGCATTGCTCCGTATGATTGGGGCTTCTGGACGCGTAAATCCACTTGTCTGCCGTTTGTGAGAAGCAATGTTGCACCACTTGGTCCTTGTTCAACGAGTTTTTGATGGGGGTACTTGAGAAAGTAATCAACTACGTCTTTCGGCTTATTGGTTGCAACGGTAATATCAATATCTCCAATTGTAGAAACCTGTCTCCGTAAACTCCCGAGCGCATCTACTCGTACAGCATTTTTATTTTTCTTAAGATACCCCATCACCTGCGCAGCAATACTATCAGCAATCGGAAGGGGCATGCGATTTTCTTTGATTGCCCCTCTTTTAAATGTACCGATTCCTTCGTAGATTACGTCTTGAGAACGCTTCCCAAATCCCTCTATTGGTTCAATCGTGCCTATTTTTGCCGCTTTCTCCAAATCCTTTATCGCTGTTTTTGCACGCTTTAGTTTAAGTTCAGAAACAAGCTTATATGCTTTCTTTGGACCTATACCTGGAACGGAAAGAAGAGGAAAAACAGCTTCCGGAACCTTTTTAAGTACACTTTCCCAGTGCCGTACGTGACCTGTGCGGAATAGTTCGTCGAGGTGGCCTGAAATTGCAGGCCCAATTCCCGGAATTCGTTCGAGTTTTTTATCATCCCAGAGGTCTTTTGCTTCGCTTGTTAAGTGTTCTATGCTATCAGCAGCCTTCTCGTAGGCAATTATCTTAAACCTGTTTTCGTCAAGAATTTGGTATGCCGCTGCAACATTCCGTAACTGTCGAGCTATTTCGAGGTTAGTCATAATTGTAGTTTCCTTTATTATATCTTATAATGCTTTTTGTACGAGGGATCGTAGCTCAGCCTGGTTAGACCTGCCTGCCGGCAGGCAGGGCGCCGTAGTATTATGATTTATTACGTCTATATAATTCGTAGTAAATCAACCGGAAAATATTACACTGGAATGACAAATTCAATACTACGACGGTTACAAGAACATAATCAAAGACAATCTAATACACGAACGACAAAATATAATACGGATTACGAATTATTATTTTGTCAAGAAGTTGAAAACAGAAATTTGGCGAGAAACATTGAGAAATATTTAAAGTCAGGCGCGGGAAGAGAAATTAGAAATGAAATTATGGACGAGAATTTTGGGATCGTAGCTCAGCCTGGTTAGAGCGCCTCCCTGTCAAGGAGGAGGTCAGGGGTTCGAGTCCCCCCGGTCCCGCAAAATCTGCCTAGAAGGAGGTATTTGAGAAATGTGGAAAGCATTACAGAACAGATTACGCTCCCCTGATTCATTCGTTTCAATGATTTTAGGACTTGCAGTTGTGTTGGTCGTGGGTACGCTTATTTATAATTACGCAACCAAACGAGTACCGCAGATACAAAAAGAGGCAGAGCAAAAGAAAGCTGAAGAACAAGCAGCACTCGGACAAAAACACACGGTCGCAGCAGGTGAATCCTTGTGGAGTATCTCGGAGAGATATTACCAGAGCGGATATAACTGGGTTGACCTCCAAAAAGCAAACAATCTTACCGATGCAGATGCCATTGAGGTTGGCCAAGAGCTAACTGTCCCGAAAGTAACGCCAATTCAACCGCAGGGAGAAATTACGTCTACATCCACAGTTGCCAAACCGCAAACCTACACGGTGGTGCATGGCGATACGTTGTGGGATATTTCAATGAAATTTTACAATGGTGATGGATATCAGTGGTCAAAAATTGCGCAGGCAAATGGTCTTGCCAATCCCGACCTTATTCACGCCGGAAACGTGTTAACTTTGCCGTAGGCCAATCCCCGATTGAATCGGGGAGAGGTGCGGGTGTAGTACACTGGCAGTATATCTCCTTCCCAAGGAGAAGAAGAGGGTTCGATTCCCTTCACCCGCTCCAGTTTTACTAACAGTAGTGTTATATAGTGTTTATTGAAACTTTGTATTACAATATCGTCATGGGAGAATCTACACCAGCAAAACCACCAGTAAATAAATTAACACAAGCGGCGCAAGATGACGATGCAACAAAACCACAACTTGGCAAACACGATCAGGGTGATAGAAAACAAAATTTAATCGAGCAAATAACTGAACTTCCCAAACAAAAACTCAGAGCACTTTTTGATGCCGGTAAAATTAGCGCTGATGAGTTTGAACGCAGAATGAAACACTTGGTTGAAGAAACAGACGTATCAGTCGATTAAACCCTCTATAGTTTATTCCCGTTAGGATAATTGTTACAATAAGCCCATGCCGAAGTGGCTCAGTGGTAGACCTGCCCGCCACCCGCCAGCAACTGCGTAGCTGTAGGCGGGAAGCGATGGCAGGCGGGGCAACGGTATATGCCGACGTAGCTCAGCTGGTAGAGCAACGCTTTCGTAAAGCGTGGGTCATCGGTTCGAATCCGATCGTCGGCTCATATGGCTTCACGTATTGTTCGTGTGCAGGAAAAAAGAGAACGACAGCGTATAACGTATGCCACAATCGGCACTGTTGCTCTCATCGGATTTTTGGCTATCTTTGGCCTCAAAATCCTTGTTGGATTTAGCTTACTCGTTGACCGAATACGGGGTGGGTCTCCAACGCAAACCCAAAACACCGTCATTCTCATTCCTCCTGTTTTAAATCCTCTTCCGGAAGCTACAAACAATGAAGATCTCACGGTAACAGGAAGCGGTCAATCCGGCATGACACTTGTCCTCTTTAGAAATGACTCCGAGATTAAAAAACTTACCTTGGATGAATCCGGTAATTTTTCAGTGCCGATAAAACTTTCAGAAGGCGCCAATGCAATAAGTACAAAAATTATCGATGAGGAGGGTAATGCGAGTGAACTTTCAACTGTCTATACAGTTACGTACAAAAAAAGTGCACCGGTTCTTGAGGTTTCCCAACCAAATGACGGAGATAACATTACCGGAGAAAAAAATACGGTACTTGTATCGGGTCGCGCTGAAGAGAATGCTAAAGTAACAATTAATGGGAGGCTTGCAATACTTGGATCAGACGGTTCGTTTCATGTGACCATCACTTTATCTGAAGGAGACAACACTATTACAATAATTGCAACTGATAAAGCCGGCAATCAAACACTCATTGAACGGAAAGTTAACTACCAACGCTAGCCCCTTCCTCTGCCGCAGTCAGTATCCACATCCACACCATTAGCCAGGGGTAAAAGAGACTGTTTGAAAATAGTGAGTGAATAATTACTGCGACAAGCGTTGTTGTAAGGAGCAACGATTTAATTTTAAACTGGGTCCAAAGAAGCCATATGTAAGCGGCAAAACCCAATATTCCTGTTGTTGCTAAAACAAAGAGCAAACTATTATCCAGTCCCGCTCCGGCTTTGGAAATCATTTGACTATCATCCACCCAGCCTCTCTCTCTTTGTTCATACCGAAGGGTGTTAAATCCATGACCGAATGGCCGCGGTTGGGAAATTAACGTGAGTCCCCTTTGCCAATTGCCTATTCGTGCAAATGTCGAAACGGTCCGAAAGAGCTTTACTCCTTCTCCGTCAGGTTTTGGTAAAAACACTAAAACCAAAAGAAATATAGTAACAACGGCAACAATATATTTCGCTTTTTTTGTCGCAAATAACCAAAGTGTTATACCTACGAGAAATGCAAGATAACTAGAACGCGAAAATGTCAGAAAAAAAGCAGCAAGCGTAATTCCTTGCGTAATGAGCGGGTATTTTTGTTTCGCTCCCAAAAATAGCGTCAGGATAAATATGAGTCCTGCAAAATTTGGGTCGAGGAGGGTGGAAAAGACACGAAATAGATGCGGATCCCATCCTAAATACGAAAGATTCCGAAGATATGGATACAAAAAGTATTGCACAATTCCTAAACCGGAAAGTGCAACACCGAATCCGTATAATCCTTTCAGTAAAAATTTCGGTGATACGCCTTGAATAACAAAGTAGATACTTGCGTATAGCATCCATCGCACGAGATAGAGTGAACTGACGATTATTTCGCTCTCCGGAAACCTATATGCATTGGATAGTAGCGATACAACTGCAGTCCAAATAAAAAACACTATTGGGTATCGTAATCTTCCTTTAAATTCTTTTTTTCGGGAAAAAATTAAAAGCAGTACAAGAGCAAGATCATGAGCATAGATAGTTACACCGGCAAAAATAGGGATTGCTCCCAGTTGTCCCAAAGGGAGCGTGACAAAGAGAAGTAGGTATAGCCATTTCATTTTTTGTGCCACAAAAGGTAGAGCTTAGCGCGGGTCAAAAATGAGTGCATACTCATCATGATTGCCGAAACTGCTCCTGCCGTCCCATCCATAAATCCCAAGTACCAAAAGTAGTTAAGAAAAAACTTAGCCTTGGGATACGCGATGATATGCCACCAGGGGCATTGAATTTTTTGGTTGAACAGAAAATGAGCATTGATAGTCGAATATGTGTTTATTTCTTCAATAAATTGTGCGACGTTAGGGTGGGGAAAGTGAAGGAGGGGTTCAGAAAGAGTTCCCACTGCTCCTGTAATATTCCATGTTTCGTGAACTGGCCGCTGCCATATCCCTGTACCTTTTCTCCCTAAACGGAGGAGCCGTACCCTACTCGTTTCTCCGTGTTTTAAAAAGCGCCCGAAGACAAAATCGTTTCTTTTCAGGTAATATCCGTCTCCGATTTTGATTGATTTCTTTATTTCTTTTGCCAATTTGTCGCTTACCACTTCATCGCTATCGATATAAAAAACCCACTCCCCTTTGGCTTTGGATAGTCCGAAGTTTCTCTGTGCTGCAAAATCATCTTTTACTTCATGGGTGAAGATTTTTGAGGTAAATTTCTTTGCAATTTCAACGGTTTTATCTTTTGAATCGTCATCAATAACGACAACCTCATCGCAAAAGCGGACACTTTCTAGTGTTTTCTCAATGGTTTTTTCGTCATTATGAGTTAAAATAACTGCTGATATCATACCTTTGCTCATTTTACCATAATGAATATATCGAAATGGTTCCTTATTATTTTTGTTCTCTATATCGCCGGATACTTTTCCCATGCGTTGTTCTTGGGAAAAACAGTCTTCGGCGATGGACGGTTTTATTATTCTTGGGTCAAATCAACGGTCATCGATTTCCAACTGCCCCAACCAAATAAATATACGATCGGGCCGGCAATTGCCTGGGCACCTGCAGTAGCGTGGACACATACACTTGTCCGCGGCACGGGGTATGAGTTTCCTTATCAATTCTTTGTCGGAGCAACCAGTGTGCTCTTCTCAATAGCCGGGCTCGTCCTCATGTTTCGATTACTTCGTAGCTATTACACACCGACAATTAGTCTTTTAACAACACTTTCAATTGCATTTGCTACAAATCTTTATTTCTACGGGTCGCTTGACCCGGTCAACTCCCACGCACTTTCATTCTTTGCAGCGACAGTATTTTTGAACATGCTGCATTTTCAAAAAAACTCGTTTCTCACCGGACTTTCTTTGGGATTTGTCGGCCTCATGCGTACCCAAGATTTGATCTATGCTCTCGCCATCAAGAAGGTTCGCATCCTTCCATGCCTGGCTGGTTTCTTTCTTGGGTTTTTGCCACAACTCATCGCTTGGCAGGTTGTAAATGGAAAATTCTGGATGAGTCCGTATCTTTCAGGGTCTGAAGGATTTAATTTTTTCCAGCCTCATATTCTTGAAGTGCTATTTTCCTATCGTAGCGGATTATTTTTCTGGACACCCATACTTCTCCTTGGTCTTATCGGACTATGGTTTAGTAAACTTAACATATGGTTAAAAATCATCGTATTTGTACAAATTTTTCTTGTCTCAACGTGGAGTACGTGGTGGCAGGGAGCAAGCTATAGCGGAAGAATGTTTGTAAGTATATTACCGATTTTTGCTCTGGGGCTTGGGTATATGTATACGTGGTTATGGAAAAAAACCTGGCGGGAGTTTTATTATTTCTACGTTTTTATCGTCCCGTTGTCACTTCTTAATATGCTTCTTATTATCTACTTTTTACTCATTACGTAAGAGTAAAGGTCGCCCATGCGTTTTGCGATTTTTCTTGAATCGTGAATTCTCAAAGCTCGTTCTCTTGCTTTCTTTCCGTATATAGCGCGCAGATTTGCATTCAGAACAAAGGATTTTATTGCATGAACAATCGCATTAATATCTCCCGGAGGAATTAGTATTGCCGCATCACCCACATTTTCAGGAATTCCTCCGGTTTTAGTTGTTACGATTGGAAGTCCGGATGCTTGGGCTTCTAAAAGTGCAGTGTTATACTGCTCATCCCATGTTTTTATCGGTTTACTTGGTGCGACAAAAATATCAGCCGCCTGATACTCCCGTGGCATATTTTTGTACGACACAACTTTCTGTGTAATAAATTTTGGAAGCAGATTTTTTTTACTGCCCGTGCCGATCATAATAAATTTTAGATTGTCGTTATGCAGTAGTTTTGCTGCCTCAACAATGTCCAGTACTCCTTTTTCCTCTTCCAATCTACCGACAAAAAGAATCACAAGACGTTTTGTTTTCCGAATAGGCACGGGCGTGAATCTATCCGTATCAATCGCATGGCCGATGACAGTAATTTTAGAAGGTTCGCATCCTTCCAAAATAAGGGCGTCTTTCGTTTTTTGTGTTAACGAAATTATGTGATCGAGTTCTTGCCGTGCCCGTTTTTTAAACGCGCGTCTTCCCCAAATGCCTTCATTGTTAAACGGAATATTTTCCAATACCGTAGCGACAACTTTCTTAACGTATCCATGTTTTTTTGCATTGAGCGCTTGTTGGGTGTAGTGATAGTAGTTTTCCGCACTGTGCACAAGATCGAAACCTCTAAGTTTCTCTTCTAATCCAAAAAGATAATGCGCATCGATGAATAATCTATTTAAAATCGGCATTTTGTATGAAAAATCCGGTAGGTCCATAGGGGAAGGAAGTTTTATTACGGGAAACGAAAACTTCCCGTGGAACGGAGTGAGTGAGGCAAAAGCAGTAATTTTATATTTGCGGGGCAATTTTTCGAATAACTGCATTTCGTAGGCGTTGAGAAATTTACCCCGGATTAGAGCAACTCTCATAGAAGTTTGTGGACTGTGTGTGCAAATGTTGACCAGGAGAATTTTTTGGGTTGAATGGAAATTTTTTTAGCATATGTATGGAATGCCTTCGTTAACTCCTCTTCGTTTGTCGGATCAACGAGTGTTCCGGATTTCCCGACTATTTCAGGAAACGCCCCTGTTTTTGATGCAATCACAGCTGTACCGCAAGACAATGCCTCGGCTGCAGGCAGACAAAATCCCTCCCACAGTGAGGGCGACACAAATGCAAGTGCCCCCCGATAGAGCGATGCAAGAATCTTATCTTCAACAAATCCCAAAAACTTTACGTGCGGACCAAACGAAATTCCGGGATCCAACCAGTAGTCGCTTCCCACAAGAATAAGATCATAGGGTTTTTTTATTTGTTTGAGGAATTTTGCAAAAGACCTCAAAAGAAACGGAATATTCTTTCCCCGTTTCAATGCTCCGACAAATAGAAAATACGGATTTTTATTCTTATATTTCGCTCCAGATGAGGTAAATGTGTTATCGACACCCGGATATGCTACGGTAATATTTTTTTTCCCGTATGTTGTGATCACGTCATTTTTAACAACCTGTGAAATACATACGATATGATCTGATCTTTTTATGAGATCCTCTGTTTGTTTTTTTAGTTTTGTAGCTGATTCCGGATATGCCTCGGGGTGATGCAAAAATCCTAAATCATAAATAAATCCGATATTTCTGCATTTGCTCACTGGAATTGCTTGCGAGAGGCCGAGAAAAACGTCAACCGGATGAAGTGAAAGCTCTAGCGGCAGTCGAAGAGAAAACCATCCCGAAGCAGGTCGTAAAACTTTATTTAACATACGAGGCCCGAAGTTTTCTTCAATTGGGATAAAGCTGTATAAATAGTACGTGTTCGTTTTGTCGATTTTAGATAGTTCCCGCAATAAATTGACATTGACCCAGTAGACACCGAGTTTTAATCGGTTATCAGTAATCGACAGTGCTCCCGCATCAACTCCAATATTCATAGGCGTCCGAATCGACGAATAAAATAGTGAAAAATCCCAAGGAGTGCTCCCCACTCTCTTCGAATGACATGTTCGTAAACTGTTTTCGGGAGTCTCATATATTCATATATCTTAACCCGTAACGGCGCAAGACGTTCGACAAATTTAAGGTGATTTCGAGCAGCGTAGTATTGGTGCCGGAATGATCCCCGACCTAAAACTACTGATCCTTCGTGACGGATTCCGTCGATGGGAAACCAACGAAGAGGAAATCCTGCGCGTTTGGCTCGTATGCAAAGATCAATATCTTCGTAGTAAATAAAGTACGGCGCATAAAATTCTCCGATAGTCTGGAAAATCTTGGCGTGGATTGCGGTGAATGCACCGTCGATCCAGTCCATTTGTGTCGCGGGAACAATAGTTGTCCAGCGCTTCGCATCGATTCTCCCGGCAACGGGACCGATGATTGCCGGTTCACTTTTGTTGACGATGTCTAAGAATTGAGAAAGTGCATATTTACTCAACGTGACGTCGTCATTGACCATCACAATCCACTCGTATCCTTGTTCCAATGCCTTCCTCACCCCCACATTCGCCCCTCCTGCATAACCCCGGTTATTCCCTGTGTTATCCACCACAATCACGTCTTTTTTTCCAAGAGTGTCAACTAAACTCCCTAAAGCTTTTTTATTTGGTTTATATGTAACAACGACAAAAGCAATATTCATATCTATTTTTTACCCTGCGTTTTTACTGCCCGCCAACTTTGCGACAATCTGTATGTTATCACCCAAATAATTATCAAATAGAATTGATTTAAACGGAAGAAATATTAAATAAATGAGTTTATTAAATATTTTAAAAACAAATCTCTCTGATGGTGTAAACCATGGTGTTATTGTATCTGTTTTGGCGTCGAGAATCTCAAACCCCATATCTGCTAATAGAAGTTTAAGTGAATATGGAGAAAACAAAATAAAGTGAGACCTCGCACTGAATACCCACCATCTTTTACCTAAAATCCTTGCTGAAAAACCTATTGAATTTGGGGTAGATATTATAAAGATTCCATCTTTTTTTAACTTCCGTACAATGGTCCAAATAAGATGCCGTGGATTAGTTACATGCTCTATAACATCAAAACAGGTTGCAACATCAAAATACCCAGTTGGTATTTCTTTTACACTTTCGTAAAAAGCTATATTTTTTGAAACCAGATATTTTTTAATTACTTCTGATTTATCGTAACCAAAAACTTTATATTTTTTTGAAGATAAAAATTCGACAAACTTACCTTTCCCACAACCAAAATCGATAACGATACTGGCAACTTTGGAAAATTTTTTAATTAATGAAAGTCTCATTTCCTCAGTACGAATATCTTTTGATTCCTGACTACCGACTATAAAAGAGGAAGCGTGTTCCTCAAGTACTTTTTGAACTCTTCTTTCATTTGGCAAACTTTCGGCGATGTATGTTCTACATTTTTCGCACCTTCGGTAACCATCTATCAAAGTAAATTGAACTTTGTTACAGACTAAACAGTGAATTATGTCCGACATATTTCAATTATCTTACTATATCTATCGAAAAAAAGTGATATTCCTACTTGACCGGTCGATTTAAATGTATTATTTATAGAACAATGCCCTTAAAGAGATTTTCTTTTTTAACTTTAATCCTTTTTACACTTCCGTTTACGTTGCTTTTAAAACCTGCTGTAGCAGTAACCGGTTTTGTTAAATACCTGAACAATCCAATATTCTTACCAGGTCCTTTAGGAAGTTGGGATGGTCGATATGTAGCATCCCCTTCTCTTCTTAAACGTGATGGTATCTATAAAATGTGGTATCAAGCCAATGAAGGAAGTGGCGTTTGGAAAATTGGCTACGCATCATCAAGTGACGGTATCACTGGTTGGTTAAGATTAAATCACCCAGTTATTAGCGTAGGTTCATCCGACGGATGGGAAGCGCTTATCAGTGACCCTCGAGTGCTTTATAATTCCACAAATAATATTTATCAAATGTGGTATTCATCCATAAACTCTTATTGGCTTTCAGGACCAGATAGATTTCGACTAAGATTTGCGACCTCTACGGATGGTATTAATTGGACAAAAACTGATGGTTGGATATTTACTGGATCCTCAGGTATGTGGGATAGCGGCGGCATTAATCGAGGCAACTCGATCATTTATAAAGATGGAATATATCATATGTGGTATGCAGGCACGAACAATGATAACCTTGTTACGTACCCGTTTTGGAGAATAGGATATGCTACATCATCAAATGGTGTTAACTGGACGAAACAAAATGGGGGCAACCCTGTAATTAATCCGACTATGTGGTGGGAGCTTAATAATGTAAGTTACCCGACGGTTCTCTTGGAGGACGGATTATACAAAATGTGGTATACAGCGGGAGAAGGAGAGGCTCCAACTGATATAGTATATGCTTATTCAGAAGATGGTATAAACTGGATAAAACCTGCTAGCGAAAATCCTGTACTCACTCGAACCTCTGGATCGTTTGATAGTATACGCTTCACTCTAAGTGATATTCTCAAAGAATCTGATCATTATCGACTATACTTCTCCGGGTACAATGGAAGTAATTGGGCAGTGGGGTTAGCCACTAATCCCGCAATTGAGGTTGTGGCGACGCCCACTCCCACCTCAACGCCCACCCCAACACCAATTCCAGCAGATAAGGTTGTGATTATTCCCGGATTCGGAGGGAGTTGGAATGCAGCAAGTTTGCTCAGTTGCGGTTTTCTTGATAATGGTGAATGGGTACTTAATCCCTTGGCCGCTGGCGCCTACAATCCGATCCTCAATGCAATTACCACTTCGGGATATACACCTTTACCTTTTTACTATGATTGGCGAAAAGATGTCATTGATAATATCCCCAAATTAAGTAATTGGATAAATACGAATACCACGGTTGAGGATGAAAGATTTCATCTAGTTGGCCACAGCATGGGAGGACTGGTTGGTCGAGCTTATTTAGAAAATCAACAGACTAATAACAGATTGGAGAGATTCATGACCGTCGGCTCTCCCCACCAAGGCACAGCATTTGCTTATCCTCTCTGGGCGGCGGGGGATGTCTCTAAAGAAGATTTGCTCTTCAGATTTGCTGCTACTTTTCTCCTCAAAGAGTGTGGTGGTTTGGGCGGTGATGACGGAGCGACCATGCGGACTCAGGCTCCGTCACTAAGAAATCTTTTGCCAACCGTCGATTACCTCATGAGTAAATCTGGTGATCCGATTCCAATCGCATCCATGCATGACATTAATAAAAATAACTGGTTACCAAACACGTATCTTCCCGAGGATTTCTTTGGAGTCACCATCGGAAGTTTAGCCGGAAATGGTTTTAATACACTCAGAAATATTATCGTCAAAGATCCTTCCAAACATGATATCAAGCTGGAGAATTGGCTTGACGGCAAATTGTTCAAAACAGTCGAAGACTCAACCGGTGATGGCAGGATTATGACATCAAGTAGTCTTATTCCCGGAGCTTACAAAAAGGTAGTAAACCTCGATCATGGTGGCTTAATTAACTCGGCTGAGGGGATCGGTGAAATTTTCAATTTTCTTGACATTCCTATTCCAGCAACTTTAATGGCAGACTCTATTACTCCCAGCTCCGCCCTTACCATCATTGGCTATCCGGCTATTTTTTGGGTGGTCGATCCTCAAAGTAAAACGGTTAAAGATTCAGATGGGCTTGTCGGTATAGTCAATCCCAAAAGTGGCAACTATCAATTACGTCTCATCCCTAAAAGTAACGAAACAACGGTCATTATCGGTCAATTTTTGGCTAACGGAAAAAATCTGTGGAAAAAATACAAACTCAAAAATATTTTGCCCAAGTTTTTAACCATCTCCTTCGATCCAACGACCCCTCTCGACGAACCGATTCAATAACATTTTCTATCATTTCTCTATATATCCATCCTTCTCCAGTGAAGGGTCGAGGTCGAGGTAGAAGTTTCGTTCCCAGGCGTGATACTTAAGCTCTTCCATTAATTTTTGTGATAATTTTCGCCCATCAGAAACAGATACGTTTGCTTCAACATTTTTGACTTTTCTCGTTCCCGGAATTACTACAGAAACTTCATCCCAGGATAATAAATATCGAAGAGCTAACTCCGGCAATGTTTTTGCTTCCGTTCCCAACAATTTTTCTAACTCTCTTATTCTTGGCATATACTCTTGCAGTCTCGCTTTGCTAAAATAGTGTGGTCTCATTTCGTCAGTAAACACCGTATCCAGTGTTAATTTCCCGGACAGTCCTCCTTCATCAAGCGGAACTCTTGTAATGAGACCTATATTGTGTGTTTTTACATATGGGAGAAGTTTCTCGGTCGGTTTTTGATGGAAAATATTAAATATGCATTGAATAGATGAAATGAGTCCAGTGTCGAGTGTTTTGAGACAATTGCTTGGTTGGTAATCATTCATTGAAATCCCCCAATGTTTCACTTTTCCCGACTGCGTAATTTTCTTAATTGTATTTTTCCATCCGTCCTCTTTGGCAAAATCGTCCTGCCACACATGGAATTGCATGAGATCAATTGAATCCACTCCCAAACTTTGCAGCGAACTATCCACCATCTCCTCTATATATGAATCCGGGAAAACCTCTGAAATTGGAGTTCCTCGCCATGCCGGCCACTTTCTGTTTTTACCTGGTATTTTTGTAGCAATAATAACTTTATTTCTTGTACCTGATTCTTTAATAAATTTTCCAATTAACTCTTCCGATGTATGCATTTCTTTCGGTGCACTTGATTCATCTGCTCTTCCGTATACCCAGGCAGTGTCAATAAAGTTTCCGCCAAGCTCTACAAATTTATACAGAGCCCTTATGCTTTCGGCTTCATCAGGTGCATCCCAACCCCATGGTTTACCAGCCAGTTGCCACGTCCCCATGCCGACTTCGGACACATTCAGTCCTGTTTTCCCAAGCGTTCGGTATTTCATCCTAATGGCATTATAGGAATTTGAATTATTGTTATCAATATGCGCTCTGCTATAATAAATTTATGAAAGCGCCGGAGGGGGAAGGTCTTATTCAACTAAACCAAAATGGAAAGAAAAGCATTTATTATGCGCCCAGAAAACGTATGCTCTCAAATGGAGAATCAAGGGTACGACTTTCAAAACAACGGAGTAAGCTCTTCTCGCATTTAATAGCCCATCCCGATGAAATTCTCTCACGCACAGATGTATTTCGATTACTCTTTCCGTCAACCCCACTCCCCGAAAATGAATATGAAGCATTCAAAGTCCTGAAGCTTACCACAGGAATCATAACTCAATTGCGAAATAAATTAAAATCTGTTGATCCAACCCTCGCGGAGAGTGTTAAAACAATTAAAGGAGTGGGAATTACCTACGTCCCGCAGGCTAAGTAGCGGGAAAAGGGTGGAAGCGGCGGACTTTTATTAGAAAGACAGAGAAGGTTCGCATACTTCTAATGTTAAGCAGAGGGAGGGTTGCCGGGGGGAGGTTCGGCAGGTTCAGGAAGAGGATTTCCCAAAATCTGCATCCCTGCCACTAATTTTGCTTCCAAATTTAGTATATCTTCTATGTACTGGCTTTCAATAATTTG
Organism: Candidatus Gottesmanbacteria bacterium RIFCSPLOWO2_01_FULL_43_11b; assembly: GCA_001780985.1. Lineage (GTDB taxonomy): Bacteria > Patescibacteriota > Microgenomatia > UBA10105 > UBA927 > 01-FULL-43-11b. The sequence continues at coordinate 970,125 of MFJV01000001.1, read as the reverse complement.
AGATGAACCCTCAGGAAGTTGTCCCCGTTGCTCAGCAATGCGAGCAAGGGCAAAAATCATTTTTTCACTTAACATAACCGATAAAAGCGTTTGATCTCTTAAGTCTCTTGGAACTCTACCCGTAATTAACGAAACAACTTGTTCAAACAGTCCGCCTGAAATTTCGATGCGTTGTTTGCCATTCTCTTCGTCGAAAAAACGTACGGCGCTTCCATTCTCACCTTCAAAAATTTCTGGTGAGAGGATTATAGTTGTATCTTGTCCCACATCTAATGGTACGTCATACCGTTTTGACACCTCGTTAAGTTGGAGGGTGACTATCCGAACCGAATACCCTCTCATCTGATTTTCAAACGTAAAATGCTCCAAATTTAAAATTTCTCCTGGTTCTATTTGATGAATACCGGCTGAGGGGATTTGTTCTGGCTTAGGGGTCATTGAAGGAATCGGCAGAGCGGGAGTAAACCTAGAGGGTGTATCAATAATTTCAGGTTGTTGTGTTGCTCGAACAGGATTACACGAACCAAGGAATAAACTGCTCAGTATAATAATTTCAGGACCGGGTCGTCTCATATTGGGAACGGGCGGAAGCGGCGGACTTTTATTGCTACACGGCGTCCGTCTTGATCCTTTTTCAAAATCTTCATGGGTCCGGCTATCGGTGTCCGCCTTGCATCCAATGAAATAACATCTTCAGTAGTTGCATCCCCTTCGCTCTCCGGAGTTATTTGCATACCATAGGATTCGTGCCGGATAAGGTCACGTAATCCCCAAACAGATCCTTTGGGCACTTCAAGGATGACAACCCGTCCTCCATTTTTGATCTTCACATTCACACAATCAACGGTATGTGCAACTCCGTCATAAAGCGCTTCAATATTTGGCATATGCGCTATTTTGTCAAGGAAACAATAATTTGTCAAATACTGGTGGGCTAAAGTATAATAGCGTCAATTATGAATCGCATCGAGATTAATCGAGAACGATTAGGCGTAGAAACCTACCTGAAATTGCTCGACAGGAAAAATAAATATGTTTCCTATGACATACTCAACCATGAATTGCTGGTCAATAAAAACGTAATCGCGCGGTTATTCCCTCTTGATCACTCATTTTTTTTAAAATTGCTCATAAATCCAAACTCTATTCAAACATACGAAGTCCTACTCGAGGCATTATTTTTTAAAAATGGTGACACTTTAAAAAACAGTAATAAATTTGTTAAAGAAGCTATGATAAGTGCTTTTCGTCAATGTGCTTCTCGGGTTCGTTCAAACCTTCGATTCGCGGATACTTCTCTTCCTGCAATAGTTCAGACTATTCGTGAAACCGGGTACATATATATAGCGCACCCTTCCATTCAACGGACTTCCAAATAGAAAACGCGCTTGAGGTCAAACGTAATTTCGCAAGCGCGCTTTATGAATTGGTTTTCACATTAGCTTGGCATCGGCGCAGATGGTGGCGTTCCACCAACTGGCGGACTTGCCTCCATTCCCAATGCTCTCATCACATCGTCGGCGCTGTTGTATGTCCCATCCGGCAGTTTCGATTCAAATTCTGCTTTATCTTCCGGAGTAAAATCGCTTAAAGCATTACAAGCCGCAACCAGTTCTGCTTTTGTCGCCGGCCATTTACCGATATGTGTCTTTAGATGATCAGTGACGCCAGGTACGTTTTGCATTTCGTATCACCTCGCCTTCATAAAAAACAGTTTACGTATATTACCTCACAATTTACTTCTTTTGTCTAGATACTAAATGTTTTTTTGATCTGCTCAAATGAGGAAACGATGATTACACCGGTAAAATTGTGCGTTTTGGTAAACGCATTCGGAACAACGACAACAGGCATACCCGCGGCTGCTGCCGCCTTAACGCCATTTTCTGAATCCTCAATCACTAGACAGCGATTGGGAGGAACTTTAAGAAGTTGTGAAACTTTTAAATAAATATCTGGAGCTGGTTTCCGTTTACCGCCAACATCATCAAGAGTTACAATCACTCGGAAAAAATTACTTACTCCCAGTGTCGTAAGATTTTTCATTGCTTCATTCTTGTAGACCGCTGTTCCATCTGCAAGCGGAATATGTTTTCCGTAAAGAAATTTGACTAGCGATATCGCTGGTTTGACAGAAAGAATTCCCTCTTTCTCCTGCAACTGTCTATATATTTGAAGTTTTCGCCGTGACACGCATGATAAAAATTCTTTGTTATTCTTTTTATCAGGAAAACAATCCGCGTAAAACAGTAAGGGGTCGCGAGAAATCCCATGCGTACTATAAAATTCTTTGGTTAATGTTCCTCCATTTTCTTCTATTGCCATTTTATGCGCACGGAAATGTTGAGATTCGGAATCAACCAGCACCCCATCCATATCAAAAATAACTGCTTTTATTTTAGGAATGAGAGTATCAAGAATGGTTGAATTATAGTTTGCCATAGGATCTACTTACTTTTACTTTCGACAATAAAACTATTCCTATGACCATAAGTACTACCTCTGTAATCCCTGCAATTCTATATCTGAATCCTCCAGTTACTGCAAGCCATGTGACGATCACTCCCCAAATCGTCGGTCCAATAATTGATGCGAAGCGCTCAAATGTTGAGTAAAACCCAAAGTATTCTCCCAATCGCGCAGGGGGCGCAATTCGAATGAGCATCGCTCTCGTCAGACTGTAAAATCCGCCCCATCCTATCCCTGCAAAAATTAAGGTTACCAGCAACACGGAAAAGTTTGACCCCAAAAGTGCAACGGTAAAGGATCCAGTAAGCATCAACGCCATAAAAAGTAAGCTTCGCTTCATCCCAAACCGACCAGCGACTTTTCCAAGCAGCGCGCCAATTAATCCCGCACAGACATACATTAAAGAGATGGCGATAAGTTTTTGCACGTCGCTCATGCGGTAGAGTTCATTCATGACGAGAGCAAAATACAGCGAGATTGTGAGAAGCGCGTCAGATACAAAACTAAATCCCAAAAGAAACACTCCAACATTTCTTTCTTTCTTAAAAAGCATTCGAATTCCACCGATTGTTTCTGCAAGCGCACTCGTTTGTCTTGTACTTCCCTCTTTCACCGTACGTTTCTCCTGAAATTGCAGAATAAGCGGTAAAGAAAAAATTGTGCAGATTACTACTGCCGGCAAAAATACTTGAGAACGTCCGGGAATTCCAATGAGCGTTATTTTGCCCATGGCAAACAGTAAAAGAATTGCATTCGCTAATACGTAGGCTATTTGATTATAAAGAGTGCTTAATCCTGATATACGAGCAAGAGTTTGTTTCGAGGAGAGTTTTTCTAACAATGTATTGAAAAATAAAAAACTTAACTGGTAGGTGTATTGCACAAAAAAGAAAAGTAAGAGTGTGAGAAGTGGAAACAGATTTCCAAAACCAGCTACATTCGTTGTGAAAATCATCAACGATCCCGCAAGAAGAAGTGCGATGGTAAAAAAATTGATAAATGGTTTTCTGTAGCCGAGTGTATCCGACCAAGCACCAATGATGGGAGAGGAAAGCAATACAAAAACTGTGGCGGCTGAAAACGCAAATCCATACCAGGCTTCAGGAATCCCTTTGTCTAACACGAACCATTGTGCCAGGAATAGCCCTCCTGTCGCGGAAACGATGAAAGAATTACCGGCATCGTAGAGGAGCCATGCGCGAAGATTTTTATTCATGTGGACCCTTTTCAATGTCAACCCGCGCAAGTTTTCTTGAGAAAATTTGTTCGGGTCAATGAAACGCTCATCCTTGTGCGCGCATATGGATTTGAACCATAGACCTCTTCGATGTCAACGAAGCGCTCTACCCCTGAGCTATGCGCGCCCAATAATTTTTTAAAACCTTTTTCAAATAATTCCTTCCCCACTGTGTTTTAAAGAACTTTTCTCTTGCGGTAGCATCTTGTTGATGCTGATACGCTTCGTAATATACCAACGTAAAAGGTTTTCTATTCCTCGTACTCTCCACTTCTCCATTATTATGCTCTCGAAAACGCCTTTTCAAATTATCAGTATATCCGGAATACAATTTCTTGTCAGTCAAACTTTTTAAAATATACACGTAATACACAATGAAACGCTCTTCACCCGCACAAATTTTTTGCTTTGCAAAAAAACTTGATCGGGTAAACCAGCTGAGCTAGTCGTCCTTGACGAGGGTTATTATATCACTTAGACTAAACGTAGGAAAATTATGGATTTTATTAAGCGGGCCGTGGTGGCCATTTTTGATTTTCTCCAATCTATCGTTGTTGTCATGGCAATTATGGTCATGATTTACCTCTTCGTTATGTCGCCACAGGAAATTAAAGGGGCAAGCATGGAGCCGTCGTTTATCAACGGGGAATACATCCTCACCAACAAAATTCTTTATAAAATTAAAGATCCCAAACGTGGTGAAGTTGTAATTTTTAAATCCCCCGGTAATCCTGAAATTGATTACATTAAAAGAATTATCGGTCTTCCCGGTGATACGGTGATGCTTCGTAACGATACGATGTATGTCAACGACAGTGAAGTTGAGGAACCGTATCTCTCGCCAGACATAACGATTTTCGGCGGATCGTATTTAACCGAAGATCAAGAGATTGTTGTACCCGAAGGAGAATATTTTGTCATGGGTGACAATCGCCCGCATAGTGCTGATTCACGGGAATTTGGAACGGTTCCGAAAGAAGATTTTATCGGAAAAGCGTTTCTTCGCTATTGGCCGTTTTCTAAATTCGGCGTTGTCCCACAGCCTTCCTACGAGATCCCTTAAGAGGTGAGTTTTTTATTTATATCCTTGAGGATTTTGCTTGTTGATTCGAGGTTGCCACGGATGACAAAGACCAATCGTGCTTCGACTTTCGATTGGGTAATTTTAACGAGTCCGTTGACTGCCTGCGCCATGCCCTTTGCCATGTTATCCAGCTCGTCGCTGTGAATTCGCTGTAATTTATGGACAGGTTTTTTATTTATTTGCGCTTTGAGTCTTCGTGCTAAATCTTCTGCTCTACGAACAGACGCGCTTTCCGTAAGAATTGTTTTATACGCATCCACCATGAGTTTGACATCACCAAGGCCTGCAATTGCCCGCGCATGCCCTTCAGAAATAGAACCTGAAATTAATCCGTCTTTTATCGCATCAGGAAGGGCTAAAAGACGCATTGTGTTGCTCACATACGATTCGCTTTTTCCAATGCGTTTTGCAATCTCTGAAACTGGCAACCCAAATTCTTCAATTAACCGTTGAAATGCCTGCGCGCGGTCAATGGGATTTAAATCCTCGCGTTGTACGTTTTCAACCAATGCCATCTCGAGCATTCCTTTTGCTGATGTTTCCTTAAGGATGACGGGAACGGTTGACAGTCCTGCTAATTTACTTGCCCGCCACCGTCTCTCCCCCGCAATAATTTGGTAGCCAGCAGGTGTCTTAGCTACAACCAATGGCTCAATAATTCCGTGTTCTTTAATGGAGTTGACCAGTTCTGCAAGGGAGTCAGGTGAAATCAAACCACGGGGCTGCAGTGGGTTGGGTTGAACAAGATCAATCTCAAGATGTAAAACCTGTTGGGTGTCGGCCATGTTATTGGCTCTTGGCGGGCAGGACCTGCCTGCCGGCAGGCAGGACCGAAACGTATTGTTTCCCTCTTTTGGTAAAAAATTCAACTAAACCAGAAGTCAATGCAAAAATTGTAAAATCTCTCCCAATACTCACCCCGTCTCCCGGGTATACTTTTGTTCCCTTTTGACGAACAATGATATTTCCAGCAATTGCGCGTTGTCCACCATAAATTTTAACTCCAAGTCTCTTGGAGGCTGAATCTTTATTTGCTCGAGTGGTTCCGCCTGCTTTAATATGAGCCATAGTTATTTCTTTTGTAATATATAAAACTGTCTTCGTACGACCGCTTGTGGACGACTATATTCTATAGGTCCAGCGATGGTAGTATAGCCGAGCATTTCACAGCTGTCAATGACTTTTTTCACGAAATATGTTTTGTTGTTTATCGAATATTTTGGGATGGCCATGACAATCTTACCTCCAGTTTTAAGCACGCCGTGCCAGTCTTTGAGGCATCCAATGTAGAGTTTCTCCAGTCCTTTTATAATATTTTTAATGGGACTTTTAAGTTTCGCAGGGCCCATATATGGTTCTGTCACAATTGCGTCAATGCTTTCTGGTTTTACATTCTGGGAAATATGTGTTGCATCGGAAACGTAGAGATCTAAACTCGATTCAATAGAGGGATATTCGCGGGAAAGCCATCGAAGATTTTCTTCAACTTTTTTGATTACGTCAGATGATTGGTCACTCCCCAAAACTGCCCATCCTGTGAGCAACGCCTCTGCAAGAATTGTCCCCATCCCGCAAAATGGATCAAGAAGAATCGGTTTACCCTGAGCTTGCCGAAGGGCAATATTCACAAGCATGCGTGCTACTTTTGGAGGGAGCATGCCGCTTTTAGGGTCAGCGTTCGGTCTGCCGTAATCGCGTCTATTCCATTCTTCAAATAGTTGCACTGCAATAGTTCGTGCAATCAGATACGTTTTCTTTTCACGGGTAATAACAAGATCAACGACATCCTGCTTTGCAATAATAACGCTCCCCAAGCGACTATCGGCACGTGCTTCAACAAATCGTGCGCCTATACCAGTAAGTTCAAGCTGGTTTTTAATGTCCGCAAGAAGACCTTTGGAAATAGGTTCATTGGTGTCGTATCGACTTACCCCGAAGGTAATATGATTGGATCGTTTTTCTTTTGTAAGAAGGGGAACAAGAGTTTTAACTGAAATCTCTGTTACCGTTCCCACTACTTTGGCAATTTTAACGGTTCCTCCGAGTTGTCGCATCACGGCAATTGGATCTAAAACTGCTTCCACAAAGGCAACAAGCGGGCTGATAAGACGAGCTTGAGAATAGAGTGACCTAAGTTCAAGCCACGAAAGCTCTGGCGTTTTCCCAAATAAGAAAAGGTAGGAAGTCATGAAGAAGTAGATATCTTGACAATTTCGAGTTTCGTTTGTCGCGCTCTAAAACCCACAGAGCGGCGGTAGCGGACTTTGGATTTAAAGCGACGAACCTGAATTTTTTCTCCTTTTTGGTGAGCTAAAATTTTTGCGCTTACCACGACTTTTTTCAGGGTTGGTTTGCCGACAGTGGTTTTTTTGCCGTCAGATGAGAGTAACACGTGGTCAAAGGTAACGACTGAACCCACCTTTCCGTCAATCTGGTCAACGACTATTGTGTCACCAACACTCACCTTATACTGCTTTCCGGAAATGGTGACGACTGCGAACATAGCAAGGCTAATTGTATCATCTGCGTCGCACCAGCGCAAACCAGATTCCGAATGAGATTGCTATTGAAATGACGGAACTTCCGCCGTAAGAAACAAGCGGTAGAGTAATACCGGTAATGGGAAGTACCCCCATATTCATCCCGACATGAATAAAAACCTGAGCCATAATGACGGCAAATAACCCAATGCTAAAGATAAACGCAAAAAGATCATCAGTGAACCCCCGAAGAAGCGGCATGAGCATGCGGACAAAGAGTGCAAAATAGGATAATAAAAGTGCAATGCCACCAAAAAATCCGAGCTCTTCAACAAGGGTCGCAAAAATAAAATCCGTATGGTGCTCCGGTAAGAAACGGAGATGGCTCTGCGTACCCCGCCCTAAACCTCTTCCAAAAAACTGGCCGCTTCCCACTGCAATCATAGATTGCAGCGCATTGTACCCTGCCCCTTTCGGATCAAGTGTGGGAGCGAGGAATGTTGTAAGCCGATCTCTCTGGTAAGGCGCCAGAAGATTCCAGAGAAAGGGGAAAATGAACCCAACTCCAATACCCGCTAGAATTAATGTCCAGAGAGGAAGTCCGGCGGCAACCATCATGGCAACCCAGGAACTCGTGTAAATTATGCTTGTTCCAAGGTCCGGTTGCCGTATGACAAGAAGTACCGGTAAGGCAAAAAGGAGCATATGGAGGAGTACATTTTTAAACTGCCGGGGCGAAAATTGTGTCATGAATCGACTAAATGCCAAAAGAAGCAAAGGCTTGACCAGTTCAGACGGTTGAATTTGAATAGTTCCTATCATAATCCACCGTGTTGCACCGCGAATTTCAGGTCCCAAAAACGAAACGAGCAATAAAATGAGGCTTAAAATATACCCCCATGGTGCAAACCACCAAAGAACCGCTCCATCAATACGCGAAAACAGTCTGAAAAATACAACAGCAAATATAACAAAGACAAACTGCTGGAGAAATAGTGCTTGAGAAAGAGTCGAGAGGACAAACAAACCCACGCTTGTGAGAAAAACAAGGAGGAGGGTTATGATCCAATCGTCAGTTGTTCTCCCCATAGAAGACTACCAGTCAATGTTTCTTTTTTAATAAAATCAATGAGATCCTTAGGTAATTCCTTAAACGATTTCGGAAGGGTGACGGTGATCCGTTCATCTATTCTACATCCTTTAACTTTGCGAAGTTTCTGAATTTCACGAATAAGTTCTCTCGCCTGTCCTTCTTGCATAAGTTCCGGAGTTAATTTCGTATCGAGAGCTACACCCATCTCCCCTTTACCTTTCTCTAAACGAACGGTTTTTACATTTAGTTCATCCCGAATCAATGCAAGATATTCATCATCAAGATCTATTTGGATGTTTTTGACACTACAAAGGCTAAGTGGCTGTCGTACTTTTATTTTATTTTCTTTTCTCTGTGCATGTCCAAGCTCGCAGATTCGTCGAACAATCTTCATACTTTCATCTATCGATAGATCGAAGTGTTGTAATTTTGCTGCTGTTGGCCAACTAGTGAGGTGCACAGACTCTTCGCCGGTCAAATTTCTATATATTGCCTCAGCAATAAACGGGGCAGTTGGTGCAAGAAGTTGTGACAAAGTCGTTAAGACTTGGTAACACGTTTGATAGAATTCATCACCAATCCTATTTCTGCTTCTTCGTATGTACCAGGTCGATAGATCGTTTACGAAGTCTTCATAAGCGCGTACAGTTACTACAGAATCATATCCCTCAAGTGCCTCTGTCACATCGCTATTGAGTTTTTGAAGACGTGCATGTATCCACCGATCAAGAATATGTTTCGACTCTTTGCCGTTCGGTTTCCATTTATGAACGTTTGCATATGTCACAAAAAAGTTATACACGTTCCAAAGCTTGAGGAGCAAACCCCTTACTTGATCTCTGTATTCCACCTCAGAAATCCGAATGTCTTCTCCGTGCATGACAGGTGAACCCAATAAATATAGTCTTAGCGCGTCACCGCCGTATTTGAGAAGCATCTCTTTTGGATCAGGGTAATTTCCATAGTTTTTGCTCATCTTTCGTCCGTCTGTACCTAAAATAACTCCGGAGACAACCACGTTTTTAAATGCATGGCTATCGAAAAGGGCAGTAGAAATCACATGGAGCACGTAAAACCATGCTCTTATTTGTCCTGTGTATTCAACGATAAAGTCAGGAGGGAAAAAGGATTTGAGATCGACTTTACTGAAGGGAAAATGTCGCTCTGCAAATGATGCGCTTCCTGCCTCAATCCAGCTATCTAATACCTCTGGTACTCTCGAGCCTGGTTTTTTGCATTCCTTGCATGTCACTTTTATTTCATCTATCTCAGGTTTGTGGAGATCGGTTATTTTTACCCCGCTTGCTTTCTCAAGCTCTTTAATTGATCCCGGTACAAATCTATGGCCGTTCGTGCATTCCCAAACAGGTACGGGCGAACCCCAAAATCGGCTCCTGGATATACACCAATCAGGCGCTGACTCCATGCTTTTGAGGAATCTGCCGTACTTAAAGTGTTCCGGAAACCAATTGACCGCTTCATTGGTTTTATACATGGCGGGTTTCAGTTTTTGCACGTTTACATACCAAGCATCCTGCGGAGCGTAGTAGAGTCGTGTGTGGCATCTCCAGCAGGTGGGAATTGTGTGAGTGTAGCTATCAACTCTATAAATGAGTCCGCGTGATTTCAAATCATCGATAACCAAAGAGTCAACGTCCAAATAGTATTTCCCGGCCCATTTTGGCACTTGTCTTTTCATCATTCCTTCATCATCAACATGGAGGACAAGTTGGATTTTTTCTTTCTGCATGACCGCTAAATCTTCCTCACCGTACGCTGCGATTGTCACAATTCCTGTTCCTTCCTCTGCTGTCACAAAATCCCCTGCTATGATAATCCCGGGGTCATATGAGTAAAAATCATAATGTTTAACAAACTTTTTCCCGATGAGTTCTTTTCCTTTAAATTCTTCAGTAATTTTATACTCACCGTTGATCATTGCCATCGTGGGTTTTGCCAAAATGAAAAATTTATCCCCTTGTTTAACTTTCACATACGTAAGTTTTGGATTAACAGCGAGTGCCGGGGTGGCAATCTTATTCCATGGTGTCGTACTCCAGGCGAGTAAATACGTATCTTTTTTATCTTCAAGCTGATACATAAATACTGCAGTCGGTTCCGTCATTTCCTTATAGTTATCCGCATCCATTGCAACCTCAAAGTTTGAAATGGGAGTACCGCAGTGGGGGCAGTAGAGGGAAACGCGGAGCCCTTTATAAATCAAGCCTTTGTCATACATTTGTTTAAATACCCATATCACGGTTTCCATGTAGTCTTTGTCCATGGTTTTATATGCGTTTTGGAAATCAACCCATCGGGCTATGTGGTCAACGTACCATTCCCACTCTGAAGAAACATTTTTAACGTAGAGTTTACATTCGTTAATAAATTTCTTGACACCGATTTTTTCTTCTATATCCCGTTTTCTTTTTATGTGTAATTTCTCTTCAACTTTGTTTTCTGCAGGAAGTCCGTGGCAATCCCAACCCCAGACCCTTCGTACTCTATACCCTTTCATTGTCCAGTATCTGGGGAAAAGATCTTTTGGAATACTTGAAAGTAACGTGCCGTAGTGCGGAAGGCCTGTTATAAACGGAGGGCCGTCAAGAAACGTCCAGGATTTCTCAACTGGCCGGGATTCAATTGATTTTTCAAAAATCTTATTCTTTTTCCAGTACTCGAGCACTTCCTGCTCCAACTCCGGAAAATTTACTTGTGGTGAGACTGATTTAAACGCCATCCACTTATTATAAACGGCGCTTTTGTTCTTGACAAATTGGGGCTTCTTCCCTACAAGGAGACTCCTCGTAGGCATAGAAGGTTCGCATACTTCTATTATTCAACTTCACTCCATCGTTTACCGGCAACTGATTCTCTCACCCTTAAACATAACTCTTCACCTGCTTTGTTATCTACACAGCATTTTGGTTGAGTTGGTTGTCCATGCAATGTGCATAATTTTCCTTGTAAAAAAATACAATCCTCTTGCATCGTGAATCCTCCACCCTCATGGGGAATTAATATAACTCCTCTTTGTTGAAACATGGAACCCTCTTGTTCATTGAAGTCAAATGTCACTCGGTGGTTATGTTGTTTTTTGCAACAAGCGGCTTCACAATCCCTTAGACATTCAAGATTAATCATAGGGATTCGTGGCTAGCTTCTTTGACGGAGGAATGCGGGGATGTCGAATTCGTCCTCTTCGGGAGGAAGATCATCCGTGAGTTGTGTTACCGGAGGCTGTTGTGTCGTTGTTAGTGGGGGTGGAACTTGGCCTACGGGGGATGGCCGCGATGAAAGCTCCCTTAATCTCCTTCTCGTTTCATCAAATCCTGTTGCGATCACTGAAATTTTTACCTGATCAACAAGATGTTCGTCAATGGTCGCGCCAAAAATAATATTTGCATCCGGGTCAACTGCAGCAGCAATTTGTTTGGCTGCCTCATCAACTTCTGACATGGTGAGATCCGGGCCTCCGGTAATATTGAAAAGCACTCCCTTAGCCCCTTCAATCGACATTTCAAGAAGCGGCGAGGCAATTGCAGTCCTGGCTGCTGTTGCGGCTCTATTTTCTCCGACCCCGGTTCCAATTCCCATAAGTGCAGATCCTGCACTCGTCATAATGGTTCGTACGTCTGCAAAGTCGACGTTAATAAGCCCCGGCATGGTAATAAGGTCAGAAATACCCTGTACACCCTGAGATAATACTGAGTCTGTAACTCTAAATGCCTCAAGAAGGGTCATTTTTTTATCAATTACCTCTAGGAGTCGTTGATTCGGAATGACAATGAGGGTATCCACTTTATCTTTGAGGTTTGTAATTCCCTCTTCTGCATTTATCATCCTTCGCGTGCCCTCAAATTGGAATGGTTTTGTAACAACAGCAACTGTCAAAGCGCCAAGCTCTTTTGCAATTTCAGCAATGAGTGGTGTTGCACCGGTTCCTGTTCCTCCTCCCTCGCCACAGGTAAGAAACACCATGTCGCTATCGCGAAGGTATTCTTTTATTTTTTCCTTAGACTCTTCAGCTGCCTTTATTCCGATTTCCGGGTCACCCCCTGCTCCTAAGCCCCGCGTTAAATTTTCTCCGATTTGAATCTTCGTTGCAGCCTGACACATGAGGAGAGCTTGGGCGTCTGTATTAATGCCGATAAAATCAACACCATTAATTTGGCTTATACTGATCATCGAAGTAACCGCATTACAGCCACCACCACCAATTCCAACGACTTTAATTTTTGCAAAGCGGGCAATTTCGGGCTTTATGAGCATAAAAAGTAAATCTTGGGGCAGAAAAATTAGTACATTAGGGCAAGAATGATTTCACAAAATCAATGACTTTTCCGGCCATTCCTTTTATTTGAATTCGTTCTCCGACTTTCCGAAAACCTGAAAGTCCTGATGAGCTTTCTCCCATACCGGTCTTCGTACTTCCGAGAATTAACCCGACAGAAGCAGTATATGCAGGATTCATGATTTCATCAATAAGCCCTGTAATATGTTGTGGTATGCCGACATGAACCGGCATGGCCAGATTTCTTCGTGCAGCCTCAACCGCTCCGACTGTTTGGGCTCCTCCGCCTGTTAATACAATTCCCGATGGCGTCATTCCGCCAAATCCACTCCGTTTTATCTCAAGGCCAACCATTGTGAATATTTCATTAAGTCGTGGTTTAATTATCCCTTCGACCAACGTCTTCTTCGAGACAGTTTTGAGTTCTTCAGGTAGTCCCAGTTTGGTAAGATCAATTTCATCGGTCTTATCCGATTTTCCCCCTTTTACACTTTCTTCTTCAAGGATTGCCGGCAATTTTGGCGCCTCCCCCAATGCCAACTTTATTTTTTCAGCGCTTTCGAGCGACACGCGAAGCCCCGCTGCTAAATCTTTTGTGATATTTATGGCACCTATCGGAATAACTGACGAGTAGGAAAGTGCTCCTTCAACAAATATTGCAACGTCGGTCGTGCCGCCTCCAATATCAATTAAAATTACACCCAGCTCCTTTTCCGTATCTGACAAACTTGCTGCAGCTGATGCCAGTCCGCTAAATACCATCCCTGAAACTTCAACTCCCAGTTCTTCAACGCATTTACGTAAGTTTCGTATCGCCGTTGCCCCTCCTGTCACAATGTGGGTATCGACCTCAAGCCGAATCCCTGTCATGCCAATTGGGTCAACAATTCCCTCCTGACCATCGACTACATATCCTCGCGGCAACACATGGAGAATTTCACGGGAAGATGGAAGGGAGACTGCTTTTGCCGCATCGATGACTCTTTTTATATCAAACTCCGTAATTTCCCGTTCAGGTTCTGCTACCGCAACTACTCCGTGTGAATTAATCGATGCTATATGTGCTCCACCTACACAAACATATGCCCGGCCTATGGATGACCCTGCCATCCGTTCAGTCCCTTCCAGAGATGAAGATATTGCAGCTGTTGCTTCCTCAATATTAACAACCTGGCCTTTCCGAAGGCCGCGGCTTACTGCTGTGGATACTCCAATGACACGGGCTTCACCTTCTTCGCCTATAGAAGAAACGAGCGTAGTTATTTTTGATGTTCCTACATCTATACCGGTTATTGTGCTCGTTCGCGCCATATACTTAAAAGGTTACTATTGGTTTTTCAAACCGGAGATCTATTACTTTGGGCAGAGTTCCTTTTATTCTAAACCCGCTCAAGATGCTTTGTAAAGTAGCCACTTTATTTTGAATCTGATCACTTTGAGGAAAATATATATCTGTTGTTGTCGATTTAGCAAGTAAGGTCGCGTTATCAATCTTTGTTATCGAAAGTAATTCTCCTTGTTCCATACCTGCTACTATTTCAAGGCTTTCAATAAGGAGAGATTCATCATTGTTAAGAGAAAGTAAAGGAAAATTATCAGCGTCACCGGAAAGTCCAATGACAACACCCTCTCGATCGACCAAAACTGTGCGATCCGAAAGTGCAACACGGGCAATAGGCATTCGTGAGGTTACGATAATCCGTATTGTATGAGGAAATTTTTTTTGAATTTCTATATTTTCAACAAGAGGATTCTGACTTAAAAGTTGCGTCCGTATTTTTTGTGTGGGGAAAAAAAGAAGATTCTTGTTCATCTTTTCCTGGTCAATTCGTACGTCAATCTGAGCTCCGATAACTTCTACATGAGTAATTTGAAAAAGATCCCGGACTGCAATCCACAATCCGATGGTGATTCCTATGACAATGAGAATGGCAAAAATAATACGTCCGATTTTTTTCCTTCTTATGAATTTCATACTTCCGGGAGTTTTACTATTTCGTCAACAAGCTTTCCGGCGGCGTTCCGGGAAATCTCCCGTGAGTATTTTTCCGCATTGTTTTTGTAGGATTCATAATTACTCACCATTTTTTCAATCATACTTATGAGAGTGGCTTGGGTAAGATTTTTTTGTTGTATGAGCTCGCTTGTTCCTTTATTTACAAGAAATGCAGCGTTTTCGTATTGTTCATTCGCACCTGACCACGGAAGCGGAATCCAGAGTGCAACTTTCCCAAGAGCCGCTACTTCTCCTGCTGTGTTTGCTCCGCTTCTTCCGATAATGAGTTTTGCATTTTGTAAAATCCATGCATACTCGGGTAAATCTATGTATGGAAACGATTGGTAGTTCTCCATTTGTTTTGATTCTGACGCTCTCCCCGTTTGGTGGACGACCATGTATCGCTTGGTTAGCAGAGTAATACATTCAAAAAAAATTGTGTTCAATGATTGCGATCCGGTGCTACCGCCGGAAAAAAACAATAACGGGCGCTTGGAATCAACTCCTGCAGGTGGTTTCGATTTTTCAAAAATACTTCTTCGTATGGGTAATCCTGTATAGACTCCTTTTTGATCAGGGTAGCTCACGCAAACTTTACGGGCAAAAAGACCAATAATTCTGTTCGAAAGTCCGCGTTTACGCGTCTGCTCATGTGTGACAGTCGGAATTCCCATGAGTTTTCCGGCAATAACGACGGGAAGCGCTATGTAACCACCAAAAGAAATAATGAGGTTCGGGCGGACTGAGGAAACAATGTTGATTGCGCTAATAAATCCGACGGGTACATTAGATAAAGAGATAAGTGTTGTGAGGGCAAATGCACGGGTGAATCTTCCTGTTTTAAATGGGATAAATTCAAGGTTGTATTTTTTTGCTAACCGCTCCTCTTCTGATTGAATTTTATTCGCTTCCAGAGAAAACCGGCGCCCCACGAGCACTAATTCCCAGTCCGGGTATCGCTCCCTTATTTCTTCCGCAACAGCAAGCGCTGGGGTAATATGGCCGCCGGTAATAAGTATTTTCATTGCCTACTTATATTTAAAAGTATACCAATACCAAAAAGCATAAGAATCAAACTTGATCCGCCGTATGAAATAAGCGGCAATGGGACGCCTGTTAAGGGAATGAGTGCAACCATCGCCCCGAGGTTTACAAGCGCCTGGAGGCCAATCCAGGAAGAAATTCCGAGAGCAAGGAGCTTCCCAAACGTATCCGGGGCGCGTCTTGCGATACGGAATCCCCGCCATACGAGGAATAAAAAAAGGAAAATGACTGCTGCTGCACCGATAAACCCTATCTCTTCTCCAATAATTGCAAAAATTGAATCCGTATTGGCCTCAGGAAGGTATTCGTACTTCTGGCGTGATTTCCCAAGACCCAGACCCCATAATCCGCCGGATCCTAAAGCAAGAAGTACTTGACGGATTTGATATGAAGCCCCCAGAGGGTCTATATCTGAATTAAAAAATGTAGTAATACGCCTGAGTCGATACGGAGAAAATACCGCAAGTGCACCGACAGATGTAGCTAAGGCCGGAATAAGCAGTGCAAATTGCCATAAAGATGCGCCTGAAAAAAAATACATGGTGAGCGCGATCATTAAAATAATAAACGCCGTTCCTAAATCCGGCTCAGCAACAACTAATCCAATAACTAAACCCAGTAAAAAGAGAAATGGCAAGATTCTTCCTTTTTCAGGATATGAAAACCATGCTGCCAGATAAATAATAAGGCTAAGTTTGGCAAGTTCCGCCGGCTGAAAAACAAAGAAACCAAAATTAATCCAACGATGAGCTCCTAATGCGGCAATCCCTATACTAGGAATAAATACGAGAAGGAGAAGAAAAAGCGTTACAAGAAGTAAAGGAACTGCGAGCTTATACAGGCGGTGATAGTCAAAAAACGAACCAATTATAAGGGCAATACTTCCGACAAAAAACCATCGAATCTGCTCACGGACAAAGTGATATTGGTCTGAAAAATCCCGAAGTGCAATAGCAACAGAGGAATCATAGACCATGATGAGGCCGAAAATACTCAGGATAATGGTCACGACCGTTAACCAGTAATCAGGGGGGGTTAGACGGTGGGTTTTATGAGTAATGCTAGCCATAAACCAAAAATTGCCAACACAATTGCAATAATCCAGAAGCGCATGACTATTTTTGATTCTTCCCATCCCTTCAATTGGAGCCAGAGGTGAAACGGCGCAACGGCAAATATTTTTTTATTTAACACTGATCTTGACGTAAGCTGAAGGAGGGAAGAGGCAGCCTCAACGACAAAAATAGCTCCGATGACAACAAGTGCCGGCGCTTTCCCTAAAATAAGCCCAACAACGGCAAACGTTGCCCCAAAGGATAAAGCGCCCACATCACCTAAAAAAATCCTTGCAGGGTGGATATTGAAGTAGAGGAAAGAAAGAAGGGCGCCGAGCCACAATGCGATAAAAACGGAAAGCGGTGTATCGAGAATTGAGGCTGATAAAAACCAAAACGCCATGAGGGCAACCATGAGTACCCCGGAAGCGAGCCCATCTAAACCATCGGTAATATTGAATGCATTGGCAAATGCAATAATGACAAATACGGCAAATGGTATATACCACCACCCGAGCTCAATGACACCAAATCCGGGAATATAGAAGATACTAATTTTAAGCTCGAACATCATCCAAAACGAAACAATTGCGGCAAGAACTATTTCAAGAAATAATTTATGCCGAAGACGTAGCCCAAAAAACTTCGGCTTTACCCAAAGAAACGTCTTTTTAATATCATCGAGAAGTCCCAGTACGCCGAATGAAACGAACGTAAAGAGTAATATTTTAATCTCGCTTGAAAGCGGGTAGACTGATGAAATAGGAATCCAGAAATAGCGCATCAAAATAAGTACGAGAGGAAAAAGCACGGTTGCCACGAGAATTATAAGGAGTCCTCCACCGACCGGTGTTCCTGCTTTTTTTGCATGGAAGCGGTCAAAAATGGGAGTTCGTTTATTAAATGCGTCACGCGTTGTCTGGCGGAGACGTTGAAACCTCCATTTATAGAGAAGCTTAATGAAAGGAATATAGAGAATGCTGGATATCAGCCACGAAAACAAAAGCAGACCTAAAAGAATTTCCATAAGTAGGGTACATAAATAAACGCCGCAATAATCACGGCTCCTATTGCTACTGTGAGCATCATACCTGCTGAGACGTCTTTAGCAACCTTGGCTTCAGATTTCCATTCTTTGGTAATTAAATCAGTCATGGATTCAAGTGAGGTATTAATCATCTCAGCGGTTAAACCAAGAATTATCGTAAAAATAATTACGAGTGTTTCTAATCGAGAAATACGTAAATACCAGGCGAGAATCAAGGCAAGGGTAGAGAGGAAAATATGCACACGGAAATTTGGTTGTGTCCGCAGACTCCAAAAGATCCCGGCAAATGCGTTTTTGAAGGATATGTGATGTTTACGCAGTATCTCCCGCATAAAACGATTGTACTACATTCTTAATACCCTTTGACAATCCTCCTCATTGTCTCAACCGATCGTGTAATCGTATAGAGTGGTGAAATAGGCAAGTCTTGAGCGTGGATATACTTAATTTCCCTCCCTCCAAAGCCCTTTTTGAACAGTGTTATTCCTCTCCATGGATGATTTAGTTTATCCTCAGGCGCTATACCCCAAAAATTGTACAATTTTTTACCTCTATATTTAGCTTCACGGATTGCCTCCCATTGGGTTGTATATGAAGCAGGAACTTTTGATGGAAGAGAGGCGCCGTGGCGGTAGATTGCCTGATCACCATAATAAACGATGATAGCTGCTGCTAAATCAGTCCCTTGATGTGATGCTACAAAAAGTTCTGCATCAAGTGTTTCAAATTCTTCACGAATCCCCGTATGCTGTACAAATTTATGCCGCGTACTCGTCGCATCGTAGAGATGAAAAAACCGTTCTAATTTCTTGGTTTTTTCAACAGTTACTTCTTGAGCATGTTTAATTTCATAGCGAGTGGTTTTACGCATGTTACTAAGAAGATCCTCTTCGCTTTTGTCCAAATCCAAAACCCAGCAAAGTTCCGCGTCCATGGCATGAATCGGAGCAGATACTAATCCCAAATCAGGAAGTGACTGTACTTGAGGGCTAATTCGCACAAACCATGCGTGTTCCTTCTTTGCAAGTTCTATTAAGTCTGAAAGAATTTTTTTGAAATATCTCTTATCAGAAACCACTGGTCCGTGGCGTATATGTAAAAACGTTCCGCGCCGCGCGGTTACTTTAACAACCAGTGCAATTGCATCGTCCTCCCACTCTAATCTCCAAATTTTGTTTCCCAGTTTTTTCTCAACTTCTCCCCACTTCCACGATTGAAAAAGAGCGCTGGGGCTATATTTTATGAGGAATTGTTCCCATATTTGAGGTGTCATACTATTTCACCAAAGAATGGAGAAGCATTGTGATAACAGAGAGAAGTATTGAGCCAACAAGTGCAGTGCCGAATCCGTTCACTTGAAAGCCGGGTGTGAGATTTCCTGCAAGCATGAGCATTGCGGCGTTAATGACGAATGTAAAAAGCCCAAGACTCAAAATATTAATTGGGAGAGTCAAGAGAAGAAATAATGGTTTTATCAGTGCATTGACAAGACCGATGATAACAACAGCAACCAATGCACTTCCAAAATCAGAAAGTGTAATGCCGGAAATAAGTCTTGAAACGATATAGAGGGCTATTGCACTAATAAACCAGTTTGCGATTATCACAAACATATATATAGGTATTATACACGATGGTATGTAGTTTCAGCTTCAACCGTTGTCTCTTCGCCGTGACCTGGGTATAGTTTTGTGTTTTTTGGATAAGACAAAATAGTTTTTAACGAAAGTTCGAGTTTTTCAGGATCTGAATATGAAAAATCGGTGCGACCGACACTGCCGTCGGCAAATATTGTATCGCCGACGAATAACGCATCTCCAAACTTTAAACACATACTTCCCGGAGTATGTCCTGGGGTATGAATAAATTCTATATCACGAATGAGTGAGGGTGTAGGGGGTGGATCGACATCTTTTAATCCTAAAAAATGTTGCGCAGAAGAGCGCATAGTTTTTAGGAGAAATATATCATCCTGGTGAATATAAAAGGGAATATTGTAGGCAAGCTGGAGGGCATACGCTGCCATAATATGGTCAAAATGACCGTGGGTTGCAATAATCATTTTAGGATTTTTAACGTGCGCCATTATATATTCTGCATCATCTCCCGGATCTATAATAATCCCATCGACGATGTAACAATTGGTCGCCATAGCCCCTACGATAAGTGTTTCCATACCCGCTTCGCCTCAGCAATAGAAATAAGTGTTGGCAGATTTATAATGTGAGCTGCCGCCTCTTCTGCCTTCGGACAATTGGCTGCCCGGTACGTTACCCCTTGGGGATCAATGACATTGTGGTACCAATTCCCAAGAAGAACACCGTGTTCTTTTGCCCTTTGAATTATTTTTTCAGGTTCATTAACACGCATTGGGTATCGCAATAACGGTAGTTTTCCACCATAGAAACGCACGGCTTGTTCTCTTTTTTCTGTATACCGATCAAGTTTCTTGAGTTGATTTAATAGTAAACACGCCAACGCATTTGGATATTTGGCCGGAAAATCACTTGGCTGACCGCCGGATTTTTCCTCTTTATAGACCGGAAACGATAGCAATCTCAGTTTTTGAAGCAAGACAAGAAATAGTTTTCCTATGATGACGTCGTACAATGTAAGGATGATAGAGAAGGCGATTGGGTGCAAAAGTTGTTGAAATATCCAAAAATTTCCCGGCACCAGAAGATTGGATTGAAATTCTTTTAACTTTTCACTTTGAACTTTTAACTTTGAACTTATTGAGGCTGCCCCACCCCACACGCTCGAAAGTACCTTGTCCCTGCCAAAGCTGAAAAATGCCGCATCACCCCTCATAGGTATAGACATCGTGTGAGCAAAATCTTCTATGACAAAAACGTTATGTTTTTTTGAGAGAGCAAGAATAGCATTCATGTCGGCAGGAATTCCAAAAGTATGTTGCACAACTATTGCTTTCGTTTTTTTTGTGATTTTTTTCTCGATGTCTTTAGGATCAATATTATACGTCTCATCTATATCTGCAAAAACCGGTTTTGCTCCAGCCCAAAGAACACTATTGGGTACGGCAACGCAGGTGAATGCCTGAACAATTACTTCATCACCCTCTCCTATATCAAATGCCTCAAGGAGAGCGAGGAATGCAGATCTGCCGCTATTAAATGTAATAGCGCCCAGTTTTTTCTCCACTTTGTCTATCGCTTTGCCATATTTCCATTTCCATGGTGTGCAGATTGTTTGTAGCGCAAGGAAAACATCATCAATTTCAGTATTAGGCGACAACGCGCATGATATTATTTTTCTAAACATAGCTTTAATATTTTACCTGCTTCTTTTCCTTTAAATAACACCGTGTCTCCTTTTTTGATATTTTTTTGCAGATAATCCGTCGCATCTTTTGTATTCATAACTTTTCCGTGAAGTTTCTTCTCATAGCTATTATTTGTCAAAATAATCTCATCACATACTCGCTCTGCGAATTTTCCCACTTCACGATGCGAAATTAATGCATATGATCCAAGTTCAATCATCGGTTGAAATACGAGAATTTTTCTTCCTTTCATTTTTTCCAGAAAAGCAATTGCTGCTTTTGCTCCGTCGGGATTATTGTTAAATGTGTCATCGATAAAAAGGGATCCATTGACTCCTTTGATTTTTTGCATGACTCCTTTTGCTGGTTTTATCTCAGTTGCTGCTTTGGCTGCCTCAGAAATATTCATGCCACACGCATGAGCCGCAACAATGGCCGCGAGAATATTACTCACCTGGTGCTCTCCTAATACTGGAGACTTAACATGAACTGATGTATTCAATGTAAATTGCACCCCATCCAAATCAGCACGAACGTCTTGTGCGTTTTCAATTGACCACATCCGCACCTGTTTCCCATCACGTTTGGCCCATTGACTCATCTGTCGTACTCTCGGGTCGTCTCCATTAAATATTCCCATTTTTTTTCCTGTTAATCCTACTATGAGTTCATATTTTGCGGCCATTGTGTTTTCTATTGTTCCGAATAGATCCTGGTGCTGTGGATTTATTGCTGTAATTATTCCGATTTGCGGCCTCACCATATTTGTCATTTCTCTTATTTCTCCGCGTTTATACGCTCCCATTTCAACAACAAAAATTTCATGATCAGCATGAAGTTTAGATAATACGACCTCTGCAATACCGATCGGAGAATTTTTACTCGCTTCAGTTTTGAGTACACGGAATTTTGAACTAAGTATGGTTGTTAAATAGTCCTTGACCGAAGTTTTTCCGTAACTTCCTGTAATACCAATAACGTAAAGTCCTTTGTGGGCTCGAAGTTTTGATATTGCCAATGAAATAAGAATACGATGATAAATTTTTGTAGGTAAAGATAGTAACTCAACAAAAATCAGTGTTAATGAAAAAAGTAACAGATCAACGATAAGTAATTCAATTATCAGTGTAATTTTCGAAAATAAAAGAAAAGAAACAATACTTACTGAAGCTAATAAAAATATTGTCATGGTCTTTGGGCTTAATGGAGGCAACCGATATGGCGGGAAAAACAGTAATTTCAAACCACTCGTCCGAAACTGAATCATCATCCTATCAATGCGATATTCTTTTATCCACCAAAGTGCAATAAAACTTACAAGATTGCCAAAAATTCGGATAAACCATGCAATTGCTAGGAGGATTGTTACAACATTCATAAGGTTTTTAGAAATCCTTCGACGTAGGAGGCAAAGATATCCGACTGTTTAAAAGGGACACCATGATCTGCTTCTGGAATTACTTTGAGCGTAGCGTTTGGAATCACTTCCTGCATTCTCTTGGCAATTGACACAGGCACGATGACATCGTATTCCCCCCACAAGAGTAAACACGGCACCTGCATTGATTCCATGGAAACAACTAAATCATCAGCAACTATATGTTTGAATGTCTGCCGCATACTCCCCTCCGCATGGAAAAATTCTCTCGTTCCGGCAACATAATAGAGATAGCGGCGTGCTACATCGGAAAAGAGTGTTAAAGGCGGAATGGAAAAAATTATTTTTCCGATTTTCGAAAGGATGAAAAAAATGAACATTTTTTTCTTGGGAACAGGTGAAAATCCTGGTGTTCCGGATAAAATTATTGCTCGAACATTTTTTGGGTACAACTGTTGGTATTTGAGGCTTACCCTCCCGCCGAATGAATGACCGACAAGAATTGGGTTTTTTATGTGTTTTTTTCGAAAATACCCTTGCAGAAAATCTGCATAATCCTTAATGTGCCATGGGGTTTCCGGTGCCTTTTCCTCTCCAAACCCCGGCAGATCCGGAGCAAAAACTTTGTATCTCAATTTTTTGAATTCATTAGTTAAGGGAAGAAATCGTTCACCGGAAAGGTTCCAACCATGAAGTATGACGATTGTTTGTTTGAAGAATGGAAACTTCATACATATTTTTTCATTTTCTCTCGAAAACTTTCCCGTGATTGTTTTGCAATCGTTCGTGTGTTCTTTTTAATAATAAGTTCTGTTTTTCCTATACAAAAACTGTCATCTTGTATGTCGCGATCAATGCTAACTTGCGCACCGATAAAACAATGAGAGCCGATTTTTATTCCGGGCATGATACTTGTGTTAACCCCGATATGTGTATCTGTTCCAATTATTGCTCCGAGTTTGGTACGACCGGAAGTTAAAATTTCGCCCTCATCAAGACGTAAATTTGCCAGAATTGTCCCTGCGCCGAGTGTAATGTCTGATTCAAGGATGCTGTCACCTATGTAATTGCTGTGGAACCAGCACCTATCTCCGACGTAGCTTCTCGTAATATCGGTGTTAAATCCTGTTACACAGTTACTTCCAATATGACTTTCTCTAATAAGATTATTATTCCCAATAATTGTATTTGGGCCGATATAACAGGGTCCAATTATCTTCGTCCCCTCAAATATTTTTACATTGTCACCTATATAAACATCTCCTTCTATTGTTACGTTTTTGTGTGTAGTAACATTATTTCCCCTGAAGCTTTCTATTTTTTTCAATAGTATCTCCATCGCAGAGAGCACATGCCATGGATATTTGAGAGAAACAAATGCACCTTCATGTTCATACAATTCAAAATTATGTGACTGCATCAAAGATGTAAGTGCGCGTTCATGCACATCATCTTTATCACTTTGTGTTTGTTTTAAGCTATTTATGAGAGTATTGGCGTCACGAACAAAATAACTCACCATGAATATTAACTTGCTTGGTTCGTTTCCTGCCCCTGGCTTTTCCTCTATTTTTTTAATCTTTGTGCCGTCTAAAACAAGGTATCCTGCTTCTTCATATGAATCTGTATGAATTGCTGGAACTATACCGAACGCTTGGGATAATTGTGCCTTTTTAATAATTTCTTCGTATACATTTGGATTCTCAATGTCATCGGCGTTAATAACCAGGAGCGATGAATCCTTTATTTCATCTTCTGCAGTTACAATGGCATTTGCCATACCGGATGGTGTTTTTTGTACGACAATTGTAGAAGGCACTGAAAATTTAATTGATCGCAGTGCTTTTTCATTTTCACTACTTCCGACAATTACAACACGCTCAACTTCCTTTGGTAATATGCTAACAATCGCATGTTCAAAAAATGTTTTCCCCATGAAAGGGAAAAGGACTTTCTGTGAGAATGGCCAAAAGCGTTTTCCAGCCCCGGCTGCAAGAATGAGTGCTGTGAGATTTTTCATGGTACGATTCTCTCCGTCCGCTTAATTTTTGCCCCTAGTTTCCTTAAGCGCTCTTCTATTTTCTCATATCCCCGGTCAATACGCTCGACTCCGTGGATGTAACTTACCCCGGAGGCAATTAATGCTGCTAAAACGAGCGTTGCACCGGCCCGAATGTCGTCAGCTACCATG
The DNA here is from genome assembly GCA_001780985.1 of Candidatus Gottesmanbacteria bacterium RIFCSPLOWO2_01_FULL_43_11b. Taxonomy (GTDB): domain Bacteria; phylum Patescibacteriota; class Microgenomatia; order UBA10105; family UBA927; genus 01-FULL-43-11b. The sequence goes on along the minus strand of MFJV01000001.1, from coordinate 945,473 downwards.
ACCGCATTGTGAAGTTTCGTCGGACCGGTAATCCGAATTGCCTGGTGCGATTCCGGTGCCCTATCTCCCCAGTTAAAGTTGTAAAATATTTGAGGGTTTTCAATTTTAGGATTAAAAAAGTCAATGGTTGCTCCCATTTTTCGAAGTTCGTCGACATACTTAAATCTGCTTTCAAAGACCGTTTCATGTATTGTTGACGTCCCTTTTGCCTGAGTCATGAGAACTGCCCACGGCGCCTGCCAATCAGTCATAAAACCCGGATAGGGATTGGTTATAATATCTGTCTGCTTCAAAAAATCACCACGAGTATATTGGGTCCTTTGACCATCAAGTTTTTTGTACGTACCACCCGCTTTTGTAAACGCGTCTAAAAATGCAGAAAGGTTATTTAACTGCGAATTTTGCACAATGACGTTTCCGGAAGTTACAGCAGCTGCAATTGCAAATGTCACTTCCTCATTGCGGTCAGGCATAATCGTATAGTGAACACCATGGAGTGATTTAACACCGTCAATAACAATTGTGCGCGGCTTTGTTCTTGTAATTTTTGCACCCATTTGATTGAGACAGAGGATCAGATCATCAATTTCAACTTCCTCTGCTGCGTTTTCAATTGTCGTTTGTCCTTGAGCTAAAACTGCCGCAAGAATAATTGTTTCAGTGCCCGTGTGGGTATTTTTAGGAAATGTTATTGTTGCGCCATGAAGTTTTTTTGCGGTCGCATGGAAAAATCCGTCTTCTGAATTATAGGAAATGTCAGCACCCATTGCCCGTAGTCCCTCGATATGTCGGTCAATTGGGCGGGCTCCGATGCGACAGCCGCCTGGGTCAGGAACCGTTGCTTTCCCGTAACGAGCAAGGAGTGGCCCCAAAACCATCGATGAGGTTCGGAGCCTCGCTCCTGCATCAAGGGAAACAGTCGGTTCCCCCGTTACGTTGCCGTTTTTTATTTTTACCGCGTGCCCCTCAAATGTCCCCCGAACCCCGAGCTCGCTAAGCACATCGATAAGCGCCGTAACATCAGATAAATGGGGAACATTTTTAATAACAATTTCTGCATCGGTCAAAAGCGAGGCAATGAGAATCTTGAGCGCTACATTTTTCGCCCCACCAACACTCACTTCTCCATGCAATGGTTTTCCTCCTTTAATAACAAACGTATCCATAGGTTACTCTTTTTGTTTTATAGCAATCACTTCAATTTCTACTTTACACCCTTCTTTTACCAATTTATTCACCTCAACTAACGTAGAGACAGGCTCAGAATTTTTGAAATATTTATTCCTAACCGGTGATATTTTCGGGAAATCACGAATATTAGTTAAAAATATTGTAGTTTTTACTACATCATCGAGGCTTGCACCCGATTGATGAAGAATTTTTTGGAGTGATTCAAAAATAAATTCTGTTTGTTTGACAGGATCGTCTGGATAGAGAACTTCTCCCTTCTTATCAAGAGCAATTTGCCCAGTGGTAAATATTATTTCTGCATCTCCTACCTCAACTTTATACCCGTGAGAGTACGCACCTAGTCGTTTGGCAAAATCAGAAGCATTAATTTTATATTTTTTCATTAAACGTCTCCTTACTCTTTAAAGGTCCGACCTTTAAAGGTATCTAAAATTCTCCTACTCGGACTATTTCTTCTTTGAGCGTGACTCCGAATTGTTGTTTCACTTTTGCCCTGATAATCTCTATTAATTTTACCACGTCAGAAGCAGATGAGCTCCCAAGGTTTACAATAAAATTGGCATGAACCGGTGAAATTTGAGCATCACCGACTCTGGTTCCTTTGAGTCCCGCGTGATCAATGAGAAATCCTGCTGATGTTGTGTGGTTAGGAGTCGGGACCGACATGGCTTCGGACTTTGATATGTTTCGAAATGTACATCCCGGGCTTTTTACTCCCTGTGGCTGTGTACCTCTCCTATATGCCATGACAGAATTGGCAACTTCCCATAGTTTTTCCTTTGGCTCGCGTTTGAGAATAAACACGACTCTCAAAACTACATCCGGAATTTCCTGAAGGATGCTTTTGTCGTATCCAAACTGAAAATATGAACGAGGAACAACTTTCACCTCATTCTTTCCGTTGAGAATCGTCGCCTGGTATACAGCGTCTCCCACGTAACCTTCCGGTTGTGTCCATTTTGAATTCATATACATTGCTCCTCCGACAGTTCCGGGAAGTCCTAATTGCATTTCAAGTCCCCCAAGCCCTTCTTCAATTGTGAAACGTACTAATTTATTCATAATGACACCGCTATCAGCCTCCACATACACAGTACTTTTGTTTTCTCCACCCTCAAATTTGCCTTTTGCTCCGGCGATTGCGATTCTATCTGTCGAATTTTTAATGACAAGTCCGCGGATTCCCCGATCGCCTATGAGAATATTCGTGCCTCCGCCGAGCATGAAATATGGAATTCCTAATTTTCGTGCTGACGTAATTGCTTCCGTAAGCTCATCTATTGTTTTTGCATCAAAAAACAGATCCGCAGGACCACCGATTTTTAACGTCGTGTATCGTCCGAGCGGTTCGTTTTCTTTCGCTTTTTCTCCTAAAATGTTTTTTAACTTTTTGAGTTTTTCATCCATAGTTTTTTTGCCCATGTGTATATATCTCCTGCACCCATGAAAATGACTATGTCTCCTGATTCACGCTCGAGTATTTTTTCTACTTCAAAAAAATCTTTTCCGTATCGGACAGACCCATGATGTTTGAGTGTTTCTTCTACGAGAGTTTTCCCCGTTATTCCATGAGAGTAAGATTCACGTGCTGATGCATAAATATCGGTGAGTATTACCATCGTAGCATCTTGGAAACTTCGCGCAAAATCAGGAAGTAATGCTTTGGTTCGGGAATAGGTATGCGGCTGAAAAACGGCAATAATTTTTTTCTCAGGATACCACTCCCGCGCTGCTTTCAGTGTCGCTTTAATTTCTGCTGGATGGTGGGCATAATCATCGTAATAGATCACTCCATTTGCCTCGCCTGTTTTTTCAAATCGTCGTTTTGTTCCGGAAAAATCCAGAAGTCCTTTGTGAATTTTATCAATCGATATCCCCAATGCCTGGCATGTAACAACAGCTGCTGTTGCATTTGAAACGTTATGTGCTCCGGGAACTTTCAGTGCAAATTCTCCAAGCTTCACGCCTTTTTGTTCAAGGGTAAAAAACATACGTTCCCGTCCCACACCGCTATGGGTAATCCGAAAATCAGCTTGTGGTGAAAATCCAAAAGAAATTCCTTCGCGTAATATTCGGCTATTATGGTCGTCTCTGTTGATAATTGTTGTTGAACTTTTTTCTTGAAGACTGACAAAAGCGTCTTGCACATTACGTATATTTGCATACACATCAGGATGATCAAAATCAATATTGGTCACAACAAGAAGTTCGGGTTTTTGCCATAAAAAACGCGGTGTTTCGTCGTGTCCATGATCAGTAACATATTCGTCCCCTTCTGCGATAAATATATTTGCTTTTCCAAAATGACCGGCAGCACTCTCTCCGATTGCTCCGGCTCCGATTGCATAGGACGGATCTTTCCCTGCGGATTTTAATATTGTAGCAATCATAGCAGCAGTTGTTGTTTTTCCATGGCTTCCTGCAACAGTAATCTGACGACTACCCTCCATAAACATCCCCAAAGCCTTACCATGAGGGAGCGTTTCTATTCCGCGCTCCCTCGCTTTTACAACAACCGGATTATCACGGCCTTCATGAGCGCCTGTGTAAATAACCAAATCTGCTTTTTTCAATAACTGTGGATCAAATCCAAAATCAACCGGAATATTTGCCTTTTTGAGTTCATCATCTGTAGGAAATTCTTCGGCTGTATCGCATCCGGATACTTTCATCCCGGCTTCTTTGCAGTAAATGGCCAAAGCTGCCATCCCAACTCCCTTTATTCCGACAAAGTAAATATGTTTCATATAAATCCTATTACTCCCATAATTTCTCCGTAGGTTTCCGCAGTATCCCTTCTAAAGGAAAAGAAATTGTCTATTTGGCATGCCGTACATGTTGGCGGAGCATCGATGTGCTCCGGAGGAATACCAGCTGCAATTAGTTGCAGGTAATTTGCCCAACCGATATCAACATGCCACCTGTTATCAAAAAAAGTAACTGCTTTTTGATCATAATTAAACGCTTCTTGAAATCTTCTCGCGCGCTCCGTCGGTACATTGTAATGGCACATTCCGATATGTGGACCGATGGATGCAACTATGTCTGACGCGTTCGCACCAAGTTTTTTCATTTCATCTATGGTATTCGTCGTTATTCTACTAAGTGTCCCCTTCCATCCCGCGTGGGCTGCTCCGATAACCTTAGCTCGGGTGTCAACAAGAAGCAGTGGTACGCAGTCGGCAGCGATAATTCCCAAAGCCACATTTGCATTCACTTTTTCTCTGCTATAAACCAATCCGTCTACACCAGAAACAGTCTTACCCAGATCATTTTCCGTTACCGTGTGGACGGAATCCCCATGCACCTGCTCAGCTGCAACTAACCTGTATGATGAAAGACCAAGTAGTTCCTTGAGCTTGTGTCGTGGTTCAACCATTCGCATGTCCCCGATTAAACGATTCGAGAATCCGTGTAGAATTTTTTGCTGAGAAAGTAGTTCCGATTGAAATACTCCTGGTATTGTTTCCTTGAACATATTATGTATATTTTTTAAGCGCCTTTTTTATTGCCTCATGTTCACTCCACGGGTATTCTTTTGTCCCGCGGCAAAGGCTTTTTTCATGCGCTTTGCCGGTGACTATCACTGTATCTCCTGGTTTTGCGATTGAAATGGCAAAATTTATAGCGTCCTGACGGTTTGGATAGCGATGTACGTCAATATTTGGTGAAATTCCTTTTGTAATTTCATCCATTATGTCATTTACGTTCTCTTTCCGGTAATCTTCTTCAGTCAAAACTATGACTTTTGCATATTTTCCCGACATTTCTCCCATAATCGGGCGTTTCGTTCTGTCTCTTGCACCGGCTGACCCAAAAACATGGATTATTCTCCCTTTTGTAAACTTTTTTGTCGCTTTGAGTGCTACGTCAATGGCATGGGGGGTATGGGCAAAGTCAACAATTACTCGAAATGGTTTTGTTGCCACAACCTCCATCCTCCCAGGTACACCATGGAAGGTTCGCATACTTCTAAGCGCGACCTCCTTATCTACCCTTAATGCTTCACACGTTGCGGCAAGGGCAGCAAGAATGTTGTATCGGTTGAAATCACCGAGTAGTTTTGTTTTGAAAGGATATGTTTTGGGCGTTACGCTCGCCTCACGAACAATGCCGTATGTTATGTATTTATTCCTTGGGCGATAAGAGAGTTCGTCCCGATTAATGACAGCAATTTTTGCACGTTTAAGAAGAGAGAGTTTAGTTTTTAGGTACTGTTCAAATGTCCCGTGCCAATCCAGGTGCTCGTGGGTCACGTTTGTAATGACTCCAACGGCAAATTTGACTCCAAAGACCCTGAATTGAGACAGTCCGTGTGAGGTTACTTCAAGAACCATGTGCGTATCTCCACCATTTACTGCCTCCCGGAGGTATTTTTGAACCCAAAAGGCATTCGGAGTAGTCACATGGAAGCCTGTATCATACTTTTTTCCGGCAATCACTGCATGAACTGATGTGATCATTGAGGCTTTGTATCCTGCTGCTTTGAGAATTTCGTAGATAAGTGTGGTTGTCGTAGTTTTGCCATCCGTACCTGTTATACCTATGACGGTAAGCCTGCGGCTGGGGAAACCGAACCAAATATTGGCAAGTACAGCAACGAGAAGGTGATATAGCCCCTTGAGGCTTCTGAGCATGTGTTTATTATACCAATAAGCCCCAATTTAACCAAAAAACACTATAGGCTTGACAATTCCTCTCTCTCCTACTATACTTCCTCACTATATTTGCTTGGAGAGTTTATGATTATAGAAAAACTAATAATACGATCGCACAAGTTAAATGAATTCAGTGGAGCTTCCTTTCACAAACTTGATGATAGCTCTTTTTTCAGGGTTAGCGCGAAAAGGTTAAGAGCCGCTGAAGCTTTTAATACCTGTTTGCGTTGTCAGTTAGCACCAAGTGTCTGTAGTGGGGTTAATACTGAAGGTATTGCTAGTGGTGATTTCGTGGAAAAAATAACTTCTCACGATACGATCATAACTCTAAATAAATCATCCTGTTTTGAGGTAAAAGTAAAGGAAAGTCGTTAATAAATTCCACATCCGATGTGGAACAGGTATGCCACATCGGGAAATTCTACTGCGGTGAAATGCCCCAGTAGGTGAATATATCTCTTGCAAGGGTAAAAAACAGTGGCGCTGCTGTTTCTGAACCCCAGGGAGAGCTCTGTGGCTCACGAAGGGTAACGAGCATGACGAATTTCGGGTCATCTGCCGGTGCAAATCCGACAAATGATGCAATTGTTTTCTTATCATCGTAGTGGCCGGCGACTGGAATCTGCGCTGTTCCTGTTTTCCCTGCTATCCTATACCCCTTTGGCTTTGCCCACTTTGCCTCCCCGTTATCAACTGCTGCAATCATCATTTCAGAAATGATTCTGGCTGTTGCTGCGGAGATCACCTGACGGACTTTCTTTGGCTTTATTTCAACTGATTTTCCCTTGGTGTCAACAATTTCTTTGACCACGTGGGGTTCCATAAGCCATCCGTCATTTGCCAAAGCCCCTACAGCACGAAGCATCTGAATGGGTGTGACTGCTATTCCCTGGCCGAAAGAGGCTGTGGCGAGATCAATATCCCTCCACTCTTTCTCTTGCCGAAGTTCGGGTGAAATTTCTTCCTCCAAGTCGATTCCCGTGACCTCTCCAATGCCAAAGCGCTTGAGAAATCCCAACATTTTCTCAGTTCCCAGTTTCTGTCCTACAAAAACCATACCGACGTTGCTGGATTTCTCTAAAACCTTTGTCATAGAAATTGTGCCGCTATACTGCTCATTCCAGGTTTTAATAAGATATTCGCCGACGCGTGTCGGTCCGCCTTCCTCCATCGTTGTCGTTGGCGTTACAAGTTTTTCTTCAAGTGCTGCACTCATAATCAATACTTTAAACGTACTTCCCGGCTCGTAACTTCCTGAAACAACGGGATTTTTGAAAAGTTCACTTGGGTAAGTGTTATAGGAAATCGGGTCATAGCTTGGTGTTGATGCCATAGCAACTATTCCTCCGGTTTTTGGATCCATAATCACGACTGATCCTTCTTTTGCTCCGTATTTTTCAATTCCCTCAAGAAGTCTCTTTTCCACCATGCGCTGAATGGATCTATCCATCCATAAAACGAGGGATCTCCCGTGTTCAGGTTCAACCCGAAGTGCTTCACCTATTAAAATCGGGTTTCCTTTGGCATCTTTTTCCCGTTGGAGAGCGCCCGGTTTTCCGCGGAGTTCCCGCTCATAGAATCCTTCCAAACCAAAATACCCTGTATCATTCCCCTGCTCATCCAGACCCACAAATCCCAATAGCTGTGCTGCCATGGAGGCTTCCGGATAGTACCGTTTCGCTTCTTTTTCAAATCCAAGCCCCTCAAGGTTTAACTCTTTCAGTTTTTCGACAACCGGTTGCTCAATTTTATGAGCTAGAGGTACCCAGAATCGATTCTCGACATTGAGATCAGCAACTACACTTTCTTCATCAATGAAAAGAATGCCTGCAACTTTTGAGGCAAAATTTCTTATGTCTTTTATGAGTTTTGGTTGGGCGTATACCAGAAAGGCAGGCTGACTCAAAGCCAAGTTGTTATTTTTTTGATCGGAAATTGATCCACGGGAGGAGGGAAGCTGAAATTCAATGAGGTATTGGCTCGATGCTTCCTGCCGTAAGCTTTCACCGGCAAGAATTGACCAGTAAAACAGGCGTAATCCGACAAGAGAAAACCCTATTCCGAATATCCAGAAGATAAACCAAATGCGCCACATTCGCATTTCTTAACCGTACTACTGGCTTTCCTTGAGTGCAAGAGGCAGCTCGTCGTCAAGATGAATGTAGGATGTGGGATGACTTTCAGTAAACCCGTATTCTTTGGCTTTCTGTTCAATTAAAAGGAGCGATGAGGCTGAAGCAACTGCCTGCTCAAGGAGAGCATTTTCTTCCTGAAGTTTATCAATCGCAACGTCATATGCTGATACCTTCTCACCCATTCCGGCGAGCTGATTAATAAAAATAACTTCAATAATCAGGAAAACAATTGCTACTATTGGAAGAAATCGAATCATAGTTTTTCACCTATCCGAAGTTTTGCGCTTCGAGCTCTCGGATTGAGCTCTTTTTCCTCTTGTGTCGCAACGATTGGTTTTTTGGTAATGCGTCTAAATCCGCTTCTTTCCAAAAACTTTTTTACAATCCTATCCTCAAGCGAATGAAACGTAAGAACAACAAGTCTTCCTTCCTGTTCTAACAATTCTTCCGCTCCGGCTAATCCTTCTTTTAATGCTCCGAACTCGTCATTGACTGCAATCCGTAACGCCTGAAATATTCTTGATAACACTCCCGGTCTGTTTCCAATAATTTTTACCAAGTCTCCTGTTGTTTCAATTGGTTTTACGGCACGGGCGCGATAAATAGCGTGAGCAATTGGCCGAGCCAACTCCTCTTCAGCATATCGAACAAAAATGTCATACAGTTCACTCTCAGGTAACCGGTTTATCAGCTGGGCAGCCGTTTCTCCTTTCGATTGATCCATGCGTAAATCCAAAGGAGCGTTGGTAAACCGATAACTGAATCCTCTCTCTGGTGTATCAAGCTGGTGACTCGATACTCCCAAATCAAACAAAATCCCGCTCACCTTACTAAATCCATTCTCTTGCGCAATTTTTTTAATGTCTCTAAAATTTCCGTGTACCGCATCGGTATCTGGATCCGTATCTATTCCTAAAACCTTTCCTCCTCGTCTTTCTATTTCCCTTGCATGCCCTCCGCCCCCAAAGGTCGCATCTATATAGCGCTTTCCAGCTGCTACCTGGAGGCCTGCTATAACCTGGTTAAGAAGTACCGGTATGTGCGGCTTCATATTCCTCCCAACGGGCCTTATCCCATATTTCAAAATGGTCTCCGGCACCGATCACAACAACATCTTTTCCTATCGAAGCGTATTCCTTGAGCTGGGCAGGCAGTAGAATACGACCAAGCTTATCAATTTCAACTTTCTCGGCCGAGGAAAAAAGATACCGTCGTAACTTTCTTCCTCCCTCGTCGGTTACCGGACTTTCAAGGTGCTTTGCCGCTTCCTTCTCCCAACTTGTTTTGTCAAAGCCAAATATGCACGGATCAAATCCTTTGGCAAGTATCAGTTCCCGTTCTTCTATCTCTGCCCTAATTTTTCTTGGGAGCGTTACGCGGCCCCGATCATCCAAGCTATGGTCGTATTCCCCAAGGAATAACTTCATGCCCGAAGTCTACCACTTATTCCCACTAATATCCATAGTTACCCATTTTTCACGGTTTGTCAAGGGGTTTCACAAAGCATGTTTCACGAAACTATAGGTTGAGTTAGATTCGAAGATTACACGCTACCCGTAGGTTAGTAATTGAAGTTTTTGTCAGGAACCAAAGAAAGTTCCGGTTTTTTTTCCTTAAACTTGCCTTTTTTTAAATCCATTCTCGCACCTTCTGTGTCCTGAACGAATCCAATCGGTTTCTCAGAAAGTGTCGTAGTCCCCTCGTCCCGACGGTTCTTAAACCATACTTGCGTGTTTGGATCAGTGATCTCAGTTACTGGGATTGTTCCGACCTTTTCTTTGAGATACTTTACTTCTGCTGCGCCGAGAACAAGAATCTTTAATGGTGGATGACCTTCCATGTTATACACTCCGGGGTGATATGAACGAACGCGAGAAAGAAGTCCGGTATGGGGCCGAGGAGATTTAAAAAAGGTCTGTTGTGTTGGATCAAACTCTCGTTTCATGGCGCTAATACTACGCTCTTTTCTTATGGTTTGTCAAATATCATTAACCAAGACCGGTTTCCGACCAGAAGGCGGTGTAGATTGGTTTTTTTGTTTCGTCTAAAATTTCCAACTTTTTGCCGCCAATTGTGAACGTAACTGCATCTTCTATTTCCGTAGGTGTCAGAGTATTTCCATCCATTATCACGGTATAATCATTATCTTTTTTTCTAAAACTTGCTCCGAAGAGCGACTTTAAACCTGTCTTCATGTCTCTCGTCCAAACAAATAGAAACGGATCAGTCTTACCCAAAATAGTTCTTTTATACTTATTGTGGATGATCAATGTTTCCCCGTTTGCCTCAATTCTGGTTGTCATAATAGGCCGATCTTAAATAAATATGTCGGAATAGTCAACTATTCAAGTGTTTGACGAAGACTTGTGTGAAAAAGTAGAATAAGTCGAGGTTGCTCTTCCTGAAAATTTCCATCAGCAAGCAACTTTCTATGTTCTTCAGTATCCTCAAAATACCCAGATGGTCTGGGTTTTTGCCCTACTAGTAACTCATTAGGAGATGTTTCTAATCTTACTTGTAGATACGGATCAGTAATTATATAAGGTGAGATTTGAAATTTTGATTCTAAATATTCAACTTCTTCCATCCGTACAATAAGCACTTTATTAGTACTACTTTTTTCTGGGGAAATCCTCATTTCTCCCGAATGATAACTTCTTACATTAAATAAGAGATTTTGTCGAGGAAGTGGAGATTTGTAAGAAGATAAACGGGATTTGAAAAATGTATGATGCAATGGATCAATTTCTCGTTTCATGGCGACGATAGTACTCTTGGTACTTAAAGTTGTCAAGTTTTACTGAGGTAAAATACCCGATGTGCAAAGCTATTTCCACATCCGATGTGGAACAGACCTGCCTGCCGGCAGGCAGGTACGCCACGTCGGGATTAGAGGTCGAAGTCTTTGGAGACCATTGTGCAAAGCAATTCCATCTGCGAAGTGATAAAAAGTGATAAAGTGTCGGAATCAAATTTGTTATAATTGTCGACACATGACTAATCTAGATGCGAAAGATGACTTACAGGGAAATAAAAACGAAAGCGCAAGAAGCGCCGATATTATTGGTAAAACAGTAAAAAATACCGTTGCTGTCTCGTATGGCGCTTTTCAAGGAGAATGTCTTCAAATGGGTCCACGATTCATTCAAACACCTCATTTTAAGCAGGGCTACCCAAATTATTCAACAGAATACGACATAACATATATACTTACAGACATCTTACCGTCTCGTTTAAGCCACATGGCAACTGAGTCAACGCCACAACCTTATCATCTTTATGGGTTCTACTATAATGATCACAGAAATGATACCAGCACTGCTGTTATGGCTGGCAACATCAGTTGGGAAAGGGCTGCGATATATGCGCCTAAGGGCATACCTAGTGGAAGAACTTCTGCAGCATCTGTTCTTTGTCTTCAAATTCATCCCATTGACGCATGGGTAAAATTTCTAGAAATCTTGAAAGTAGATCCTACGAATTCTCTAATGAAATTCTTAAAACACGAAAAATTTGATCGACATTGGATAATCCCTAATCCAGATTTTCGAGATCCGGATAAATATGCAAGGAGTCGTGTAGCTCCGGCATTTAAATTACAAGTAGATAACGTATTGCTTCAAGAATCACAAAAACCAATACAGCTTCCTGCATCTGCAAGATAATTTATAGGTCAAAATCTTTGGAGAATCGGCTGCGGGAGCCTGATGTGTCGGTAAACTGGATAACAACGGAAACTTTTTTAACCCCTAAATGCGGTCTGCAGACATTCCTCGAGCACGTTCCAAGATATATATCCTCGCGGGTAAATGAATCTTTTCCGCTTATATTCAACGGCTGGCTAGTCACTCCCTGGACTACTCCCTGGGTATCGTAACTTATTTCATACGTGATTGACGTATATTTTCCTCCCAATCCATCTATGGAAAGAACTACTGAATTATCTTTTGACCGACTTTTGGTGACGTCGACGATAACTGATGCATCAACTTCCGGTAAGACCTCAACTGGTTCCTCTTCAACAACTTCTGCTGGCTTTGATGTAATTGCCTTAAAAATAACAAATCCTGAGATAACGAGGAGTATACCTAAAATTGCATAGAGCAGTTTTTTATTCATAGTTTTTCAGAAAAGTATGAAGCGAGCTTACTCACGTTCACTCGCTCCTGTTTTGTTGTATCCCTATCACGCACGGTTACCGTGTCATTTTCTAGAGTATCATAATCAATGGTTACACACCATGGAGTTCCAATTTCATCCTGGGCAAGATACCTCTTCCCTATATTTCCCCGGTCATCCCAGGAAACAACGAGATTCTTTTTGAGTTCTCTATAAATACTCTGCGCTTTCTCAACCAGTTGTGGTTTATTAGCAACGAGCGGAAATACAGCAACCTTAATTGGCGCAAGGAGCGGGTGAAGTTTTAAGATGACGCGCTTGTCTTCTTCGTGATATGCCTCAAGGAGAAAAAAGAGGGCTGCCCGATCCACGCCCCCGGAGGTTTCTATTACCCATGGCGTATAGTCTTCATAGGTAATCTTATGATTTTTTAAATCAAAATCCCCGCGGTGATGTATTCCCTCGAATTCACTCCACCCGAATGGCGCTTCATACTCAATATCTGTGGCAAACCGTGCGTAGTGAGCCCGTTCATGCTCCTCATGATCACGAAATCGCAGGTGTTTTTGATCCATCCCCAAGGACACATACCATTTCATTCGTTCCTTTTTCCAGTAATCAAACGATTTATCTTCTCCGGGTTTTACGAAATACTCCAATTCCATCTGTTCAAATTCCCTGCTTCTGTAGGTAAAGTTTCCTGGAGTTATTTCATTTCTGAATGCTTTCCCTATTTGAGCAATACCGAATGGAATTTTCACCCTGGAGGAAGCAACGACGTTAGCAAAATTAACAAATACTCCTTGTGTTATTTCTCCGCGAAGGTATGCTTTATCTTTTGGTTCTGTTACACCCAGATATACTTCAGTAAGTAGATTAAATTGTTTAGCTTCTGTCCACGAAACAGTTTCTTTGTGTTCTTTTTCATGTGCACTAAGTATGTCTTTATTATCCGCTCGAAATCGTTTATGACATACTTTACATTCGATAAGTGGATCGGCAAATGCTTTTGTGTGGCCTGAGGCTTCCCATACTTTCGGATTCATGATAATTGCCGCATCAAGTCCTACAACATCGTCACGGCCATATACCATTGCCTTCCACCATTCGTTTTTGAGGTTGCGTTTAAGTTCAGCGCCATGTGGTCCGTAGTCCCAAAAGCCTGTTAATCCGCCGTAAATCTCACTTCCTGGATAAATAAATCCTCTTCGTTTTGCAAGTGAAACAACAGCATCAAGTGCTACCATAGATAAATTCTACCAGGAAGCGATATGCCGTGCAAAAGGGGGGGTGCGGAGGCGTTTCTCGGTAATACTTTCAATAAATGATTTGAGGGTATCTCCCTTTAATGTTTTGCTTCTGGGCAGAAAACCCAATCTCCACAATAGTTCGAGCGCAAATTGCCTGCTATTTTGATATGTATCGCTCGCGTTTTTTCCATTAAGTGTGTGAAGCGAGTTCACAAATAGATCAAATATATCCCTGTGTTCCTGTTTCTCAGGGAGAAGTGCGTCAATAAGTTCACAATAGAGATAGGCAATACTCACTCTCCCAAGGTCAGTTCGAATGTTTTTGTAAATCTCTACTGGCATAACTTCAGAAAGACTATCTAATGATGCACCTCGATAGATAAGTACGTTCACTCTGGTAAAAACTTCCAGATGCGGTGCTCTGCGACTCGTCACTCTACGGATACCTTTGGCAATCAACCGGAGTTTGCCGTACTGTTTAGTAAATACAGTCAGGATCCTGTCTGTTTCACCGAAATTCCTTCGTTTAAGGATAATTGCATCTGCTTTGTAAACCCGAGGCACACTCATGGAGTTAGAGGGCAAGTTCTGTATCTGTTTCGAGCATGAATTTCTTTTTTTCTCGACCTGCTAATTTCATCAACCACTCGTCTCCTTCAGTTCCTGGCTGTTTCTGGATGAGAAGGTGGTATTTACCGTCTTCTGATTTAACGGGTGAAGTATAGGTAAGATCCAGTCGTGCTGTTCCCATAGGATTGACTATGAGAAACCCTTCAAAAACGGTTTTACCGAGATCATCGTAGGCGTCCAATGGCACTGGCTGATTATCTTTAGGCGATTGGCTGCCTTTACTCTCCGTTAGTTTACTGCCTGCCGGTACGTAAATTCTCACCCAGTTTCGAAGAGGTGCATTAAGACATAGCCCCCCGCTTTCCAGTCCGCAGTCGCTGCCCGGATACGGATTTTTATATTCAACCGTAAGCTTTGTTGTTGCCGTGTTGCCATTTACTGTCGTATCTTTGGTCACCTTTTGGGAGACAAACATGTTCGCTTTTGCCCCAGCCATATTGCTGTTATTGATGTGAATATAATCCCATCCTCCTTCTTGGTATTTAAGAAGTGTTGCGGTTTCGGTTGCGGTCATAATCCGGCCTGCCATGTTAAAGCTCTCTGCTGCCTTTTGGGCGTTTTCTTCAAGGAAGTAACCCAACACATGCTTTTGGTTAATTTCAGCAATTAACATCTGGAAAAGTTTCCCCCAATATTGAGATGGTGAGACGCCGAGTGCTTTTTGCATGAGTGACTGCAAAAGTACACCAATAATATCTTTCCGTGCGTCGCGGACGTATCCTACCGGCCTGGTTGAATAATCCTCAAGTTCATAAACCGCTCGCGGGCAGTCACAACGCTTATCAATTTCTGCACTAAATTCTCGGCCGTAAACGTTCATTGGACCAAGAATCTTGAATGCCTCAACCAAGACATGTGTATCAACAGTGATAATTCCGTCAATTGCTTCTTTCCCGCTCACTGTGTCATAAATCTCCTCAAATTTTTGCATGGAAAGTTTAAAGTCAGGTGAAAGGTTGCTATCTCTGATATTTAACGTATAGACGCCTTTATGAAATGTTGTAATCTCGCGGGGAGCTGGAAAAGTTTTTCGTTTTGCGTTGTCGAGATTATAAATATCATCGGCTCTTTCTAAAATCATCTTGCCCCGCTCCAGACGAAACTGGGCATAAGCAGTAATAAATCCGCCGGTTGCCCGAAGTTCTTTGTCATTTTGGAAAAGGATGAGATACCGTCTTGTTTGTGGTTCCCCAAGCATTGCAGGAAGGTTTATAAGAAGTGGCTGGGCATTGACGAATAAATTTGCTGCGTTTTCAACTGTTTCTTTAGTGGATGCAAGACGCTCGCGTATCACGGTTTTGCCAATCTTTTTTGGATAGCGGTTCGGATTAATCTGGTTAAGTTCTTTTCGTAATGTATCGATGTGCAATGCCATTTCGTTAACTTTCGGAGTTAAGGCGCTCATTGTTTTGACTGCTGTTTGGATGCGGTCATCTGCTGATCCCTGCACAAACTTACTCTCCCCTTTGAGTCCCAAAAGGTCCGCATTTGGTTCGAGCGCTTCAATCGCTTTGTCTCCTGCAGAAATTCCGGCAAGTGCAGCATTAATCCCATGCTCTAAATCAGCGATATACGGAATAAACTTGAGAAATCTAATCTTATTAAATTCTCGCTGTACGTCTTCTAATTCTTTTCTTGTTGCGGCCAGTCCTTCTTTGGCTTTAGCTAAATCCTGATTTTTAGCTGCTTCTAATAACAGCCTGCCAGCCGCAACCGCCTGCCGTCCTTGGGCAATAACGCCTCGAAGGGGTAAAAGGAGAATGAGAAGGAGGAGAAAAATTGCGCCAATTATAATTGCAGGCACCTTCAACTTTTTCCAGTTAATTTTGCGCTTTGGAGATTCCGGCTTGATTGGGGAGTCTATTGGTAAATCTATTTTTTTAAGCTCATCGGGCATGTTATATATTGTTCCTGTTTCAGGGTAATTTGTCAACGGGGGGAGAAAATTATTCTGCAAGAAGGATTTTTCCCGATGCCAACTCAAAAGTTTCTGTCGGGTTCACATCAATGGGAGGTTGGTGATTTTCTACCCCTCTTGATTCTCGATAGATAACAGTAAACCCCTCTTTCTTAAACTTAATGGTTATTGGGAGTCTTCCGGCATCAGCCGTATAGAAAACTGCACCGTCCTGAAAAAAATTGATACTCTGTTCGTCGTTAATCGATTCCTTAAATAGTCGGCCCGTCATGGCGCTAACATTATCACTTTATATTTTATATGTCAAACTGCACCCTTTCCGGAAATCATAGCCCAGGGGCTTTTGGCGAGAATGAGGAGGTCAAGAAATAACGATTCCCTCTTGACGTAATCTGCATCCATTTTAATCCGTTTATCAAAATTGACCTCGCTTCTCCCTGATACCTGCCAGTAGCCTGTTATCCCGGGTTTTGCCGAAAGCACTACTTTGACGAGATTTTTTGTGTTCGGGTATTTCCGTTGTTGTTCAACTAGTTCGTCCGGGTAGTACGGCCTCGGACCGACCAAACTCATATCGCCCCGTAAAACATTAAGTAGTTGGGGGATTTCATCGAGTGAGTGCTTTCTGATAAACCTGCCGACTCGGGTTACCCGGGGATCATGACGTAACTTGTAGCTACCCCGCTTATACTCCTGATAGAGCCGTGCCATTCGCGGATCCTGCCGTAATTTTTTGTGTGCGTTCATTATCATGGAGCGGAATTTAAAAAGTTTAAATGGCTTTCCGCCTTGCCCAACACGCTCCGGCGTATCGGCAAAAATCGGTCCGGGTCGGTCAAGTTTTATGGCGAGTGCTACCAGAATACATATGGGGAAAAAGAAAATGAGGAGAATCGTTGCTCCCACAATATCAATAATTCGTTTTGTAAAAGAATACAGCATGGGTTGTTTAAACAAGATGTTCGTTTTTTGTGCCCGAGAGACTTTCAACGAATTTTTTGATTTTGGGGACTGATCCTTTCGGGCAAACCAACACAACGTCATCGGTAACAACAACGAGCATTCCTTTTACATCGATCGTGGTGACTGTTTGATTTGTGTAGTTATAAACGAGACTATCGCTCGTATCCGTAAGCATGACTTTTCCCTGCGTTACGTTTTTATCCGTGCTATTTTCAAGTGCTTCTTTAAGCGCTTCCCAGGCTCCTATATCACTCCATTCAATATTTTCTGAGATAACAAGTGCATCTTTCGGATTGAGACTCTCTAAAATTGCATTATCAAAGCTTATTTTTTCAAGCGTTGGATATATTTTTTCCAGAGTCTGTTGAAATTTTTCGCTTTTTACAATATCTTTTAGTCCCTTTGCAAGATTTGGTACAAACCGTTCATAGAGAGACCATAAGAACTTGGGGGTGGTAACGAAATATCCAAGATTCCATGCGTGGTGGCCGCTCTTATAATACTTTTTTGCAGTTTCCGGGTCCGGTCTATACTGGAAATCAACGAATTCATGAAATGCAGTACCATTTTCTCGTATAACTTCTTTCCCATACTCTATCCAGCCAAGATTCTCACTTGCAAAGCGGGGTTTTTGTGCAACAAAAACAATCCGGTCTCCCTTTTTTTCTATAATTTTTCCGGCGTTAACCAGAATTTTGCGAAATAATTCTACGTTTTTGACGAGATGATCACTCCAAATAATAGCCATAGGTTCATTGGGAGATTCACGCGCAAGTAGTGCAGTCATAAGCCCCACCGCAGGACCAACGTCACGCATTTCAGGCTCCCCTATAATGTGACTCTCAGGAACTTTTGCCAGTTGGTCAGCAACTGTGGAAACGTATGCTTTGCCCGTTGAAACATAAAGGGTATCCCACGGAAAATCAGGCTGGAGGCGTTCGGCTGCAAGCTGCAGCGTGGATTTATTTCCGATAATTTTCTCAAATTGCTTGGGAGATTTTTTCCGTGAAAGCGGCCATAGTCTTGTCCCAACCCCTCCTGCAAAAATAATTGTCTTCATACGAGTGAAAGTATTTTATTCTTAAATTCTTTCTTAAATCTTTCTTTGGCAAACCGCTGTGCTTGTTTCCTGCAAAATTCCGGATCGAATCTTTTTTTAATAAACGTTTGAAGAGCACTGATAATAGCACGTTTGTTTTGTTCTTCAAAAAAAATACCGGTTTTCCCTGATTCAACGACTTCCGAGATTCCGCTTTCCGAAAATGAGATAACCGGTTTGCCGGCACCCATTGCTTCAACTGCTGCAATACCAAAATCTTCGTCTGCAGCGGAGATAAGTGCTCGGCAATTTCCATAATAGGCGTGTAATTCTTCTTCTGTCAAATGCCGATCGATAAATCGGATGTTTTTATCGGCTCTTTCCTGCAGTTCTTTTCTCTGTAATCCGTCTCCAATAATGACTAAAGGCCATCCGAGATGGTTAAAAGCATCAATAATAATATCGACTCTTTTATAACCGACGAACCGTGAAACAACAAGAAAATATTCGCTTTTACTGCTTGTTGATTGAAAGATATCTACCGGAGGATAGATAACGTCAGAATCCCTTTGATAATATTTCTTAATTCTATCTTTCACCCGTTTTGAGATTGCTATGTAGTGATCGGGGCGACTTGATGCTACAAGATCCCATTTTCGAAGTGTTGGTCCCCACACGCGTAAACCAAGTCCCCACATTCCGGGAGTGTTCTCGTATACATCTTTCCCGCTCCAAAGGTAGCGAGTTGGGGTAAGACAATAGCAGATATGGAGTGTTTTTGGCTTTGTGATAATACCTTTGGCTTCTGCGCTCGTTATGGAAATGACTACGTCAAACTCACCAAAATTAAACGTCTCAAAAGCCATGGGAGTTAACCACGGGTAGAGTTCGTGGTAGCTTTTGGCAAAGGGAAAGTGCTGTAAAAAAGATGGTTTTACTTGAAAAACCTTTGCCCAGGGGGCTTGTTTTTCATCGTAGACAGCTGTATAGAGCGGCGCATCAGGCCAAATCTCATGGAGTGCCAGCAGCACCCTCTCCGCCCCTCCCCATTTATTTACACGGTCATAGACGAGAGCTACTTTCATAGATTTTGAGTGTCTGTTCCGCCATTTTGCGCCAGGAGTATTTTGAAGCCTGCTTTTTTCCCTTTGCAATTAAATCTTTCCGCAGTTTTTCGTTTCCCAAAACTTCTTTTATTTTTTTTGCTATATCGTTTGAGTCATTTGGATTAAACATAACAGCCGCATTCCCATACATTTCACGAAATACCTGGATATCAGAACATATAACCGGTGTGCCAATTGCCATTGCTTCAATTCCGGGAAGTCCAAATCCTTCCATAAGAGACGGGAATACTAATGCATGGGCATATGTATAGAGATTAGCAAGTTCATCTTTACTTGCCTCCCCAAACATGAATACATTTTTACGTTTCGCAAGTCTTTTTGAGAAGTAATCATCGGGCGTTGCCAAAACTATTTTCCCCGGCCACGCATCGAAAAGAGCATCAAGATTCTTATGGGGATAAGCATTGCCCACATATAATATATACTCGTCTGCAACTAGCCTCTTACCGCGACTTATCCCTACATCTGCTGCTTCGGGAGTCACAGTAATTATTTCGGGATCAATATGAAAATGATTCACGATTTCTTGTTTTGTTGTCGCCGATACTGTAATAATTTTCTTTGCTCTCCGCAGTCCGATGGCAAGCTCCGTATAATACCCTAATCGCTTAAGTCTATATATTGGATACGGCAATGTTGTTGCGCGTCCAGTATCAAAATGGAGGATCGTTAAATCGTGGATAGTGATAACTATTTTGCCGTTATAGAAAATTGGCGGATTGTGATATGGAATGTGGACAAGATCTAGTTTTTCTTGCGAAAGTATTTTCGGCATCTCCAGTTGTTCACTAATGCTATGCCACGGCACGTCAACAATGCGGGTTGACCAACGATTATTTGGTAATTGATAATTCTTCCGTAAAAATACTACGTAGGTATTTTCCTTATCAATTTGCCCGAGTTCCCGTATAAGGTTTTGAATATAGCGGCCGACTCCTGTTTCTTCAATAAGTCTCGCGTCAATACCAATTTTCATAGACCGAGTTTTTCAAGAAAAAATAAACGTGTCGCGTAGAAGATATTGACGGGTATGGAAACAAAGGATCCGTATTTTTTCGCATAGTGCTTTTTGTAAAAAAGCCAGTTGTATTTATGGAAATAGATCTCCGTTATGACGCGGCGTTTGCGCAAAATATTTGCCCGTCCGCTTTGTTTTTTCTTATGGAGCATTGTAACTTTTGGATTGAACATAATCTTCCAACCTGCCTCTCTTATCCGGTAACACCAATCAATATCTTCTGCATACATAAAATAGTCTTCATCAAGTAGTCCAACCTCTTTAATTACTTCTCTTCTCACCAGGAAAAATGCACCAACGATGCAATCAACTTCATGAATGGTTTTTAAATCTTTATATCCCTGGTGATACTCTCCGAAAAGTTTTGTGTGGGGAAATATTTTTTCCAGACCACTCATGTACGTAAATGCTGCCCAAGGTGTTGGGAATCCCCTGTGACAGGCAGGGTCCATGGAGCCTTCGGGCAGCTGTAGTTTACATGTTGATACTCCTACTTGAGGACTGCCGTCCATAAACTCGAGCATCACCCGAATTGTATCTTTCGGAATTTCTATATCGGTGTTTAGGAGAAGAATATACCTGCCCTTTGCCCGTTTTATCCCGGGATTATTCCCTGCCGCAAAGCCCAGATTTTTTTTGTTATCGATGAGGATTACCTGAGGGAATTCTTTCTTAATCATCTCCAAACTTCCGTCGCTACTGCCGTTATCGCATACAATTACTTCCATGGTATATTTTCCGAGGTTGGAGGCAAACACTGTTTGGAGACATATCCGTGTCAAGTCAACAGTGTTGTAATTGAGAATGACTATAGAGAGGTCCATACGTGATCTAACTGTAAAGTAATTTTATCCCAATTGTATTGCTGTTCGACTACATCCCTTGCCTTTTTTATTTTTTTCGTATCCTTGAGAACCTCGGCGATATTCAATTGATCGACGTGGTCCGCGATCCACAAACAGTCGGTATCCAAACCTTGCGCACCAACAGTCGTCGTGACAACCGGCAATCCCGTTGCCATCGCTTCAAGAATCTTAAATTTTGTTCCGCCGCCAATCCGAATCGGAGCCAACATAATATCGGCATTGTGTAACTCATCGACAATACTTGCAACCCCACCATCCGGCGCACCCTTGCCTACAATTCGAAGCCTTGCGTTAGGGTACTGCTTTTTAATCGTTGGCCAGTAATTTTGGACAATATTTTGAGCCGCATCTCTGTTTTCCATCCATTTAAAATTTCCCGTATACAAAAACAGAAGTCTTCTTGTTTTCTTAGGTTTGAATGGAAATGACTGTATGTCGACACCATTCGGCACAGGGTAAACGTTGCTATTTACTTTACGAATTACCTTTTTATCATGTTCTGAAACAGCGGTAATCGCGGAAGCTTTGCGCCACACATATTCCTCCCAAAATTTGAGCTTGATTGTGTCGAGATATAAAAATGGCCGCAGGGGTAAAATTGGAAACCGTCGCACGTACTCTTGGTATATTTCATATTCGATGTTATGTTCTCCAACGATAACCGGGGTTTCTGTTTTGGGCAGTGACGGCCAAACGTAGAAAGGCTCGAGGTGAATAAGATCATACGTATTTTTTTTCATAAGACCGGTAATAAGATTTTTCATTTCCGCATTGTTGTACGTTGCCAATAAAAACGGATATCTGCCGGCGGTACTCATTATGTACCGAGGCTGCCATGCAGATCCGCGGTGGATCATGTATACGTATCGGCAAAATGAAAGTTCTTTAAGATATGAAAGTTCTTCAGGGTGTCGAATGAATGAGACAAGTGTTATTTCGTGTTTCTTCCCCAAGCGTTTTAAGAGATTGTATATTCGTATTTGTCCCCCTGAATGAAGCGGCCATGGAAGTACTGCTGAAACAAAAAGAATTTTCATGGATTTGTGATTGTGCAGATTTTTGTAGGTTTGGTAAGATCGATAATGGCGTAGCGGTCATTACGAACAAGTACGGTATAGCAGTTTGCAAGTTGTTTTGTTTCTGTATCATTATCAGTAGGAGAAACCGTCACGTAGGCTGTTGCACCCATTTTAAGCTTTTTCTCGATATCAAATCCAATGGGCCAACCCTGACGATTGGTTTGATACAAAAACGTTGTATCACCGTTATATGGCGCAATTACTTTGGCGTTTTTAGGTAATATTTGGTCAGCCAGTTTTCCGGCTTCAACTATATCCGGGCGGTTAATCCAGTAGTACGTGCGAATTGTATACCAGGAAAAGGCAAGCATAAATAAAAATGAGACGGATGCTAAAAACCAAGGAAGACGTCGCAGTCCTTTTCCGACAAAGATACAAACTGCTGGAAGAAGAAGAATTTGATAGTAATCATGTTGAACGTTGCCTGTAGCAAATACAACGAGGTATAAAAGTGCGCCGATACCCCAAAAAGCTGAAATACCAAGGGCAAATGGGATTAAGCCCCAAAATCCAAGCATCAATTCTCCTATTCTTTTTGCAAATAACCAATGGAACCATGCACCTTTAAATCGAATATTATTGGAGTTAAGAAGCCAGGTATACGCGGGGATGCCTTCAGGAAATTGAGATATCCATTGTCGCCAAAGCACAAAAGGCAATAATGAAATAACAGAGTAAAAGAATAATTGAATAATATTTCTACGAAGCAGATAGACTACGGGTAGGAGTAAAAAACCTGTCGTTGGTTTTACTAATAATGCTAATGCCCCCGCAATAGCGGCCAATACGACCCGCTTTGGTAATAAAGATAAGCTTAATATTGCCCAAAAAACTGCAAACGTTTCCGGTAGGATTGTTCTTCCGAAAAAAATACTATATGGAAGAACTGCATAAACAAATCCCGCCACAAGGTTTATTCGGGATAAAAGCACTGCCGTCCCTGCTGCAGCTGCAACTGTGACCAACCGGAGCCACACCTCCACAGAGTATTGCGGGAATGTCTTTGCTAAACCTGCGCTAATCAACTGATAGAGTGGGAATTCAACCATACGGTATCCCATGGGATTATCAAGACCCGACGGAATGCTTGAAAGATCATCGTAACGGGGGCGAAGCGGATCAAAACCGAATTTCAGGTAATTTCTGGCCACTGAGGCAGTATCAGACTGCCGCCAACTGTGCCAGTCCCCCAGCGGTGCATCAATTCGATACAGACGAAGCGCCACCGTCAGGATAAAAATTATGAAAAATATTATTTTTCTGTTATTCATATAATTCTCTTATTGGATATTCTTTATCATCAACTATGGTGAGTGCTTTTGCTCCCTTTACTGAAAGAGCATCTTCTGCACTCCCCACAACATCAAGTTTCATCGTCGAATCATAAAACACATGGTAGGCAGCATCTTCTAATCCTACAGGAAATAACCAGGCACGGCCAATTCTTGTAGGCACATTGGCAACAACAAAGTGAGTATTCGGTTCAATCGGATAGTACATTCTGCGCAGTTCATAATGGATTCGCTCTGATACTTTCCCTGTTTGTTGCCACTCTGTTATGTAGTTTTGAAGTTGCAAATAATTTGCCCCAAAAATTAATGTAAAAAGGGCTACTGCAATAACTTTTCTGCGTTGAAACATCCACAAAACAAATGACACAAAAAGAAAACTTATGCCAACTGAAGCAAGATATCCATACCGCTCTGCAATATTTCCAAGCCCCAATGCAGGAAGTAACGCAATACAGGTAAAAATCACGAAAAAGAGAGAGGGTTTTGAAAGCTGTATCTTTTTGCGATAGTAAAGGAATACAAGAAGTGCAATAGTGACGGTAAGTGCGGCGATAAGTTGCTCATTTCTCATAAACCCGCGCATCCATTCGTACCAAACAAGCATTGAAGCCCCGATGATGGTTACGACTACGTATCCGACAATATTTCCAACTGCATTAAATGGCAACGCTGCAAGATTTATTCCGTAACTTCCGCCTGGTGAAAGGGCATGAGCCATAGAACGAAGCCACCAATACAGCGGGACTGTGAGAGCCGGAAGTGTTGAGACAACTCGGGATTTTTTTGGCCAAAAAATCCAGCTGTATGAGGTAAGTATGAGTGGAACAAACATCATTTCCTCATAAAATAACATGCTCGTTATAAGAAACGTCAAACTAAATACCGGTCTACGCAGTATCCATAGATAAAGAGAGAGGAGCGCAAACACGCTTCCGGCTAAACTGCTTACTCCTGATATCCAAATAACGTTCTCATGGTGAATGCTGGCAACAAGAAAAAATAAAGCTGTCAGAATAGCTGCTATCGTGTTTTTAAGTCGCCTGACAATAAGATAGGCAAGCACAGTTCCAACAAAGTGCAAAACGAGATTGACACTGTGGTAACCTTCAGGTTTTAGCCAAAATACCATTGACGCAAAATAAAAATATAATTTGGTCAACGGCCGGTAGAAAAATCCTGTTGAGTCGAGAAAGTATCGTGAAAGATCGCTCAGTTTCGCCTCCCCGGCCCACCGGAGCCACGTAAAATCATCAGCGACAAAATAAAATCTATTTACCCCTGCATAGACAATCGGTACTAATAGCCCCACAAGGATAATAAATACAATCGGATGGGAAATAATTTCTCTGGCATGTTTCCAAAGATTAAATTGTTTCTTATAGGTAATCCCTAATCCTGCAATTGTTGCCCCCACAGTGAGCCAAAAAACATACGCCATCTTGGACGCTTCAAAAACATCAAGAAGAGACGCGGTAATAAGGAGACCGACAAGTCCCCCATTTACGCCAATTGTCATCGCGCGAACCAAAGGTGAAGCATTTGGTAATGCAGTACGGGTGTAGATAAAAAAGATAAGAAGAATAAATAGAAAACTACCCAGTCCGAGAAGTCCCGTCTCCCCCAACGCCCGCAGGTAATCGCTGTCTGCAGCAACTGATAATACTGAATACCCGCTTCCGAAGAAAATATTGCGACCAAATGCTTCCCATGCTCTTGGCCATTGTCCTTGGAAACGTGTAGTAAAGGAAATGTCATAGAGGAGTGCACGGTCAAGATAAAACCTCCCTGACATGCTTGCGACCTCCCCGTCTGTTGCTTTAAGCGGTGAATTTATTGAAAGATACAATTGACCCCGTTCCATCGCCATTTGCATCTCTTCACCCAAGCCCGGTGGGGTTTGACCGAACGGATAATCTGGGGAACCGCGAAGTTCTCCCACTGCAAAGGAGGAAATCAACGGAATTCGCGTAGCTCCCGGGGCACGGATAAATCCTGATCCTATCGGTAAATTCTCCAAAGCAGGTGATGCTGACTGCTCAATGGTCACTTGCCCGTCATCTGAAATATTCGCGGCACCAATCGGCGCACCTGCTCGAATATCATAAATAACCGGTTTATCTCTGAATGTTTTTGCAAAACGATCGGAGAGGCCCGGAACGAAAGGTACGGCAAGAAGCACCAATACTACTGCTGGTAGTATCCATTTTTTTTGATTATGCCACCATAAAACTAAGATAACACCGGAAGCAAGAGCAAAAAGAGAAACCCTTGATTGCGTCAAAAATAAAACAAGCGTTGCTAAACCACAGAGGAGAATAACTACAACTTTTGAAAGAACCCTCCGCAAAGAAAAGAGAAGGCTTGCAAATAGTGTTACAGAAAATGCTAAATACATTGCCAAATCATAGTGGCCTGCAAATGTTGAGGTAATCCGTGATGTAGGTGAAAGAATAAGGGGCGTGCCTTTGGCAAACTCCTCGTTCATGGTCAAAAATGCCGGAAGTCTCATGTACCGCTGGCCAATTCCATAGAGCGATACGATACATAGAGTGATGGCAAATACAAAAAGATACTTACGTATATACTTGATGCTTCCCATGCCGACTAAAGCCAGGAAAAATACGATCATATACTCAATACGGCGGAGGTAATGGAGAATAACGAGTTGTGGAAAATACCCTAAAAGTTTGGGGCCTATGAATGCAAGTGACCAGGCTATAGATACGAGTCCTACTGCCCAATACATGAATATCGGGATTGTTAAGGGAGTATCGGGGACATATTTTCTCCTGTAAAGTTTTAATAAGAACCCTAAAACAACGAGTAATACGACAAAATCATCGAGCCGTATGTATACCCATGTTTGCACAATGTCAAATAAAGGAAGTTTTGGGTAGAGAGGGATAAATGCCAGCAAAAATAACGTCCCAATTTCCTCCCAGTGTTGTTTAAGCGATCCAAAAAGCTTCTGCATATGTTTCCTTGAGATATGAATTGCCGCTGACTACCCCGATAGACCACGCAATGGCAGCTTTAGCCTTGAGCAAAAATAGAAGTATGCGAACCTTCCATGATGGATGATGCTTTTTATAAAAGTAGATGAGACCCCGATAAATATTGAGGACGGGGCCTTTCTTTTTGTTGGTAGAACTACCACTTCCCAAATGTATAATCACACTCTTAGGGTAAAAGAGTGTTCGAAAGCCTCTTTTTCTTGCCCTATACAGGAGGTCTATTTCTTCCATATACATGAATATTTTTTCATCAAAGAGGAGGTTATCGAGGAGTTGTTTTCTCGGTCCCATCAAAGCCGCCCCCGATACCCAACTAACTTTCCGCGTTCGAGTTGGAGACCAGCGGGTGAGTCCTATACGATCTCCTCTTAAAAAAAGTGCTGCAAAGACAACAGGGAGAGAAAAAAACGGACCGCAGGATGATTGCGGGCTTCGATCAAGATTGAGGAGTTTTGGACCCACGAAATGTTTCGGGTGCTGACGGGCAAAAGAGAGAAGTTTAGCTATCGCTTTATTCAAAACGATGGTATCCGAATTTAAATAAAAAACATACTCCCCTTTTGCCTTTCTCGTACCTTGATTATTTGCTCTGCCGAATCCGACATTTTCCGAATTCAATACGGTTTGAACCTGTGGATATTTCTTTTTGAGCATTTCCCGAGTTCCGTCAATAGAAACATTATCGACCACAATCACTTCATACGAAACATTCGTATCTTTGAGACTCCGTTCCACAGAAGAAAGACAGTCGTCAAGAAGTTTTTTCGTATTGAAACTTACGATAACTATAGAAAGATCCATTATTGAAAGAGTTTGGCGAATTTGAGCGTGTAGCGAAGATTTTTGTTGCGGTTGCGAATAAATTGAGCAGGGACACCGCCGACGACTGTAAATGAGGGGACATCTTTGGTGACGACTGCACCAGAGGCAATAACTGCTCCTTTTCCAATGGTTACTCCGGGAAGAATTGTTACCCGAGTCCCGATGACGACGTAGTCATCGATGACAACCGGAGCACCGATTTCGGCAAAATCGGGATCGTCGACATCATGTTCCATTGTATAAATCCGAACTTCACCCGCAATCGAAACATTGTTGCCGATTGTTAATGGGTAGCCGTGCTTTTTTCGCCAGATAAGAAAGTTTTTCATTCGTCCGTCCAAAAACGCATCGTTCCCAATAATGGTATTGTGGCCAATAGAAACTCCTGCCGGTTGATTGAATTGCGCACGCCAGTGAACAGAGGAGTTGCGGCCTACACGAACGCGAAACAGCATTCTATACAAAAAAAGGCGTATCGTATGGCTGGGAATGAATCCCGTCAGAGTGCAAAGAAAAATCCAAAAATCAATGATAGCTCTCATATGCTTTCCAAAACCTCCAGTGTTTGTCGAGCCGCTTTTTCCCATGAAAATTTTTTGACTTGAATGAGTCCCTTTTTTATTCTGTCATCGTTTTTTTCGGTTAATGCTTTGATTATGCCGTCAGCTATGCTCTCAACATTTTCCGGGTCTACGTAAATGCCGGCATCCCCGGCAATCTCCGGTAAGCTTGATATACGGCTGACAACCACAGGACACTTAAGTGCCATGGCTTCCAAAACAGGAAGTCCAAATCCTTCATATAAGCTAGGGAGCACCAAACATTTTGCATGTTGGTAAAATCCACTAAGCAGCGTATCCTGTACACTATGAAGAAATATCACATCTTTTAGAATGCCGAATTTCGAAGGTGCTTCAAGTGTTTCATCGAATAACCACCCTTTTTTTCCGATTATGACGAGTTTCAAGCCGGGAAAGTTCGGAAGAACCATGGAAAATGCCTCAATGAGTCGAATGTAATTCTTTCGTGGTTGGATTGTCCCTACCGAAAGAATATAGTTTTTTTCTGCCGGAGCTTCGCTTATTAATTGTTTACTCATACCTGGATATGTGACTACAACCTTCTCGGGATCTATTTTATACGTTTTGATTATATCATTCTTACTGAAGTTACTTATGGTGAGTATTTTCTTTGCAATCGAGGCACCGTATGCTGTCCAGTTTTTCAATTTATGGAGGTCCTGTTTGCGAAATAATTCCGGGTATTCTAAATATGAGAGATCCATTATTGCCATTACCCGGGGGATTTTCACGAAACGTGGCACATAGTGCGTGGGCGAAAATATAACATCGGGTTTGTCTTTAGTTAGCGCACCCGGTAAACCGAAAAAAGTCCACAGTGTTTTGGGTCGAACAATTCTATATTTCCACCATGAGGTTTCTTTGGGCATATCGGGAAGCGGCTTGGAGGGGATGTATATTCGGAAGAGGTGCTTAGGTTGTAGGTTATAGATGTGCGAGAGAATTTCAAATGCATACCGACCAATTCCGACTCTATTTTTTACATTTGCTTCGTAACCATCAATTGCGATATTCATATGCCTGGGTAAACGACAAATAGTTTATTTTGCGGTATTCCGAGTAGTTCAATAGCATCTTTTTTTGTTGCTTCAGAATCACAAAAAAAGGCGCTGCAGAGTTTTGCGGCTTTTGTCAATCTTCTTCTTTGCACTTCAATAATTTTTGTTACGAAACTCTCCGGATGTCTAAAAACAGTTAAATCATGAATTGTTGTCACTCCTTTGGCATGAATAAGAGGAGGCTGTGTCCAGTCACTGCTCCAAAAAACATCAAGACTCCCGGTAAACCACTCAACGGGAAAAATATGAAATCTGTTCCAGAGAATATCGAGAAGGGTTGGTGGGATGGGAACAATAACAAGATGTTTTTTCGGAAAATATTCGCGGAATTCTTTTCGTCGACGGAGCGAAGCGCCAAAGAGAACATACTCATTCTTTGTATCGTGTTTCAAAAGTTCCGTCACCATGTGCCGGACATAATTTCCTACCCCGGTCCCCTCGTACACGATTTGACTTATATCAATCCCTATTCTCATCGAGAATCCTCTTCTCATGATACTTCCACGCACTCTCTACAATGGTTTCTAAATCAGAATGTTTCGGTTCCCAACCGAGAAGTTTCTTTGCTTTCGTGTTATCCGCATAAATACTTGCCGGATCTCCCGGTCGACGTGACTTTACCTCAACAGGAA
This sequence comes from Candidatus Gottesmanbacteria bacterium RIFCSPLOWO2_01_FULL_43_11b, assembly GCA_001780985.1. Taxonomy (GTDB): domain Bacteria; phylum Patescibacteriota; class Microgenomatia; order UBA10105; family UBA927; genus 01-FULL-43-11b. The sequence goes on along the minus strand of MFJV01000001.1, from coordinate 916,081 downwards.
CCTTTTTGCCGGTGACCTTTTCCACCACAGAGATAACCTCAAGATTACTATACCCTTTGCCAACACCAAGATTAACCGATCCCGACTGACCCTTCAGTGCCGCAACATGGGCTCGTGCGAGATCAACGACATGAATATAGTCGCGAATGCACGTGCCATCAGGTGTCGGATAATCTTTACCGTATAGTTCAAATACTTTCCTCGTGCCTGAGATGACATCCAAAAGTATTGGAATAATGTGCGTTTCAACAGCGTGATTTTCTCCGAGTGTGCCGTCAAGTGCAGCACCTGCAGCGTTAAAGTAGCGAAGATTCATGTATTTTAGCCCATACACTTGTCCGTACCACTCGATAATTTCCTCAACAATGCGCTTGCTTGACCCATACACACTCTCCGGAGCTATTTTTTCATCCTCGGTTACCGGAAGTTTCTTGGGATAGCCGTAAACAGCACAGGTTGAGGAAAAAACCAGGTTCTTGCATCCTGCATTACGCATGGATTCGAGAAGATTTAGGCTCCCCAACACATTATTTTGGTAGTACTCAAAGGGCTTCTCCATTGACTCCGGAGCCAGAGCTAAAGCTGCAAAATGGATAACTGCATCAAACGTATCAGCCTTAAATACCTCGTCTATGTCACTTTTGATGGTAAGATCACCAACGACCAGTTTTGTGCCTGCTATAGCCTCACGGTGCCCGTTTTTGAGGCTGTCAAACACCACAGTCTCGTAGTCTTGTTTTTTTAGGTAGTCGTTGGTAATCGCCCCGATATACCCCGCCCCACCGGTAATTAGTACCTTCATACCCCCTATTGTACCTTAACCTACTTCCGAAGTGAAAATAAGATTGCGGTGAGGAAAAATGCAGTGGTAATGTTTACTTATTCACCCGATACGCAAGGTACCCTGCTACTAAAGCAAGCGCCACCGCAAGTAGAAAAAGTTGATTTTCCATATTATTTTTTTCTCCTCACAAAGAAATACAACCCAATAAAAAATAGGCTCGTGACAATGGAAGCAAAGAAAAAAGTATCGGCAAAACCCCATTGGTTCATCGCTTGACTCCTTCTAAAAGCGACAGGGACCACCGTAATGTAAACCATGTCATAAGGACACCAATCAAAGGAAATCGCAACATTTCTAGCAACGAAGTTGTTTGTGCAAAAAACAATGAAATGACGCCTCCAGAAAACCAAGCAGCCGCAACGGTATTGGCAAAGTCAGACAACGCCTTGAGTTGAGCCTGGTTGAGGCGGGATTTCATATCACCTTTTTTATTGTAGCATATACATAGAAAACCAAGAAAAAGGCAGCGGCGTACCAGGTGAGGCGGTCGGCGGTAAAGAAGATCCAAAAGTAGAAAAGTGGGATAGACAGTGCAAGGCAAGCAAGACCGGCAATAACCAAGAAACGAGGTTTCCGTTTGAAGAACAAAACAGTCAAAACAATGAAAAAAAATACATCCTGTATTTTCATAAAAACTTTAAGAACTTCAAGGAGACTCCTTGAAGACTTCAAACACAGCTAGTTCTTTATATTCGTCAAGTCTTCGGACTCCTGACATCGTTGAAATGAATAAAATTGCGTCCTGGTGTTTTGATTCATCATACTTTCGGTCTGTTACGAAAATTTCTCCGCGGACATCTGTTGGTACTGCAACGTAACGAATATTTTCAAGTGAGATGAAATCACTCCCGCTAAAGCTAAATCGTGATTTTTTGGGATACCAGCCCACATTATCACCCGTAAGTTTCGTGTATTCGTTCGGCACTTTAACCGGCTGAAAAGTTCCCGGTAATGATCCTAAAATCGCTTCCCGAAGGGTAAATGCCCAAAAAAGAAGAAAGAGAAATACTAACATCGGTTTTTTAATGCGTGAAATTAACACTGAATACCCAAGAGCGATATAGAGATAAAATTTTGTGGGGTCGCGGAAAAGACTAAACCCCGGTACATTTTCAAAAAGCCATAAATATATTCCGCCAAATGGTTCATTGATGCCTTTAGCGAGAAATGCACCAATGAGTGCTAACAAGGCGTAATAGGCATTTGCCTTAAACAGTAATCCTGCAAAGGCAACGATCGGAATAATCAAAAATTCAGGTCTTTGAAAATACACTTTCCCGAATATATTTTCAGGCCAATTAGGGTGAAGAAAGCTTAGACTATTGGAAAATGATGCGAAACTTAAGTATTTGACTGCACTACTTGTGGCTTCCTGAAATTGCGTTCCGACAATTGCGGGATTTTTGAGTATCGGTACCCACCAATACGTGTGGATTATTATTGTTACTAAAACCGGAACAATAAACTGTTTCGGATTTTTTCGTAAGGCGACAATGAGAGTAAGCAGTGCAATCCGCGGGTCAAACATGACTTGTACCGGAAAAATCCAACGATTTGTTAAAACAAGCGGTGCAATCGCATATGCCATCGCTACTCCCATCTGTCCCCCTGCCAAAAGCATGAGAGCGTAAGTGTTTGTTGTGTACATAATTGCACCGAGCCAGGATTTAGTGAATTTAAAGGAAGAATAGAAAGAAACAGCAATCCATGGCCAAAACCAGAGCAACCTTTCAATAAAATGCCACGATAAACCTATTTGAACGGCAAATTTAGTGACAATTTGGTAATACGGTGCTAGCCACAGAAATCTCGGTTCAGGAAGCCATGAAAATGATTGTATGTGTTGGGTAAATAAATACGGCCAGTCCCCGGCTGACAATGTTCCCGACAACGTGAACCACGGGCGGAAAATGAGGAGTAAGAAAACAATTGTGAGCGGAAGTATCATGTCAGCGTGACTGCCGATAAAACAGGATTATTTGATGAACAAGCACGATCCATAAGGAAAAATAAATGAGTGCGCCAATAGCTTCAGCAAAAAAAGTAAGCTTGAGGAGAGTTAATAGAAATGCAACAAAAAACAAAAATCCTGTGAGGTACGAAACGAGTGTCACTTTAAATTTCATGCTCGATAAAATAATGAGGAGTAAGATAAGTAAATATAGAAGCCAAATTTTATTAATGAAAATGACATTCGCATACGGCAAATCCCGTAGTAGTAACGTGATAACAATAACAATGCTAAGACCAAAGAGTTGTTTTATTGTTGGCATATTCTCTTTATTTACCCTTTCTTTTTCGCACAATTACTAAACCCAAGAGTATAGAAATCGCAGTAATAATGAGACCCAAACGAAAATATTCTCGTCCTTTGTATTCGACAATGAGAGGTGAAGATGTTGGTCTTTCAATAATCCATCCGTTTGCATACCCATTCACTGTTATGTGCCGAGCATCCACTCCCTTGATCTGCCACCATGGATCAAAACGCTGAGGAAATACAAGAAGCATAGGATAAGAAACGTTTTGTCCAAGAGTCACTTCGTATCGAGTCGGACTGTATCGCGTATACCCTACTGATTCAGTTGCTGATGGTTTGTTTGTTGTTGATGTAAAAATAATTGCCGGATAAATGATTTCACTTATCGAAAGGTTAAACTGTTTCTCGGCTCGCTCAATCGTAAGATTAGGAGCGCAGAGAGCAAGTGTTATTTGTGTTACCCCTGATGAAACCTCTACTATTTGTTCCTGTTTCTCTTCAAATGGCCCTTCAAGGAGCTTAACCGCAGAAATAAGTCGTTGCGTCCCATCCGGTTGGTGTTCCCATGCAAAAAGAATAAGGTTGTCAGAAAAATCGTTAAGGTACCTTAGCCACATTCTATAGAGCTTATCGTGAACTAAAGGTGAAACGGTTGTTCCAAAACAGCTATTTTCTCCCTTTGAACTAAACTCTGTCTCGATCGGCGTGAGCGGATATGCCATTTCTACTGTTGGTGGCAAAGATAACTTAACTGTATGAAATCCTTTTCCAACGCGAACTGTCCCAAATGGTAGCCATTCCTCCTGCATTGCCGTATCGAGATTAACCTCTCGAACTACAGAATTATCAATAGTCAAAAGAAATGTTGATTTATTGCGCGCATATTCCTTAATATCAGCGCTCCGTAGATATACTCCAAACGTATTATCGTCAGAGAGATTAAATTGGTATAATCTGCTGTTTTGATCTTCCAAAGGCGCTATGTAAGGATCCAGTATTGCTTCGACTTCAGAAAGCGCGGAAAATATACTCCCTGCAAGAACTGTCTGCGAACCGGCTGTCACGGAACTGCCGAGATTGGGGCGAAGAAAGTTACGCTCTGCCCGAAGATATTGTTGTGTATCGCGTGCGACAGTTATTTTTTCCTCAAATGTCGGTAAGTTCTCAAAATTTGTTTTAATTGTTTGAAGAAGTGATATGTAGCGATCGGTAATGACTTTCGTTAAAGGCCGTTTCTCGAACATCATTTGATTTATCTCACTTACCCGTTTGAGGGAAATACCAAGCGTATTGTAAATAATGCCTCGCGGATCTGTCGGTCGGGCTCTCAATTGTTCCGAAAGTAAAATAACGGCGTACAATGGGTCACCCGGAAGAATGTTGCGCTCCGGAAAAACCACTTCCGGTTTATTTTTTCTTGGGCATGTCAAACATTGGGGAACAATAATCGTTTGTCCAAAGGCAAGCACATTCGTGTTAACATTTTCACTTTTGAAAATGAAAGCGTCCGCCAAATCTGGTTGGTTCACGTAAGCACCATTGTCCTCGACACTCCCATCAACGAGAGAAGGATAACCAACCGTATAAAAATTACCAGGCCCTTCTTTTTTTCGCCGGAATACTTCCCACTGGTCAAATATTTTCTCTTCCTCAAAAAGTCCTGTTTTTATTATTCCCTGTGAATAGAGCTTTATTTCGGTTGGTATTGATGAAATATCAGGTATCGCAGTGTCATTCTGAATTACCACGTGGGTAATTCCAAGAAGTGAAGTCAATTGTGCCACCTTCTGAGAATTTCCCTCCAAGATAGCGTTGTAAAGTTCCAAAGTGAGTATTCGCTCCGGGGAATTGAGTTTATCGTTATCAATAACAACAGACGCGTTACTCAAAAGTGTCGGAAGCGCCTGAAAACTCAAGTATCCCCACGTGTAGAGACTATACTGTAGATCAGGACTATCCGGTGGAAGCATGAGAATCCGACCTATATCTTTCTTACCATTAAGCCACGCGCCAAATTCAAATACATAAGGGGGAACAGCTAAGCGTGTTGAAAATCCTTTTCGCCATTCAAAAAAATTTCCCATAAAGAATGGAAAATGATACAGGAGTACGATTGCTAAAAATACACTTGTGAGACCTAAGCGGATTCGTTTAGGAAGGGCATCCATGACGTATGCAAGTAATATTGCATTTGCAAGAAATAGTCCCGAGGCAAATTTAAAATATGGTGATCGGAATATAAAAAATCCCGGCACTTTTTCAACAAGCATCTGGTAGAGAAATCCGAGCGGAGGGTGCGTACCGGCCGCAAAAAATATACCGATAAGATACAGAAAGAAAAAGTAGAGGATTTTTCTCTTCGCCTCCTTCTCCCGCACGAAGTAGAGTGATGCGAATGATAGAATCGCCCAGAGAAAGCTCACAGCGATAAGAATCGGGTTTGAGAGAAAAAATTTCGCATACGGATGTTCTGGGTTGTCGTACCACTCGGCTATACCCTCAAGCCTCATCAGATTAAGAAGACTTGCATTGGCACTAATTTCACCCGCCCAGCTGATGATGCCCGATACTCCGCCGATCGCCGCAATGCCCTGTCCCACCTGTGAACGGAGTTGCATCATCGCAGGCAGGAACGCATACGCATTCATCATTCCACCAAGGACAATAGTTAATGCCGTTAACCATAGGATCTTTTTAACCGCAGTAAAATTTTTCTTGAACAAATTTTCCGTCACTGAAAAGAGAATGAAGCTACCGATTATGACAAAAAAACCTCCATAGAGAGGGAGACCGAATAACCCTCCTGCATTAAAAAGAAAAAGAACGAAACTATTAAGCACTACTCCTGACAAAAGCGAAACATTCCCCTTCTCGACTAAAAGAAATACCGACAATACGAGAGGGGCAGCGATATATGCTGAGAACTTACTTTTTTCCGCTATCCACCATCCCTGAAGAATAAAGAAATTGAATTGATAAAGAAGTGAGGCAGTAATTTTAAAAATGCTGCTTTTTGAATTAAGTACATGGGCTAATGTGTATGCCGAGAGTCCTATAAGGAAAAACCAAAAAATATATACAAGCTTCTGTCCGGCCTGAAGTGATAAACCCAGGTAAGAAGGAATTGCATCGATAAAATGAATTGGAATGGTTCCCAAAATCAAGACTTGGCTTTGACCGTAAAACTGATCTATCCATGGCGAAAGTCTCCCTGTAAAAAAAACTTTCGGATCCAAAGGAGCCACAAGGTCATGACCAGCCATAACCATATCTGACCGGAACCAAAGAAGCGGAGTGAGGCTCAGAAAAAAAATGATAACAATGTCGCGGATTATATCCTTGTATTTTTTGAACATATTAAGTAAACACATTCTGTAACGAATTTTTGTTCGCTACAATCCACTTATATGTATCGGTAACTATCTGGTCTATACTTTTTTTTGGTTTCCATCCGGTTTGTTTCATTATTTCCGTATTATCTGTTATATAAATACGGACATCCCCTTCTCTTGTTTCTGGTTCCGAATGAATAGTAATTTTATTTTTCGTTACGATTTCACAAAGTTTTGTCAGTTCTGCAAGTGATATGCTATTGTCTCTGCCTCCTCCTGCATTAAAAACTTTATTGGAGTTTTTTTTGATATCGTTAAGTTGCAACATGAGCAGTTCGAAAACGTCATCGATGTGGAGGATATCCCGCACCTGCTTTCCTACCCCCCCGAAACCGATGTAGGAAAGTGGTTTTTTAAATACATGATGGGCTACCCACAGTGCAAGAATTCCCTGATCAACTTTCCCCATTTGCCATGGCCCTGCAATAACACCAAAACGATCAATAACTGCATGGAGATGATAATTTGCAGCATATTCCATAATGAGTAATTCAGCTGCTAATTTTGTCGCACCGTAGAGACTACGAAGACCATTAAGAGGAAAATCTGTCGATATACCGTTTTTCATTTGGTCAAGTTCAAATCGTGTTTCTGTTTCATGAAAGCGAAGATCATTAAGAGGACTAACTGGATATACTCTGCTTGTTGATAAAAAAACTACATCTGCGTGTTGCTCCCGGGCAAGCTCAAAACAGTTCATAGCACCTACGAGGTTTGTTTGGATAAGATATTGAGGCGAAGTCGTAACTCCTGCCATGACCGAAGGTTCTGCAGAGCATTCGATAATACAATCAAATGTTCCCGTAAGGTCTTCTCTTTTACGAACGTCTCCATGACGAAAGGTAACACCGTGTTCTAGAAGTCGAGGTAGGGTGAGTTCTGAACCAACTCGCGAAAGATTATCGAAAGCTGTAACTATAATGTTTGGGAAATGTTCTTTGAATTTGATTGCGATATTTGACCCGACAAATCCGGCACCACCGGTCACTAAAATATTTTTGTAGCTCATACGTGTACGTTGGCAATCAGTTCATCAAGAATTTTGTCCGTATCATAGCTAATTTTCCACCCCCGAAAGTGGACCATTAATTTCGTTAAATCCGCAACA
>MFJV01000001.1:820430-908448 GCA_001780985.1 Candidatus Gottesmanbacteria bacterium RIFCSPLOWO2_01_FULL_43_11b | reverse complement strand
TTATAAACGGTCTTTGCCTTTATGCCTGTCTTCGTTTCTATTTTTGAAATTGCTTCCAGAATCGATACGTTTGAATATCTTCCGCCACCAATATTGTAGACTTCACCAGGGCGGGGTTTTTGATAGAAGCGGTAAAAAGCGTTGATCACGTCAAAGGCGTGAATATTATCACGCACCTGTTTCCCTTTATATCCGAAGATTGTATACGGCTTACCGGCAACGACACATTGGACAAGGTACGCAAGAAATCCGTGGAGTTGGGCTCCTGAATGGGATGATCCGGTTAAGCACCCGCCTCGGAACGTCCCGGTTAGAAGTCCAAAGTACTTACCATATTCCTGCACCATAACGTCAGCAGCAACCTTTGACGCACCAAAAACACTGTGAAGTGTGTTATCGATACTCATAGACTCATCAATTCCTTTAAAGTAACGGTTGTCTTTCGGAAGTTCCCATCTCGTTTTTTGTTCAACAAGAGGTAACCTGTTGGGACTATCCCCGTACACTTTGTTCGTTGAAGTAAAGATAAACACAGCCTGCGGACAGTGTTGTCTGTATTGTTCGAGGAGGAGGAGCGTTGCGGATGCATTAATTGAAAAATCCGTCAGCGGTTCTTTTGCCGCCCAATCGTGAGAAGGTTGGGCAGCTGTGTGAATGATGAGGTCAAAGCGGTGAGTTTTAAAAATATCCTCCAGAGCCTTTTGATCACGAATATCAGCATTGTAGTGTTTGTAGTTTTTGTATTTTTCTTCAAGTTTTTTTCTATTCCATGCAGTACTCGCGCTTTTTCCGAAAAAATAAGCGCGCATATCGTTATCTATACCGACAATATCAAATCCACGCTCGGCAAAAAATTTGACTGATTCAGAACCAATAAGTCCTGCCGATCCTGTAACGAGGACCTTTTTAGCTTTCCTCATACCATGTATTGTACAATGTGTATCATGCCAAAGACAATTCTCTTTGCCACATTTTCTCTTTGGATGAAAGGAAAGCGTACTCCAATAAACGGCATGATTGAGCCGCTTTTTTCGTATTTTTCATCCAAAAAAGTAAATGTTGATCTTATCGATGGTCTCCATCCGGGAAGTAGCGACGTCATAACAATCTTTGAAGAAGGGAAGCGAACATCTATATCATGGATGAGCAAGGTTCTCTCCCCAATTCTGTGGCTCCAGAATAAAAATGCATTCCAACCTTCATTTAAATTTCGAGACTTTTTTGCTGTCTTTGAGTGGTTTATAAGATCCGGAAAAACCTACGATCTTTTTATAGGTTTAGAATCCGTATATACGCTGTCTGGAATCATATTCCGGAGCCTGGGACGTGTAAAGGGGGTTGTTTATTACGTTTCCGACTACTCTCCTAATCGGTATAAAAACACACTCCTTAACTTTCTCTATCTCTGGCTTGACCGCTTCTGCGCAACCCATGCAGATTTTATCTGGGACGTATCAAAAGCATTTCAACCCGCAAGAATAATAGCAGGGATCAACAAAAACAGAATGAAGCCTCTCATTCACGTTCCGAACGCACTATTCCCCAATCAAATTTGCCCGCTCCCGGCTACTTCGCGCATCCCGTATTCGCTCGTTTACGCGGGAACTCTGAATATTTGGAACGGGCCTGATACGGCGGTAGAGGCAATGGGCTTTGTCCGTAAGAAATTTCCCAAAGCATCACTTCATGTCTACGGGACAAACGGAAAAGATCAGGCACGCGTAGAAGAAGTTATCAAACGGTTGAATCTTAAAGGTGCTATTTCATTTCACGGTTTTATTGGCGATGTTGTCAAACTCTCCCGATTTATTAACCACTATATGCTTGGTCTTGCCCCATACCGAATACTTTCCGGCTCGCACCGTGCGTATGGTGATGCAACAAAACTCCGGCTCTATATGGGGGCCGGGCTTCCGATTCTTACGACACAAGTACCACCGCTGGGGAAAGAAATATATGATTTTGGGGGAGGAATAATTTGCAAGGATGACTCCAAAGAATTAGCAAAACAAATAATCAGGATTTTTTCGGATACCGCTCTTTACAAAAAACTTGTGACGAAAGCCCGTGAGTTTGCGCGCAAAAATACCTGGAAAAATACCTACGATATCGCTTTCTCAAAGATGTTTAACGACAAATAGTTGATTAGCTAGCCTTGGCACAAAAAAAACAAAGAGTTCTGAAATCGTTGACACTGCCGACCAGAAAAACCACGGCTTCCATTTGATTGTCGCATACTCTCCCCGTAACCACTTCAAGCCCCGTATGCCATAGATTTGGTATCCCATTTGTTTAAAATCATCAACTGACCATCCTGAGAGATGTTTTTGAAATTCATTGCCGTCAACCGGCGTTTGCTTTATAAAACCGTTGGGGGTCAAAAGCAATACTTTTTTCTTTGCGAGTTTTGTCATTTTTCGCAGTAACTTCCATCCTTTCTCTTTAGGTAGATGTTCAATGAGGTCAAGGGCAACAACTGCATCGAACCGTTTCCCTCGTAAGAGTTTGTCTATATCGAAAACGTTTCCGACAACATACTCATCATGTATTTTTTGCTGACGACTTGCTGCAATACTGGGTTTATGAATATCAACGCCGACGCAATAGAAATGTTTTTTTATTTTCGACAGCGGAGAATTACTCCCACACCCTACATCAAGAACGGTTCTCATCTCGCGAAGTTCCAACGCGATCATTCCATAATACGGGTAGTCACCGGCATTAACGAGTAGATTTCGAAGTTTCATTGTCAAGAAAAGACGCGACTACTCCTGCACCAGCTGATAGTACTTTAACTGTATAGAGAAGGAGGAGTCCCAAAAAATAGTATGGCTTAGAAAGCGCTGCAAGAGAAAAGTAAGAAGCGCGGGGAAGAGAATGAGCAGCAATTGTTGCAGGTTGGGTTTTGAGCGCCCCAAAGTATCCTTTACCGTAGCGAAAAAACTTTTTTATAAACGCGTACCAACTTGTCACTTCATGGTGACGAACGGACGCACGTGAAAGATACGCAATGCGGGAGCCCATCTTTACAAGTTGCACGTAGAGAATCGTATCATCAAAAACGGAAAGTCCTTTCGGCCATGTTATGCGGTCAAAAATACTTTTCCGAAAAAATCGAGGACAAGCAGTCCCAAATACAGCATCATCTGCTCTGTTTTTATCGATAATCCACTTATCATAAGCAATAAGATTTTCCAATAGCGTCCCCTTAGTAACGATGGATTTTTCGCGTATGGTGACGCCATCGTACCCTTTTTCTTCACAGAGTTTGACACATTCTTCTACTACATTCGGATCGAGAACCTGATCAGAATCAACTGAGAATAAATATTTTCCGTTACTCGCTTTATAATCCTGGTAACGAGCGTCTCCAAGTTTTTCCACAAAACGAATTTTTGCTTTATAACGTTTTGCTATCTCAACAGTATTGTCTATGCTGAATCCATCTGAAACAATGAGTTCTATTGCATGATGCGTTTGTTTTTTTATCGACTCGAGTGTCTCGACGAGAGTTTTGCCCGAGTTATAGGTAGGAATATTTATTGAAACTAACGGTTGTTGTTTCATAGTTTTCCTAATCTGCGAATAATTTCTCGTGTTTCCTCCGTTACGTCTAGTAATGAGTTAGTTGAAGACGAAAAACGAAACGCAATCACATTGTTCGGATCAAGCTCATATTTTTTAATCGCCTGATTAAAGGATTCGGGTTTTCGAAAATATCCAAATCCCCTCCCCCCACACTCTTTATAGTCTTCGGAAAGCAAAACATACAGATATTGGTGTTCAAACAAACATGCAGGTAAATCATCAATGCGGGCATTATACCAGACGAGGAGTGTCTGACCGAAACCGGATTGGAATGGCACAATGGGTTCTTCATACGGCAAACCATAATAGGGCGCGTCGCTCGTGATATAAAAAACTGCTTTTTGCGGGAGCGTCGGGTAGGTATCTGATATTTTATGTAAGATCGATTGTCGAAGTTGCCCCAGTGCCATCTGGTAAGAGATATCCCGTCTCACCTTTAACACATGATACGTTGAGAATAATCCAAGGAGCGCTAAAACAATGAAAAGAATAAAAGTCTTTCTGTTAAATTTTGACCATGCAGCATCAAGTACGATGGCTAAGAGTATTGCCGAAAAAGTTCCGGTTAAGTATAAATGTCTTCCGTCAAGGAGTGCAAGGTAACCTGCCGCTCCAGGGATCACGACAAACGGTAAAGCACTCAAGGCGATAAAAACAAGTGATACATCAAAAAGACGAGCTGTGTTGGCAGCCTTTAATCTTTGCCAGTAACTTCTCAGGATAACTCTGGTAAAAAGAATTATGGAAAAAATAAAAAAAGACAAAATGTCCGCAGCTACGCTCTCGACCAGATAAGGATCCGGGGTATTATCAATAGCAAAATGTGGATACGCCAGTTTTACTAATTCTCTTGATGCCTTAAGAATAAACGGTATCGGCATAAAACTTTGTGCCAATACCCTTACCGGTATCGCTATTAATCTAAATAAATAAACTGGAATACTCGGTTGTGTCAGTTCTGCCGGTATTGAGGGTGATGAAATAATAAATATAGAAAAGAACAATCTGATAAAAACGTATGCTACACCAAGAATTCCTATGGGAATCGTCAGCCTGAAAAGAGTCTTAAATGTTCTTTTGGGCATAAACTGCCACCCAAAAAAAGGGAAAAACACAAAAGCAAAAATCGATGTTTCTTTAAATCCTAAAGAAATAAGAAATAATAACAGCGATAACCATAAGTACCAGGACTTTCTCCCTTGATGGGTAAGATATTTCGCATAGAGAACAAGAGACATGAGCAAAACTGTGGTTGACCCGACAGTCCCGGGGGCTGTAGCGATCCACGTCACCGCTTGATGAGAGATGGAATTAATAAGGAATAAGCCGCCTGCAAGAGCCCCGAGGAACCGCTTTTTTAGTAAAATATTGACCAACGATAAAACGAGAAGTGCGTTGATTACGTGAAGCAACAAGCTTACCAATGAATAAGGAGCAAAATTAAGACCGAACAGCGTAAATTGTATATAAGAGAACGCGTTACTAAAAGGCACGAGATGCGTGTATTGTTCATAAACAAACAGTCTCTGAAAAATACTCAAATGAGCCTTATCCCAATACAGGTAATTGCCAAAAATTGCCCATTCATCTTGTTGAAAAAACGTTTGCGGCAAATTGCCGAAAGACAAAACAATCAAGGTCAAATAAATTGCGACAGTGAAGATGAAAAATTTCATAGAGCAGCCGCCTTTAGATCTTTATTTATCTTCATTCTCAACTCCCCGGTAATATTCCAAAATTCCTTTGTTTTTCCGTTCCAGGAATATGCGATTACATTATCGCTATCAAGTTTATTATCTTTAAGAATCCTAAGCAGTGTCTCATATTTTCTCGCATACCCGAATCCTCGCCCTTCGCAATTCCTATATCCTTCTGCAATAAGGTCATGAAGAAATACTCCTTCAAATAAACACCCCGGCAATTTTTCTTTCTCTTGATACCACACCATCAGCATCCGTCCAAAGCCTGACTGAACCGGTAAATTTGTTTCCTCAGTCGGCATACCATAATATGCACTGTCACTCTCAACGTAAAAAACACTGTATTTCCAAAGCGAGGGATATGCATTTTTAACTGTTGTCAAAAATGACCGGCGTTGATCGCCGAGCTCCTTAAGTTTATCCATATCACTCCGGACAGTCTGAAGATGAAAAAATCCGACGGGAATAAGGATCGCGATTAACCAAAATGTTCTTTTTGATTTTAGGAATACACGTACAAACGCATTCACTACAAGCACAAACCATAGGCTTGCGCCAATCGTGCTCATATACAAATGACGCGGCTCGATGATTGATACATAGCCTCCTTTTCCCGGTATGAGAATGATAGGTAAAGCTCCCGCCACAATGATGGCAAGCGACAAAATTATCGCTGAACCGAGTTCTTTTTGATTTTTTCGGTAATACCGCCACACCACATAGGAGATGACTGCTCCCAAAAAGCTTACTATATAACAAGTAAGATCAAGAGCCGCCGTTTCAACAACGTAAGGATTTGCTGCACCATCTGCTGCAATAAAAGTTGGATAGGCGAGGTACACCAACGCTCTTGAGAGAGAAAGAAGCATCCCTTGCCCAATAAGCGATTGAGGAAATGCTTTGAATGCCAGTACAAAGCCTCGATAGATAATGACGGAAATGCCGGGTTGATTTTGCACTTCGGTCAGTCCCAAAACCACCGGTTCAGAGACAAAAAAAATTAGGACTCTCAACAGTGCATAGAAACCCAAAAAAATAATCGAGGGTAAAAAAAAATTCTTCATTATCGTGAGGCCGTATTCTCTGCCATAAAGAATTACTATTAACGGCGCGATCAAAAAAGCAAACAATGTTTCCTTAAACAACAAGGCGACGATCGCAGCCGCTAAAGATACATAAACAAGTTTGATTGTCCTTTTTTTGACATAAAACAGCATGGCGACAAGAGACAGAAGTGAAAAAAATGTCGCTCCTAATGTGTTGGTGCTGGCAGCAACCCAGCTCACTGCCTGATGCGCGATACTATTTACTGCAAATAACAGCACTCCGAGTAAACTTAGTGACGATTTTTTCGTTATACGCCGAAACAACCAAAACACCAACCAACTGATAAAAATGTGAAGAACAATGCTTGTCCAAGCGTACGGCACAAAATTGATACCAAATGCACGGAACTGGAGATAACCTGTTATTTCATTGAGGGGTGTAAAATGAATTTTACCTCTTACAAAACTATCGCGAAGCACGTTTATTAAACCTCCGGATTCACGAAAGATCAAACTGCCAAAGGTCCACCACTCATCCTGTTGGAAAAAAGTTTTGGGGAGATCTTTGTATGTAAAAATCACGGAAAGTGCTAAAAACACTATGAATAATCCCTGATTACGCAATAAAGATGAAATTTTCATAGGCAAACATTGGATAATTTAACTAAATGCATAAAAATTGCCTTTCATCAAATTATTTTTTTCTATCTTAATATCTTTAGGCAGAATTGATCGTATGAAATCTGAATCCGGCAGAATAGCGGTGCTTTTATGAAAAGCCAGAAGAAAATTTTTGGACCCGAAAAATTTTTTATCCTTTACGAACAACTGACAATCTTTTGTAGATTCCGATAAACCCCAGGTAGATACAAACAAATCTGCGTTAAACGTATAATACTTAATTAAACCCAACGGCAAAATGTTTACCCGTCCGTTAATAATTTTTTCATTTGGGTTTGAAATAATACTTACTTCATCTGAACCAAGAGCAATAGAAAGGTATAACCATTGCATACAGGAAAACAATGGAGTATCAACAATGATGTATGTTGTGCGTCTTTTGGTATACCGTCTAAATATTTTTGCTAAATTTCCGTAGCCGCCACCCCACTCCACAATTGACATATTGTTTGATAACTTCTTCCCTGTTCGTTCCTCATATTTCAACAGGTGATAAAGATGGTGAATGGAATTGTGCGATGATATATATTCGCGATTTAATATTAAACTTGAACCAAAATACTCTTCTCTGATTATTTTTTTTAAGAAAGGTTTTTTTATTTTATTCTCTAAATAATTTAGTTCTTTCTTTAACAAATTACCGCCGGAAGTCATAAACATTAAAAACAATAAATTTGGGTTATTGAAAAAATCAAATGCAGGATATGGCAAAAGAACACGTTCCATCTTTTTATTGGAGTCTTGCCAAAAAGGAGTCACGTATGTACGTATCGGATATCGCTTAATCTTTTTATAAAGTTTATTAAAATCAGTTTTAAGTTTTTCATAAAGTATTTTTTGTTTTTGTTTTTCAAAATGTAGTAACCGCCTCTCATGGAAAAACAAAAGTTTATTTTTCCAAATACGACTTGTAATCACTAGTTTAATTAAGATATCTGGTGTTTTAATTTTATTAATCATATCGAAATATATAGATCGAAGAACCGATTATGTTAGTAAGTTTTCCTTTATTTAACAACCAATTAAAACAATCATGAGTCTGAAAAAATGTCCCGGACAGTTGGTTAGCACTCACAGCGTAGAGTCCCGCACCTTTATCCTGACAATCTTCACTTCCATTCGCTTTTCCAATCCAATCTCTGATCCAGGATGGTCCAAACTCTTCATAGTGCTGTCCATAGAGTTCAGTATCCATAACGCCGAATAGATTCATATGAATGGTATCAATTTTATTATCTTTAAGATACAAAGATAATTTTTTTACATCCTGTCCCCAGTCCAGATTAGAGTCAGACATATATTTGTATTTGTCACGAACCGGAATCAGGTTGACATAACCCAAAAAATTCGGGAAATTAGTTACTGTTACTATAAGCTGAACCAACATAACGACAAACATGACGGAAGAAAATTTTTTTTCTTTGAAAACAAACCGTACTGCAAAAATAATGGACAGAGGCAACAAAAACAGAAGCAACCGGTATCCGGTGTTGATCCTTGAAAATATGAGTCCGGCAGTTGATAAGGCAACCGGAATAATTAAAAAAGCATGCTCTTTTTTTTCAATATGTTTGGTTTTTGTGAGGGCCAGAAAAAGAGAAGCAAAAACAAATAATAACAACCCGAGAGGCATTTTAAGAACGGCTAAGACCGGGAAATACAGTTTCCAGCCGGTAGTAGAATATCGGCCGGCCAGAAATGATGGTTGCGGTATTTTCGAGCGAAAAAAAACCCAACCCAATGTTTTTACATATTGGTAACTTACGGGTAACGGCAATCTGTAGTAAATATATTTAGAAACTGCAGCGAATTTTGTTTGACCAAACGGCAGATTGGATTCTATTAAGCTCATTGAATACTGGCTATTTATGATCGATTGGTCACGGGCAAGATAATACGATAAGGGTAAACCGATGTCACGGAAGCCATAAAAAGAATTGATGGCTAACAGAGAAAAGACGGCCAGCACAAAAACCCTCCGTGTTGCCTCGAAAATTTTTTCAAGAACGTCGGCTTTCCTTGAGTACATGGCAAAGATAAGAAAACAAAGAGGGTAAAGAAAAATCGCAGTGATCTTTACAAGCTGGCTTAAAGCAAATAAAGCGGCAAATAAAAACAAATAATAATTGCGTTTTTGAGAAAGGTATCGCTCTAAAAAGAAGATTGTTGTGGTAAACATCAAGGCAAAGAGAACATCCGTTGTTGCGTAATGTGCATGAGCAAGAAAACTAGGTTCTCCAACATACAAACCAAGCGCAAGTAATGCCGGGAAAAATCCGTACCAATTTTTGGTCCAGATGAAAATGACGAGTCCAAGAAGCATGCCGGCAAGCATTATGGGCAATCGTGACAAAAGTAGTATTTGATCTACCCTAGCTTTATTCATCATGAAAAAATCTTTAGCAAAGGAGTGTAAATAGCCATTTTGAAAATATTGAACGTCCATGGGTATTGTGAGAGACGACATTGTATAAAGCGGAAGAGCGGAAAGAATGTTTGCAAGAAGCGGAGAGCCGGAGTTGAATGTGAGATCACCATATTTTAAGTAGAGCAATCCGGTGCTAATGTGGCCGGGTTCGTCCGTAACCGGGGATTCTGATACGCTGCTTGTCAGTGTTAATCCGAAAAAGGAAAACAAAAGAACAATAATCGCAAAGTATTTAAGTTTCATTTCGAGATTAAACATTGTCCCGTTCCGGGTATCTCAAAGATTGTTTGCGGTTTATCCCTAAAAAAATCATCGAACGCCTTTTTGACCCCCGGTGCTCCGGGATAATCATGACCCAGAATTACCCCTCCCTTATTCATCCTGGGATAAAAAAATTTCAAACAATTAAATGTTGCTTCATAAAGGTCCACATCAATATGTACAAAAGAGAATTTGTTTTTCTTCACAAAGTCGGCCGTAGCAGGAAAAAACCCTTTACAAAAAATAACGTTCCTATACTTTTTCAAATAAGTTTTAACAATTTCAAACGAGGTAGCATAGTCACCTTTTTTAAAATGAGAAGATTTATCGTTTATTGATAATTCGGGTAATCCCTTAAACGTGTCGAATAAGTAAATCTTCTTGTGGGGCGAAGCTTCACAAATCAGCTTTGCTGACCCTCCTTTATAGACACCAACTTCAGCAATATCGCCTTTAACTTTTCTCGTTTTTTTCACTGTCGTATAGAGTTGGTAGGCACAAAAGTCACTCAAAAGCATCGTTGTTTCTCTTTTGATGTGTGCTATTAAATTAACTGCTTTAGCAGTTTCCGGATCCTGGAGGTTAAGAACATATAACGCTCCTATTCTGCTAACCGACATGGCACGTGCGATAATTCTTACTAAATATCTTCTGGGAAAAGTTAACACCTTCGCAGTAAGTATCCATTCAACTATTTTTTTCATAGACAAATTATAGCAGAGGAAGGTGACCGTTTTATTTGGGTGATACGTATTTTCGGTACCAAAAAATGGTGTGTCTTAGCCCTACGGAGAGTGGTATACGGGATTTAAAATGCAAATGCTGTATGGCTTTTGAGTTATCGCAATTACGCCTGGGACTCCCATCGGGTTTTGTGGTGTCAAATCTTACTTTTCGTTTAGGATCAATGAGTAGTTTTATTTTGTTGACAAGCTCGGCAATGGTAACTTCCTCATTTGTACCCAAATTCACCGGATCGGCTTGTGGATAACGCTCGACCGCTAGCATCAGACCCCGGACAAGATCATCAACATAGAGAAACGCCCGGGTTTGCCTTCCGCTCCCCCAGACCACAATTGGATTCTCACCATCAAATATTCGTTTGATAAGTGCCGGGATGACATGCGAGATCTTCGGGTCAAAATGATCACGCGGTCCATAACTGTTGTAGGGGCGAACAATAGCCACCTTCATATCGAATTCCTGCGCGTAATACATTCCAAGTTTTTCTGCCATGCGTTTTGACCATCCATACCCTTCATTTGTTGTTTCGGGTTCTCCCATAAATCCTTCACTTTCTGGTGTGGGAATTGAGCACTGTAGTGAATATACGCACGCAGACGATACTACTAAAAATCGTTTGACATGGTTTATCCTGGCCGCTTCAATAACTGCGGTGGCAATCTGAAGGTTATCCCGAAACATCGTTGCTTGATGCTGTCGGTTAAACTCAATCCCGGAAACTCTGGCTGCCAAATTCATGACAATATCTTGCCCGGAACAAGCTGTTTCTATGACCTGTTTCTTCCGACAATCCCCTGCTATCAATCGTACTTTACTCGTCACTCCGGACAGATTTTCTTCCGTCTGTTTCCTGTTCACATCAACGACCGTCACCCGTGCACCTTTTTCCACCAGTTTCTCTACAAGATGGCTTCCGATAAACCCCCCGCCGCCGGTAACCAGCACCTTTTGTCGTTTCCAAAAATTTCGCATAGCGTCACCTTGTGAAAATTTTAACTATCGTATCCATATCTTTTTTAGTTAGCTGCGGGTTGTTACCAAAATAAAGACCTCGTTCATGAACCATTCGGGCGTTTGAATGTCTAAAAGTCTGAGCATACTGTCCCATGTATTTCTTGTAGAACGGTTGATTTGTTATATCCCCTCCGACGATTGGCCGAATTTCTACCACCCTCTCGCAACGCCTAACCAACTCGTCCCGAATCGCTGCAGAACGGCACACTACCGGGACGGCGAAGTTAGACAACCGTTCGATGTGCTCAAATCGAATCGGATAATACCGGTCAGTTTTTTGATAAATTGGTATTGCCATACGTAAAAAATTTGCCTGCCGCCGACTAATAATTTTCTCTATATATCTCAATTGGACATTACCGATAAATCCGCTTATTTCCGTAGGTCTAAAGTTATACCCCAGTTCATAGAACGTATAGCGGGAATAAAAAGTTGAATTAACTTTGAATTTGTTTCTAATTTCTTTTTGTTTTACAAAAGAAAGATTTCGATCCCAACCATGAGCCCGCACAATCCGTAACATAGTCGCCAAACTCTCGTTGTCAGTACAGATGGCCCCGCCTTCGATAGTTGACATGTGGTGTCCCACATAAAATGAAAACGTGCTCGCGTATCCATAATTTCCCAATTTTTTCTTCTTGTAAATCGTACCCAGTGATTCGCAGTTATCTTCAATAAGGAGTATGTTTCTTTTTTGACAGACACGTTGAATAACGTCTATGTCATCACAAAACCCCAGAAGATTGGTCAAAAAAAGCATACGCAGAGGATATTTTTTTATTGCAGCAAGTAATGTTCGTGAAGAAACGTTCAGAGTCGATAGTTCAATATCAATAGGAATTGGCGTCAACCCGAGCTGAATGAGCGGCATGACGTTCGTTGACCAGGTCAGCGCTGAAAATCCTACCATGTCTCCTTTTTTAATTTTTCCCAGGTTAAGGAGAGCTTGGATGATAGCCAGATTGGCTGAACTACCGCTGTTGACCATTACACAATGCTTTCTTTCCTGGTATTTAGAAAAGTTTTTTTCAAATTTAGCACATTCGTCCGCCATACTAAGGTGAGAGTTTTTCCGAATAAACTGACTAATTTTTTCTTTTGTGCTTTTCTCTTGATGAAACGTAGATTTAATAAGCGGAATCATAATATAATGCGCATTATACAATGGCTCTACAAAGCAGTCCATGAATAAGAAACCACGGGTAACATTTATCATCCCGACGCTCAATGCTGCCGATATTTTGCCGCGCTGTCTTTCGGCAATTCGCAGTCAACGCTATCCGCAAAACAAGATAGAAATTGTTGTAGCTGACGGTGGTTCAACGGATAAAACTCAAAAAGTAGCCGAATCTTTTGGAGCTAGGGTAATTCCTAATCCGGAAACGTGGCATGAACCGGGAAAAGCAAGAGCCTCGGGGGTTGCCAAAGGAGAACTTCTCTTTTTTACCGATGCTGATAACGTCCTGGGATCTCAAAATTGGCTTTCATCTATGGTCAAACCATATCTTGAAAATCTCAAGACAGTAAAAGGGCTACTGCCGCAAACAGAGCCGCCGCCTGGCTCTCATCCACTCAATAGATATCTCGGCCATCTCTTTACTGATCCCTTCACTTGGTTTATCTACCAAAATGCCGCTAACCCCAAAGATTACAGGCGTCTGTATCAACCACTCAAAATCACCAAAGACTATCTTCTCTATAAGTTTACTGCGCAAAATCACCCTTTGTTCGGTTTATCCCAAGGGGTGGGAACAGTCGCTACTTTCAAGCGTGAATCGATGGGTTGGAGTGATGACATTCTTTCGGGAATCAAACTAATTATGGAAGGCGGCATAATTGCCTATGTACCGAATGCACCTCTTTATCACTATCATGTCGGCGGGTGGAAAAGTTTTATCCAAAAATACCGCATGAGAATTCGAAATAATCTTTTTGTTGTTATCAAAGGGATGGGTTTTGCCAATCGGGAACGGTTCATGAATAGAACCAGGCGTATGAGGAAAATACTTTTTATCCCTTACGCTTTAAGTATTATTGGCCCGACAATTTCAGCTATCTCTCTCGTTCATAAAAAACATGATTCTGTTATGGTATTACATATACCGGTAAGTTTTGTCATGGCGTTGCTCATAATCTACGAATGGTTGCGTTTTCAACTTTTACGTAAAGAATAATTGTGTGATTAGACAATATAAAACCATCATCTACGTTAATTTTTCCCCCTATGAAAATGCGGGGAGAATTCTTGATTATCTGCGGACAAAGTTTAAAACCATTCTGCTTTTCTCATTTAACTTCCACCACTTGGGAGCAGTACATAAACCTGGAACACTATCAATATATAAGAACGGGAAATTAATAAAAACATACGCACTCTTAGATTTGCCCATTCGAACAACGCCATCGACAGTTTTCCTTCTTATTCCTATCCGGTCGTTTCTAAATCTTTTGCAAATTTGGTATTACGTTATCCGACTCAAAAATCAGTACGGACCATACGATATATATTTCACAGTCAACGCTTTTACCGCCTGGGTGGGCAATCTTTTAAAAAAATACCGTTTTGTAAAAAAAACGATCTTTTGGGTCTGGGATTACTATCCTCCCTCGCATCCCAATAAAATTGTCAGTCTCGTTCGGTGGAACTATTGGCAATTTGACAAGAAAGCATCCCAAGAATCCGATACTGTTGCGTTTCTTCACCTAAAACTTCAGGAACTGAGAATGAAAATCAACGCGCTTCCCAAACATGACACCTTGGTAGTACCCATAGGAACGAGCGTCAACCCGCTACGTAAATCAAAACGCGATCTTACTGCGCCAATTATTGGCTTTTTGGGTGTTCTCAAAAAAACACAGGGTTTGGATATTTTCTTTGATAATGCTCAAAGGATACACGAGCTCTTCCCAAATCTTACATGTGAAATAATTGGTTCCGGCCCTGATGAACAATACTTCCGGGAAAAAGCCGGAAAATCGCAGGTTCCGGTCAAATTCTACGGATATATTCCGGATTATCAAAAAGTAAAAAACATTCAGAAACAATGGCATATAGGCATCGCGCCCTACGTACCGGAAGAAAGCAATGTGTCTTACTATACGGATAACTCAAAAATTAAAGATTACTTAAGTCTGGGAATTCCGGTCATCGTCACACCCATAAGTCTTGCCGGCGAAATCCGTCGCTCCCGTGCCGGCATAGTATTTAACTACACCAGGAAACAAGAATTTGTCCGTGCTATTGGTACAATTCTCTCCCGCTACAACTCGTACCAAATAAATGCGAAGAATCTTGCGGATAGATACGATTATAAAAAGATCTACGTTCGCCTATTCGAGTAGATTTTATTGATTAGAGAAATCCGGGATAAAAAACATCTTTCCATTGTATCGTCGATTTTATATACGGGATCTGCAACCATTGTTCGGGAGGAGGTTGGGATTCATAAACCTCTATATCATCAACGAATGTTGTATAAGGAAGTATAGGATCTTTCTTCTGAAAGCTGATCGTCATAACTCGCGCTCCCGCGGGTGCTACAGTGCTCACCTGCACCTGATGCCATATGTTATCAGGGAGCACTCTTGCTGATAATCCGACTCCCAAGCTTATCGGTACATTTGTGTTACCATCTGCATAAAAGTCTATACGTAAAAATCCATCCGGCTCTTTTTCTTGATCCGGATTAGCCTTTGTTTCAGTGTTGCGCAACCATCCTGTCACCGTATAGTGTTGTCCTGGTTCTATGATTATTGGTTCGGAAGATAATCGGGCCGTACTGTCTCCCGACTCTCCCTCAATGCGTATTGACCCCGGTGTCCTAAACCCTTCACCAAACCAGGAAAACTCATAGCTGCCTAAATCAAATGGATTAACACTTCGCCACAATGCATCATCGGTAAGAAAAGTTTGACGGTCAACAGAACGACCACGTGTATTTACTTTACGCGGGATTTTAAATACGAGAAAACCATGCTCGGGAGCCTGCCATGGCTTGTATAGTTCAGAAACCGTATATGGGAGCAATTCGCGAAGAGTTAACCCGTAATAACTATTCAGAATATAATCATATGGTACGCTGTTGTACTTAAAAAACCACTCTTTTTTAGGAAATTGTCTCCACCCGTATGTCTGGAGTTGGAGCAAAGAAAGGCGGATGATAACAAAATCCGTGCCTTCTTCAACAAATTCGGTAAGTGAATTGGCACCTTTACTGTCCCGCCAATCCCAATTAAGAAACGTCACGTTTTTGCGTTTCAATGCGTTTGTTCCTTTGTCATTAAGAAATAATTGGTGTGCACGAAGACGAATTTCCTCGGGAAGTTTTTTATCTATCCAGTCCTCTAAAACAGTCGGGCCCCAAGGCTTAAGGTAGTTCATGTCCAAAACAATGACGTTTTTTATCGGATAAAAATTTATCAGTATCAGCAGAACCCAAATAGCAATATGTTGTCCGAAACCATGCTTGGGAAGTACGGAAACCAAACTCCACAATCCATAACCGGCAAAGAGCATAAGGAATGGTATCGGCGGAATATAATTTCTTGTGTATATACCCCCACCGCTCACGTACGTCATAAACAGTAAAAAAATGAAAGCATAGGAGCCTATCAGTAAAAAATTCAGTCTTTTTTTCCAGAGCATCAAGAGCGCTCCTAACACGACAATAACGGACGGAAGCTCCCCAATGCCCCAATGAAAAAGATAGAAATAACCATACGGACGGAGCATGAGTTCACCGATTTGATAAGTTTGATAAGACGGAGCGTTTTGAGATATTACTTTCGACACATTAAACAGAAAATACGGGTTAATGACAAGAAACGTTACGATGAAACTGATAACTGCAATCCACGCATGTGCGCCGATAAAGGTAAATAGCTGACGTTGTTTTACTGTCCAATATGTATGGGCAACAAGTAAAGGAAAGAATGCGAATGGCTGATATTTGATGGAAAAACTCAATCCGGCGCTAACACCGGCAAATACGTACCGCAATATGGTCCGTTTCTCTAAAATGAGTGAGGCTGCATAAAGGGAAAGAACCGCAAAAAAGCTATTGTGTATATCGGGAAGACCAAAGTGGCTTCCGAGTACATGCCGATAATTAACCGCTAAAAAAAATGCTGTAAATAATCCGACTGATTTATTAAATAATCGCTTGCCTGTGAAATACACAAGAAGTACGGTAGCACTCCCGAAAAGAGCGGCAATCGCACGGGACCAAAACATTGCGTAGACTTCCCGACGGCCAAAAATTGCTACCCCGTACCGCACGAAAAAATCAGTACTTGTCGAAATGAAAGAGACCAAACTTTGAGGTTGCCTGATAAATAAGTCTATCAATCGTATGGGAATTATGATCGTTCTATATAATATCGCGTGAATCAAGGGCATTCCGGCACCATAAAAAAAGTAGTCAGGTTCAAAGTTGTGCAAATTCATATAGATCGCAGTACTGTAGCTTGTAGGTTCGTCTGCGTGGAGTGGAGGAAAACCGGGTTTGATTCCCACGAATCGAACAACAAGAGCAATTATCATAATAATTATAACAAGATACGAAATCGGAGACGTTCTTTTTTTCATCATATTGATATGGCGTGACTTACTTTTTTGCAATGCAAATGATCGACATACCGTGCGGAAAGTTCACATATTGAAGAAGTAATCCTTCTATGCGCAGTATTATATAAAAAAGAGCATTAACTATCGGCGGTAAAGTAAAAATGTCGCTTTCCTTTTTCTTTTCCCGAAAACCCAAAATGTTTGGCAGTCGGCGCAAAATAGCCAGAGGTAAAAGAATGGTGTTTACGTATGTGGCTTTGAGAATTTTGAATTTCTTCTGTTTCAGTTTTTTCTGCATTTCCGGTAGCGTATAGCGATGTTTCCCTTGTGAAATTTCATCTTCGTTACCCATGAGCCAATGATATGCCGGTTCCTGGCTGTATAAGAAACCGCCTTTTTTTAGAACTCTCCGGAATTCAGCAATTGCAACATTGTCGTCAATTACCCATCTATGGTAGAGAACCCCGAAACAGAAAACCATATCGAATGTTTCATTTTTGAACGGCAAATGCATGATGTTCCCCTTCATCGCTTTTCCGATTGTTTTGGCGTACCGTACTGCGTCAGATGAAGCATCAATGCCAACAGCGTTCCCGAATTGTGATAAATACGGTAATGCGGCACCCGCACCGCATCCTGCATCAAGAATGCGGTTTTCTCCCCGGGGAAGAAATTTCTTGATTAACCGAATGTTAATATCCTTCATTCCCTTATACCACCAAAATGTATTTTGGTGATGATAAAGGACAGAATAGTATTTTTTTTCCATACTATTTGGTACTATGTAGTGTATGCTTTCTTCCCGCCTCGTTACCCTTATTCTCCCTTGTTATAACGAAGCAGAACATATTCAAAAAAGCTTACCACGCATTATAGCGTACATGAAGAAGTTTTTTTACAATGACTTTTCTCTTATCATTATCGATGACAAAAGTACCGATCAAACTCCGCAGTTGGTAAAACAGATAATAAAAAAGCAAAAAAATATTACATTTCTCATGCACGCTCACAACCGGGGTAGGGGCGCAACTGTGACAGAGGGAATAAGGATGTCTTCCTCAACCATCGTTGGGTATATCGATATCGATCTGGAAGTTTCTCCAAAGTATATACCCTCTTTCACACACCTCATTATGGAAAATCGGGCAGACATTGTCGTCGCAAAACGCTATTACACTGTAGATTTTTCTTTTCAGAATATTCTGCGTACACTCCTGAGCAAAGGCTATGCGATGATGGTACGCCGACTCTTACACCTCCCTATCCACGATACGGAGGCCGGTTATAAGTTTTTTAAAAGACAAAAAATTCTGCGCGTTCTTAGTGCCGTCCGGGATCCTCATTGGTTTTGGGATACCGAACTAGTTGCAAGAGCATATCAATCTCGTTTACGAATCGTTGAACTTCCTGTTCAATTTATACGAAACGTAAAAAAGACCTCGACAGTAAAGCCATTTCATGATTCACTCCGCTATATTATTGCCATTTTGCAATTTAGGCGACGCGAAAAATGAACCTAAAAACTCAACTCTTGAACATCCCCGGGATATATAATGTCATCCAGATATTAGACATGGATTTCCCGCATGTAGCAAAACGCCTCATTGAGAAGTATCCGCATGATTCTATCTTGGAAATAGGATGTGGTCCCGGAACAATAATGAAATTCATCCGCCCAAAATACTATGTAGGAGTCGATAATAATTTATCTTATATACAATACGCACGGAAACACTTTGGCAGTCCGGCAAGAAATTTTTTATTTTTGAATGCCCAAAATTTACAGCCGCTGAATAAAAAATTCGATATTGTTTTATTTATGAATGTTATTCATCATATGACTGATGTACAACTACAAACGGTTTTATCAAACTTAACAAAAAATATCCGTTTTAAAAGAATAATTCTTTTTGATAGTAAGCCTGACCTGGGTCCATTAAGTGCCGTTTTGGAAAAAATAGATGAAGGGGAAAACTTTCGCGAACTTCCTGAAATTAAGAAAATTTTCCGGAAACAATTAACGATAGAACGCTCGTTTGTTATTAAAAAATTTTACTGGCTGTACAAATATCCGACAATTATCGCAAAGAAAACCCTCATTTTGCCGGAACACCAACGACGGTAACATCGGAGGGAACATCTCGAATAACGACTGCACCGGCGCCAACAATACTGTCAGCACCAATCGTAATTCGCGGTAAAACGGTAGCACCCGCACCAATCCAACCATTAATTCCGACTTTTACTTCTCCGCATAACGTCGCACCGGGTGCTACTCCCACGCCATCGCCAAGCACACATTCATGGTCAACACTCGCGTTAGTATTAATAATGCATTCTTTTCCCAGCTGCGCCTGGACACCCACAGAAGCTCCGGCCATAAACTGGCAACCGTCACCAATAACGGCATTATCGGCAATAAAGGCAGTCGGATGTATGACAGTTACCGGCGTTAATCCGATCCCAACGAGCCAGTTATGAAACTTCACCCGCACGCGGCCATGTGGGTTACCTATAGTGATACAGAACCCCAATCGTCGGGGTACGTGTGATTTCATCCATTTTTCAAAGCCTTTCTTCCCATAAAATAAGGGGACATCAGGAAATGGCGGCGGAAGCTTTGGATTATCATCAAAAACAGCAACAAGTTTTCCACCGTATGCTTCAATAATGGGGCGCACAACTTTCGCTTGCCCTGTTCCGCCCCAAAAAATCACGTTCTTTGGTTTCATAGATCAAACATTCTTCTTTTCGGCACAGATAGGGTATGGTAGTATAACACGACAAGAATCCTTTATGAAAATCGCATTTGTTGATCTTCAACGTCAAAACAGGCGTTATCGAAAAGCATTTTCTCACGTCTTTAATCAGACATTAAAAGATTCCATTTTTGTCGAAGGAAAACCGGTTGAACGTTTTGAGCGTCAATTCGCAGATTTTTGCGGTAAAAAATATTGTGTCGGGCTTAACTCAGGTACGGATGCAATCCTTTTTGCTCTGTTGGCATATGGAATAAGTCCCGGAGACGAAGTCATTACCGCCCCAAACAGCTATTTTTCTCCCGCGATGATGATTTCACAAATAGGTGCAGTTCCCATCTTTGTTGATATTAATCCCAAAAGTGGGAATCTTGATGTCTCAAAGATAGAAAAGGCAATTACCAAAAACACAAAAGCAATTATGCCGGTGCATTTATGCGGTCAGTCCGCTGACATGGATCCTATTGTCAAACTTGCACAAAAATACAGACTTTCCATTATCGAAGATGCATGCCAGGCGCACGGAGCCCGTTATAAAAACAAAATATTGCCGTATACCGAGACAGGCACATTTTCGTTTTACCCTGGGAAAAACCTCGGTTCATTCGGTGATGCCGGCGCTATAGTTACCGATAGTAAAAAAATTCGTGATTCTGCACTTAAATTACGAAACGATGGCTCAACAAAAAAATATATTCATACGCAATTTGGGTATAAAAGCCGGCTCGATACGTTCCAGGCTGCAATACTTTCAGCAAAAATTCCATTGCTTTCGCAATGGAACAAAAATAGACGCCAGGCAGCTTTACTCTACAATAATCTGTTATCAGGAATAAAACAGGTCAAAACGCCAATTGAAATGCCTTACGTCT
Organism: Candidatus Gottesmanbacteria bacterium RIFCSPLOWO2_01_FULL_43_11b; assembly: GCA_001780985.1. Lineage (GTDB taxonomy): Bacteria > Patescibacteriota > Microgenomatia > UBA10105 > UBA927 > 01-FULL-43-11b. Next base: position 887,789 of record MFJV01000001.1, on the reverse strand, counting down.
ACCACATCTATCATCTCTATATGATTACGTGTGAAAATAGAGACGGGCTGCAAAAATACCTTGAGTCCTACGGCATTTCTACGGTTATCCATTACCCGATACCCATTCATTTACAAAAACCTTACAGGAAAAGAGGGTATAAACCGGGTATGTATCCCGTCACGGAAAAACGGAGTAAAGCAATTTTATCTCTCCCCATGTTTCCGGAGATTACCAAGAAAGAAATCCAATTTGTGTACAAAACAATTGCATCTTTCTACGCCGTATGAAAAAATTTTTTCCGGATGTTATATTAGTTATCCTTCTTATTGTATTGACCCTGTATGCATGGCGGCTTCTCCCGCAGACTATTCTCCGAACCGACGCATTCCTCTTTATGTTCGAAAACATACAAAAACAGTATTGGAGTCAGCAATACGCGCTGACCGCAATTCAAGTCGGGAAAGCTCTTCTCGCCCCGATACTGGCAAAACTATTCGGACCAACCATAAGTCTTTACTTATGGTTTGAACTGGGTGTCATTTTGCTTATCGACGTCTTGTTCTATCTTCTCGTGCGAACAGTCACCCGGTCACGAATTCTGGCTTTTAGCGCGTCGCTCATTGCCAGTGTTAATTACTTCGGGACGTGGGATACATATGGTACACACTGCTATTGCTTTTTTTTGGAACGGGTCATTAATGTACCATTTATGATTATTAGTTTCCTATTCCTCCATTTATTTCTTACGACAGGAAAGAATATACAGTACGGACTTTCTTTAATTTTGTATGTTGTGGGAATAGGACTTGGACATGTGGAACTCCTGCTCACTCCTGCATTTGCCTTGTATCCTTTCTGGTGGTTTGTATTCAAATCCAACAATCGCAATCTGCGGAGGGGAATATTTATCGGAGCATCGTTTTTGTTGCTGAGCACAGCAATTGTCGCAGCGCAACAGTTATCCTACGGTGGCTGGGGGCCAAAATGGACCCTCCCTGAGTTTTTATTGAATCCTCAAAAATATAACTATGTTCGGGCAATGGCGCTCCAGCTTGTGTTTTGGTCTGATTACGCACCGCTCGTAAGCTATTTCTCAACGTCAGCTGCCTTTGTACGGTTTAGTGCTCAATTGGCAATCAAAAGTTTACCTTACGTATTTCTTCTTTATCCGATCGTATTCCTCATACTTTTTACCAGGCTTCCAAAATTTCGGGCTCTCCTTGTAACCTGCCTTACCGCAGTAACCATCATTTTTTTCCTTAACGCGTATGTGAAGCTTCCTGAAATTATCATCGCAGATTCCAACAGGTATTTATATTTTCCTACATTTTTCTTGAGTATATTTTGGGCAATTGCTCTTTGGTATTTCTTCCTGCAACACAAAGGGCTCCGACTTTACCTAGGAATTATTCTCCTTGTTATTTACTATTTCGCGAGTGTAACTCTCTTAGAAAATATTATGCGCCGTACGTTTGTGTGGAACAGACCCACAAAAGCACTTTATTCCTATATTGTCGAAAAGCGGAATTCACTCTCTCCAAACACTCTGGTCGTTGTGAAGTCTCCTGAGTTTGCAGGGCAAGAAGGTTCTTTCTTTACTCAGGTTATTGGGAGAAACGAAGTAACATATACTACGGATAGTACTGTCTATCATGATTGGAAAGAACAAGTTCCAAAATATGATCACGTTATCAGACTTCGCTTCGACAAAGCCTGTAGCTGTGTAATAGAGACGCGAATCAAATAATATGTGGCACGGAAAAAAAGTCGCGGTTATCTTCCCTACATTCCGGGAAAAAAAATCCATCAAGAGCGTCATTCGTGAATTTGACCGCTCCGGGTATGTTGATGAACTTATTGTCGTTGATAATAATGCCGAAGAAGGAACGGTTGAAGAAGTAAAAAAAACGAGAGCGAAAATAGTATATGAAAAACGTCAGGGGTATGGACATGCAATTCGAAAAGGCCTTTCTTCTACATATGCAGATCTTCTTATTGTCGCGGAACCAGACGGTACCTTCGACGGCAATGACATCATCAAACTGCTTTCATATAGTGACGATTTTGATTTAGTTTTGGGATCCAGAACACACGTTTCACTCATCCACAAAGGTTCAGACATGACTTCTGTTAAGCAAATACTTGCAATTTGGCTTGCAAAAATGGCCACGTGGCTTTTCTTTTGCCCGCTTTTAACTGATCTCGGATGTACCCTTCGCCTCACCCATAGGACTGCCTGGAGACGTATTGAAAAAGAAGTAAGAGGAGGCGACTGGATATTTTCAATTAAATGGATTCTTGTCGCGGTCATGAGGAAAGTACATTATATTCAGATTCCTGTGAATTTTCGCGCGCGTGTGGGTACTTCGTCGTTTGTCGGTACTTTTATTAAAAAGGCAATATGGGGTATGAATGAATTTTTTTATATCTGGTACCTGTGGTTTCGGTTTCAATATGAAAAGTATTATAGAACGCACTAGATGCCCCTTCTGTAAAAACAAAGGGCAACAACTCCCCCATCTCCCTCTATATTTGCATTGTTCTGTCTGCCGGCTTGCATGGGTAAAACGTTTCGTGATCCCGACATACGAGGAAAAGTATTATCAAGGGACATCTCCTCTCGCTTCTAAACTTTTGAAGCCCGTATCTACCTTCTTTTATCTTATTCGGTCTCTCTACGTAGGAACAGAACAAAAAAAGCTCTGGATAGATGTAGGTGCAGGTGACGGCAGTTTCCTCAAAACTGTCCGGGCGGAAAAAAAGATCGGTGTTGAAGTTTCCGCGTCCGCCCGCCGTCTCATGAAGGACGCCGGCATTGCAACATTAACCGATGAAGAATTTCTTAAAAAGAATAATTTGAATGCGGACGTCATTTCTTTTTGGCACGTACTCGAACATGTTCCCAACCCTTGGGACTACATTGCAGCATCCAAAAAGAATCTTATTCCTAAACATGGCCGATTGGTTATCGGCGTTCCAAATATTGATTGTCTGGAATACTATGTCTTTGGTAGTCACTGGTTCCATACCCCGAAGTTTCACATTTGGGAAAATACTCCCGTATCGATAGAACTTCTCCTAAAACAATATGGATTTAAAGTAGAATCCATCGATTACTGGTCACCGGAGCACCATCTGCCGTGCCTCCTCCAAACATTTATTAACGCCTCAACCGGATCTCAGGGAGCGCTTCATAGATTCATAAGGCGCGGCCATGATGCTACGTTTCGACCGAAGGACGCATTCTGGAGTATATTTTGGTTGACAGTGGGCTCCCCCATCGTTATACTTTTTTGGATCGCAGGAAGTTTAATGCATAAATCGGGAACAATTGTCGTCACTGCAGCACATGAAAAGAAAAAAAATTGAATTTTATCGGCATAATCTAAACAATAAGGATATAAAAGAGTGCATCAGAGTACTTAACTCAATATTCTTAACTACAGGAGAAGTCGTTAAAGAATTTGAAAAGAAATTTGCCCGTTACATTGGTGCGAAATACTGCGTCGGAGTGAGCAGCTGCACGGATGCGCTGTTTTTGGCGCTCAAGTACCTCGGAATCGGTCCGGGTGATGAGGTTATTACCACGGTTATGACGTTTGCTGCCTCTAGTAATGTCATTGAACACTGCGGCGCTAAACCGGTATTCGTCGATGTCGAAGAATCTACGGGTAACCTTGATGCGAATCTTATCGAATCCGCTATTACAAAAAAAACAAAAGCCATATTAGTTGTTCATTTGTATGGGCTTATGTGCGATATGAAAAAAATTCATGCAATCGCAAAGAAACACGGATTGAAAGTTATCGAAGATGCCGCACATTGTATTGAAGGAAAAAGAGATGGAATTCGCGTTGGTGGTTTGTCGGATTTTGCCTGTTTTAGTTTTTATGCAACAAAAACTATTACTTCCGGGGAAGGCGGTGCTATTACAACCAACAACAAGAAGGCTTTTGAGTGGTTCATTCGGGCACGGATCCATGGTATGAGCAAAAATGCCGTCGACCGCTACGTGAAGCGCTACGAGCCAAACGACTTAGAATTTTTAGGGTATAAAGCCAATATGACCAACATTGCAGCATCCCTCCTCCTCCACCAGCTCGAACGAATCAACTCACTGCTTCACAAACGGGAAAGGATTGCCCGAATGTACGATAAGGCATTTTCTAAAAATCCAGCAATCCGTCTGCCTTCTTTTCCTGCAAAATCACTCCATGCCCGATATCTCTATACAATCTGGGTCGACCCGAAAAGGAGGGATACATATATCAATGCCATCCAGAATAGCGGTATCAGCATCTCTGTGCATTTTAAACCATTACATCTTCTCTCATATTATAAAAAGAAATATGGTTATAAACGCGGGACATTTAAAGGTGCCGAAAAAATTGGAGGCAGCACGATATCACTTCCTTTCTATCCTAGGTTAACGACGAAAGAGATTCACCACATCATAAACGTTGTCAACTCTATTTAATGCAAACAATCCTTCTCATAGGAGCAAGTGGATTGGTCGGATCATCTGTTCATTCCTTTTTTGCCGATAAACCGTTCAAAGTTTTTACTCCTTCACATAAACACCTCGATATTACCCATCCGCGTACTGTTAACTCCTATATTAAAAAATTCCATCCGGATGTCATTATTAATTTTGCAGCCACAACCGCTATTGACGCCATCGAGAAATCCCGCGGCAAACAGTTTGGACCGGTCTGGCGTCTCAATGTTGAGGCAGTACAAACGCTCCATAACCTCTCAATTGACTATAGTGCTTTTTTTATTCAAATCTCTTCAGATGCAGTGTTTCCTGGAACTCGAAACGAACCGGGACCCTACAATGAATCTGACCCGGTTGCATCTAACTATAATGATATTAACTGGTATGGTGTCACAAAATTGACAGCAGAAAAAAGTATTGTAGACAGAAACAATCGGTACGCGATTGTACGAATTTCACATCCGTTCGGTAATATCGCCTCCCCGCGGGATCTTATCCGTAAAACTGTTAGAGAGATTCATATGGGACATTCACTGTTTGCCGATCAGCAATTTACACCGACCTACATTCCGGATTTAAGTAATGTTCTTTTTAAGCTTGCCCAAAAACGTATCACCGGAATCTACCATGTGGGTTGCGGGCCGCCTGTTTCAAGATGGGAATTTGATTGCTATTTTGTAAAAAATTATTCCTTGAAAAAGGGTTCTATGGAACGGTATCTTAAGAAATCATCAAAGGCTCCGCGAACCCGTATCGGAGGATTTGTGTCTCGTAGAACGAGACGAATTCTCGGAGTTACCTTTCATACGTGGCAGGAAGCACTCGACGAAATCCACAAATATTCAAAGAGAGATATATTTGCCTTTTTGCCGTATTGACCGTTCAACCGCATCGATAACGCGTACGCACTCGACCCCGTGTGCAAGGTCTGTGCGGGGTTTTCGCTTCAAGCGGATACACGAAATGAATTCACGCAATTGATTTTCGAGCGGCGCTGTTTTTTCGTAGGAAGGATAAGAAATAACAGCACGCAAAGCTCCACTTAACTGTTTCAATTTACGGACGGGGTGCATATCATCAAAAATGATAGCGCCATGTGTCCCTGTAACGGTAAAACGTCGTGTTTTTATCGGTGACAACCAACCGATTTTTGAAAACATAGAAATTTTTCCAAAGACAAGTTTCATATATACCATATCGTCTGTTTCGCGTCCGGATATTTTTGTTCGAAGAGACCACCCTTGAACCGCCGAAGGCGATGCTCCCATAAGACTCATCCCCATAGAAATTTCATGAGGGGCCCAATCCCATAACGCAGATACGTCACTGCGCATTGGACCAAAATTTGTTCCCTCGCTATCTATGGAGACCAGTGTCCCGATGTGAGGCACTAAGGTTTTCAGCCTTAAAAAGGCCGGGTTGTAGAAAAAAATATGTCCAACCAACACGACTGGCGCGCTCTCTTTGTGCATTCTCAAAAGTCTTAATGCATCTTGATATCCTGTGGTTAAAGGTTTTTCAATAAGGAGAGGCATTGCATGAAGGAGAAAGAAGCTTGCAATATCGAAATGTGTTGACGGAGGTGTGGCGATAATAATCCCGTCGATCTCTTTATATCGGAGGAGTTTTTTGTAGTCTCTTGAACAAACGTATTTAATATGGCATTCAGGAATTTCTTGAGCAGTCGTAAGGTAATTTTTACCCCACTGTCCATGACCGATAAGTGCAAGTATTGTGCGCGGCATATGACTATTGCTTTTCTAACTGGCTTGCAAACCATCGGAGCGTACGGGCGAGTCCGGTTCTCAGACTCACGCGTGTCCGGTAGTTGAGAATATTTTTAATTTTAGAAAGATCGGGGCGGCGTCTGCGCGGCTCATCTTTAGGGTAGTTTTCCGGATACGGAATTCTTTTTATTTCTACTTTTTTCGGTGAGACGTCCGCAACAATTTGAGCGAGACTCATCATATTTATTTCGTCATCATCACTGCCGACGTTATACACTTCTCCCGATTTGTGAGAAAGAAGTACCTTTAAAAATGCCGTCGTCGCGTCGCTTATGTAACAGAATGTTCGCGTCTGATTACCCTCATCATGGACCGGTAAAGGTTTTCTTTCGAGCGCCCTCATTAAAAAGGTAGGAATTACCCGATAATCATCGGGCCTCATTCCGGGTCCATACACATTAAATGGTCGTACAATTTTAACCGGTACTTTGTATTTGTCGAAATACGTTATAGAAATGGTTTCTCCCAGTCTTTTGGATTCATCATAACAAGCGCGGGAACCAATTGGAGAGACGTTACCGCGGTATGTTTCCGGTGTTGGAATAAAATTGGGATCAGGATCCCCGTAAATTTCGCTTGAACTAAAAAAGAGAAAGCTTTTAACTTTCTTTTTCCTTGCCAATTCCAAAAGATTCTTTGCGCCAAAAATTGCTGCCTCGATGGTTTCTAGGGGAAATTTCCTATAATATACCGGCGACGCCAAACCCGCCGCATGAATAATATAGTCAATTGTTTTATCAATAATTATTGGTTTGGTTATATCATGAGTTATGAATTCTATATTTTTGTCGTCTAGAGATTCTAAATCCCGTTTTCTTTTACCGGTAATGTAATTGTCGACAACAATAACCCTACATGGAGATTTAAAAAGACTTGTGTTTAAAAGAGAAATAGTCGCGACAATGTAACTTCCCAAAAAACCGGCACCACCTGATATAAGAAGTGTTTTTCCTTCCATCAGTCTTGCTTCTTTTTTTATATCTTTGATAATTTGACGTATATCCTGACGAATAATCGGGTGCATAAAATTATTAGACAGTTTTGGGTCTTGGAACAGGGACTATGAACTTTCCCCCCTGATGCTGATAGTCTTGGAGTTTTTCCATTATGGGTTTGGCAAAATTCCAGGCAAGAAGAAGAAGGTAATCAGGTTTTTGCTTGGCTAACATAGCGGAAGCTACCACGGGAATATGCTTCCCGGGTGAATATAATCCTTGTTTATACGGGCTGTCGTCGATAATGTAATTGATATAATCCGTACCGATTCCGAAGTAATTGAGCAGTGTATTTCCTTTGGCGGGAGCACCGTAGCCGGCAATAGATTTCCCCTGATGTTTAAGTTTGGTCAGGAGAGCAATGAGTTTTGTTTTGTTAATTCGCACCTTGTCCGCATAGGTAAAATATGTCTCTACTCTATCAAGGCGCATCCTTTTTTCAAGTTTTAGGAAATGACTGAGACGCGCTGTTTGTTTGTAAGCCGCACCTTTTCCCTTTACAAAAACGCGAATGGATCCTCCGTGGACCGGAACTTTTTGTACATCAAAAATCTCCATGTCAAATCGGTGAAAGAGTGTTTGGAGCGGTTTCACCGAAAGATACGAAAGGTGTTCGTGATAGACAAGATCAAAATAGTTTTTGGTAAGAAAATCTACCAAATACGGCGCCTCAACGACAAAAACGCCGTTTTTTTTAAGAAGAATTTTTGTTCCTTCAATAACTTCGTCCAGATTGTCAATATGTGCAAATACGTTATTGGCAGTCACAACCGATGCTTGACCGTATGCTTTACCTATAGACCGTGCAAGAGCGGTAGTAAAAAATTTTGCAATGGTTTTGATACCGTCTTTATTCGCTCTTGCCGCAATATTTTGCGCAGGCTCGATACCCAGTGTACGAAGGTTATGTTCTTTAAGGGGTTTAAGAAGTATTCCGTCATTACTGCCGATATCAACAACCAACGATTTTTGATCCAAGTCAAACCGTTGTATAAGATCATGCGCGAAGTCATGAAAGTGTTCAACGAATACGGGCGACGTGCTTGAAACATAGACATAATTTTTAAAAAGAATTTCCGGCCTAACCACATGACCGAGTTGAAGAAAATGGCAATTCTGACAGAAATAGACATCAAGTGGATAAAACATTTCCTCTTTGTCGAGCATTTCTTTTGTGAGAAAAGCATTTGCAAGAGGCGTCGGTCCTAAAGACAATACCTTTGTTAACTTTGTGTTTTTGCATGCTCGACATGTCGTTCTTTTATGCACTGCTCCTTTCATAGAAGCTCCATTCGGACAGTGTCCGTTTCGTACTCGCTCCTGCTTCGCGGCTCAGTCGTAAGGGCTAAAAACACACTATCCTCAAGAAATTTCATCGCATGACCAAACATGGGTGGCGTCATAACAATTTGGCCTTCCCGTACGGTAAACGATTGCTTTCTTGAGTTTTTTTTCTTTAAATCCTTGTGCACATATTCCATGGAGCCTTTAAGCATATAAGAAAAGTGCGTATCGTGCTTATGGTAATGATTAGCACGAATAGTACCTCTTTTACACTTAATAACAATTGCACTCGCTATTTTAACAGTGCCCGGCAGCAAATGAGACATTTCCCCGCGCTCGTCAATATAAAATGGTTTCACTGTTTTTATATATTTCATATCTTCGTATAGTAGCAGGAAAAACTCGTACCATCAATGAGCGAGGCGAAACAGGAGCGCATCCAAAAGCGTACGAAGGACAATTCTAAATTTCGTATTTTTCACGCGCCCTCCCCGCCGTGGTCTATAAAATGACGGCGCTTCTACAATTCTAAGCCCTTTCCTCTTAAAACGAATCACAATTTCTGCAAGCAAAAATATCCCCCGGGAAGTAACGGACATTTTTTGCACGTCCCGTGTTCTCCAAATTGTCAGCCAGTTCACGTCTCTGTATCTGAGTCCGTACAATAAACGCAGGAGAAAAAGATAGCTTTGTGACAAAATATGTCTATAGACAGAATAGTCTACTCTGGGCCCGCGATATCCCAAAATCAGGTCTGCGTTCCTCATATGAGGGAAACAATGACGCATATCCCGGACAAGAAACTGCCCATCAGCGGGCATATACGCAACAAAATCTTTTCGGGCGGCACGAATTCCCCGAAGCATAGCGTTGCCGTATCCGCTGTTGGGTTGGTGAATTAAACGGATCCGTTTATCTTTTGATGTATACTGACGTACGATTTTTGATGTATTATCAGAACTTCCGTCGTCCACAACGACTATCTCAAAATCCGAAAAATAAACAGGTGCGTGACGAAGCGTATCGTTGAGCACCCAGGGTAAACTTTCTTCCTCATTGTATGCTGGTATTGCTATTGTAAAACTGGGAAGTTTCTGTTTTATTTTTTTTGACATATGTAAAGCCTATGAGGAAAGGGGTTGTAATGGAGCGTATATGTCCTTACATTACCCGCGCCAAAATATTTTTGCAAAAGCGGGAAAAGTCGGTTGCGATGTCCATAATACACTGGTTGCCCCGGATACAACAGGGAATCCGCGAGTCTTGCAAGTATAAGTTTCCAAAAGGGTTTACTGTCAACTTCGCTCACAATGAGTTTTCCGTTCTTAACAAGCATGGAAGTACATGCTTTAATCAGACTTTCCTGCATGCTATAAGAATCTAAGTGGTGAAGAACATCGAGTATTGTTATACCTTTTAAATTTGGCACACGCATACGCGTAGCGTCACCATAGAGAAATTTTGCGTTCTTTATACCCCTATCGGCATACCGCAACTTATCTTTGTCCAAATCAACTCCGATTACTTTTCGTCGGGGAGAAGAAAGTGCGAGATAGTTTGCAAAAATACCATAGCCACAACCCAAATCGAGAATCGTACCTGAGGGTGAAATATATCGGTCCATCTCCTCGAAGGATCCGGTCCAAAATCTTACCCGGGTAAAAAAAGTTACCCAACCTAAGCCGCGGTATAATCGGATAACTTTCCTCTTAGTTGACATAATCCTTAGTCGACTTTCATCACGTACAACGACAGCTGTAAGAAAACCCAAACCGCCGGCAGTAAACTTAACTATCTGCATAATGATAAGCCCGACAAAAATCGTGGGAGAAGAAAGCAAGACTCCAAGGTTTCGGACAAAACTTACTCTCACAGGATTAAATTGAAATAAAGCCGTACGGGGATGTTTGCGGTAATACCCAACCATTTGCTTTCCGTAAAAAAAATGCTTTTTCCAAATATCTTTAATGCTTTTTGGCTCACCAAGGTGACGTTCGATTGCTTTTACTCTCCCCCACCGGAATCCGGAGCTGACAAATCGATTATGAAAATCGTAATCCTCGGGTCCGAACAGGGTTTCATCAAATCCGCTGATAGTTTTCCATGAATTTTTTGTAAAGAATCTCACCGCGACAATAAGCGGATCGTCCCGATATGTGTTCCGTTCGACTTTCCTTACTTCTGACCAAAAACCTAATCCCTCCGCGGATGTATTATGCACGGCTATTCCGTCAAGACGCTCCTCTTCACATTTTTTTACACACTGCTCGATAACCTCCGGTTCAACGATAAAATCAGAGTCTACTCGGTAAAGGTATTTCCCTTTAGCCTTCCTTACCCCAAAATTCACTTGTGCTGCCCGTTCCGGTCCGTGAGTGAAAACATTTTTTGTAAATTTCCCCGAGATTTTTTGCGTTAGGTCGGTTGATCCCTTATCGACAACGATAATCTCAGTGTTTTTATATGTCTGATTTTTTAAACTCATAAGGGTAACGCCGATGGTCAATGCGGAATTAAAAGAGGGAATAATGACGGAAACGAGAGGTTTCATACAAGCGACCGACCAACCCCGAGAACGGATTTGCCAACCTTTATTCGGAAAAAATTCCTGCCGTCAATAATTATTGTATTATTGTCTACGCATCTTTTAAAATCCCCTGAAAGTTGTTTATGATCTGTACCGACAATAAAAATATCCGAAGTTTTAAGTTTTCCCGGCGTAAAACCAAATGCTTTTATTTCCTGTTCGTTTAATAACGGATCATAAGCCACAAATCGAATATTGTTTTTCTGTAAAATCCTAGCCAGACGAATAACAGGACTTTCACGGATATCTTTGACGTCTTTTTTATACGTGAGTCCATACAGAAGAACTGTCGCTCCTTTTTTATACTGAGAGATTACTTTATCTGCGACAACCTGTGCCATTGCATCGTTCTCCTTTAAACTCTGTTCAATGAGGGTGAGGTTCACGTTTTTCTTTTTGCTAAAGTCAACAAGATACCAGGGATCAACAGGGATGCAGTGACCACCGACTCCGACACTCGGGTAATGGGCATGGTATGACCATTTCGTTTTTGCTGCTTCGATTATTTCAACAACATCAAGTCCTGTTTTTTCACTAAGTCTGGCAAACTCATTGACCAGGGCTATGTTGACCGCACGGTATGTGTTCTCAAGCATTTTGACCATTTCAGCTGCCTCGAGAGACGAAACGCTTACAACAGGTGCATCAAGAACTTTTTCGTAGAGTACTTTGGCAAGTGCTAAACTCTCAGGATTAACTCCGCCGACAACTTTAGATATGGTTCGCACAGTTTTATCTTTATTTCCGGGATCTACTCTCTCAGGTGAACATGCCAAAAAATATTTTCCTCCTAACGATCCAAACTCCTCTCTTGTCGTTCCCGGCGCAACCGTCGACTCATTGATGATGAGCTTTCCATCCAGAAGCACCAGGGAAAGCCGCTGTGCAACGCTTCTGATTGCACCTAAATCCGGCTTTTTATTTTCGAATACCGGGGTTGGAACACAAATAATATATATATCCTGTTCATTAAGTTCGTCTGAATCTATGTGAGCAACTCGTATTTTTTTTTGATTAATTTTACTTGGATCGCGTACAAAACCCGTTACGCGAAATCCTTTTCGGGCAATTAACGTAGCAAGCGGAAGACCGACGTAACCAAGGCCAATAACGCCTATTGCTGCCTTTTTAGAATGTATAAGAGAAATGAGTGCATTCAGTCTCATATCCTGCTATGATAGCACGCTATGAGAGTAAAATTAACCCCCGCAGTGAGTTATACCCATATTCGGAAATATAGTCAGTATGCTAAAAATCAAAACTGGGCTCGCGGGTACTCCCGCGTTGCACCGCTTAAAGCAGAAAGAGTTGTCAATACACTCCTCCAGTATAAAACGAAACGGGCAAAAGTACTGGATCTCGGTTGCGGGACCGGCCTTACATTTAGTGCAATTGCTCAAACATTTCCTAGCTCCGTAGCACTCGATGTGGGAGACGGAGAGGTAAAAGCAACGAAGGAGCTGTTGCGGTTGCTTCGAATATCCGCAGTGGTAAAAAAATACGACGGGATAAAAATTCCGTATCCCTCAAATACGTTTGACATTGTTACATCAATTGAGGTTATTGAACACGTAAATAAACCGTTGCGCATGCTCGAAGAAATACACAGAGTACTTAAAAAAGACGGTATACTGCATATCACCACAGCAAATAAATGGTGGCCGATTGAACCGCATTTTAAACTCCCCTTCTTGTCTTATCTGCCCGCAAAAATTGCAGACAGCTACGTACGACTGTTAGGAAGAGGAGACTCATACCACAATATTCGCCTTCCAAGTTACAAACAGTTTCGTCAAATGGTACAGAACTTCTTTACTGTTGAGGATATCACGCTTGATTTCCTAAAATCCTATAAAATGTCCGGCTTGGATAAAGAACGGGGAAAAGTTATTGTTGTTGTTGCAGACGTACTTCAAGGTCTTAATTTCCTTAAAAAATTTTCCGTAACACGGGCTATCGCAGTGGGCTTAGAGACATGTATTCTTCATGTGTCTCTTGGATGGTTATTTATTGGTCGAACCCGAAAATAACCCTCAATTCGTTGACTTGCCCTTGCGTTTTCTCTATACTCGAGCACGATATGATAAGTATTGTTATTCCTGTCAAAAATGAAGCGGAATCTCTTCCGCATCTAACCGATGAGCTCTTCGCGATCCTCAAAACCGTAAGAGAACCGTATGAAATACTTTTTGTTAATGACGGATCAACTGACAAAACGAAAATAGCATTAGAATCCGTTGCACGGAAAAATAAACACGTTCGCGTTTTCCACTTCCGCGCAAATTTTGGCAAGTCCGAAGCGCTCGCATACGGATTTTCACAAGCAAAAGGGAATGTTGTCGTCACCCTTGATGCTGACCTGCAGGATAATCCAAAAGAAATAATAAAACTAATAGAGAAACTTAACGACGGGTACGATCTGGTTGTTGGGTGGCGGAAAGAAAGAAAAGACAGTGTCGAAAAGAAAATTTCAAGCTACCTATTTAACGTCGGAACTCGGTTTCTTTCAGGAGTTCCGCTCCATGATTATAATTGCGGCCTCAAAGCCATGACGGGAAATGTTGCAAAATCCCTTAATCTTCATGGTGAACTCCACCGGTTTATCCCTATACTTGCTGCGAAACTTAAATACAAAGTTACGGAACTTCCGGTTGCTCATCGAAAGAGAAAGTTCGGCAAATCAAAATTTGGTCTGGGAAGGAGCTGGAGAGCCGTAATAGACCTGCTTACTGTGCTCTTCCTTACCCATTACGAAGGTAAGCCTGCTCATTTTTTTGGTCTTTATGGATTTCTTCTTACCTCTATCGGTTTTGTGATGAACGCATATGTTACGTATATACGCGTTACTACCGGAAGTGTTGGCCATCATATTCCGTTACTCCTTGCCGGCATACTCCTCATGGTCATCGGAGTCCAGCTTATTTCCGTAGGGCTTATTGCGGAACTCGTCACATCGATGTCACGAAAAAAACAAGATTATGTCTAAAATTTATTACCGTCGGCTGTTACTCGCAATTATTATTCGGGGTAACAAGACTCCCTCTAAAACCACGTTTTACTCTCCTTCCACTGCCCCATTCCAAATAGGTACGATTGTTAAAAAGTCCGGTGAAACTATACGACCGCATATGCATAATGAACCGGTAAAAACCGTACGGGCAACACAGGAGGTTTTAGTGGTTGAAAGAGGAAAACTCATTGTCGATCTCTATGCGCCAAACGGAAAACGTGTTCACAAAGTAACGCTATCCGGGGGAGATAAAATATTTTTAGCAGCAGGCGGACACGGATTTAAGATGCTCGAGGATACAGTCATTTTTGAAGTGAAACAAGGCCCCTATCCGGGTTATGAAAAAGCAAAAAGATACCTAGACCACCATGATTCCCGTTAATCAGCCGTTGATTGCCAAAAACGCGCTCAAATACGTTTCCGATTGCATCAAAACCGGATGGATTTCTTCTGCCGGCTCCTACATAACTAAGTTTGAAGAAGCATTCGCAAAATTTATCGGAGTTAAATATGCAATCACAACAACCAACGGAACGACCGCACTTCATCTGGCTCTCGCTACCCTCGGTACTGGTCCGGGTGATGAGGTAATTGTTCCCGACCACACAATGTTCGCCTGCGCTGATGCAATCTGTTATACCGGAGCAAAACCTGTTGTTGTCGACGTGGAGCGGGATACATGGAACATTGATGTGAAAAAAATAGAAAGAAAAATTACCAAACACACAAAAGTGATCATACCTGTTCATATTTATGGGCACCCGGTTGATATGGATCCTCTCATTTCTCTTGCAAAAAAGTACAAATTGGCAGTTGTGGAGGATGCAGCAGAAGCCCATGGGGCTCTTTACAAAGGGAAAATGGTTGGTTCTTTCGGAAAAATCAACTGTTTTAGTTTCTACGCAAATAAAATCGTAACAACCGGCGAGGGAGGCATGGTTGTTACAGACGACGAAAAACTTGCTACTCGGGCACGGATGCTCAAAGATCTTGCTCACTCACCAAAACGAAGATTTCTCCATGAAGAAATCGCATTTAACTACAGACTCACCAATCTCCAGGCTGCTTTAGGCCTTGCGCAACTTGAAGAAGTAGATAAATTTATAGAAAAAAAGTTATGGATGGCTGATCTCTATAATCGATTGCTTTCCGATATAGAAGGCATTTCATTACCCCCCAAAAAACCATGGGCGAGAAATGTTTACTGGATGTACTCTATTCTCATTGAACCTTCTTTCGGTATAAGCCGTGATGAACTCATGGACAAACTCAAAAAGAAAGGCATTGATACAAGAACTTTTTTTATACCGCTCCATTGCCAACCAGCTCTTCGTAAATATCATCTAGGCAATGAGCGTTTCCCTGTTTCTGATGAAATTTCCCGCCGAGGTCTTTACCTGCCCTCCGGGTTAGCTATTACAAAAAAACAAATAGAAATGGTATCCTACGCTATCCATGAAATTACCCGTCGTCGTCATCGGCGGTAAATCCCCGTATACCTCTACCGGTGGGTATGCTTCATATGCACGGAATATCGCTAAGATCATATCGGCAACCGGCCATCCGGTGCACCTTCTGACATTTGCAGATATAAAAAAGATAGAAAAACGGGATATCGCAACTATTCACTTTATAAAGTCGCGTTGGCTAAATCATCTGCCGCTTATACGAAATATAGAACTTGCTGCGTTGCCCCTTTACAGTTATTTCTTTTTTAAAGAACTTATCGCTATTTTTCGATCATACAAAAATAACCGCATAATTATCTGGGGAATAGGCCCTTGGGGACTTTCAGGAGCACTTTTAAAAATAGTTTACGGAAAAAAAGTAGTACTTATATCAAGCTACTTTACAACATTTCTTCACGAAATGAGAGGGTCGCTTTTGGCGGCAAGAATAAGGGATTACGGTATATCAACAAAACTGAAATATTTGTTTGTCTATTACATCATTGCCCGAATTTATAGTTTTTTATCAACCCTTGTTATTTCAATGTCAGAAAAAATAGTTACCCATTACAAATCCACCGAAGAAATTCTCAAATCTGAATCCCAGATTAACACGAATAAATTTATTCGCATGAGATACTTTGTCGAAGTATTTAAAAAAGAAATCAGAACACCCGTATCAAAACGGATGCAAAAAGCATTTGATTCCCGTAAACCAATCGTAACAAGTATTTGTCGGCAAGATCCAAGAAAAGGTATTAATTATTTACTTCACGCACTCGTGTTGGTGAAAAAGCAAATCGACTGTGAGTGTCTTATTATAGGCGCGGGTATTCTTCGGGATGCTAATAAACGATTGGCGAGAAAATTACAGCTTTCTTCTGTTATCTTTCCCGGTGCAGTTGCTGACATTCATACGATTTTGCGAAAATCTTCTGTTTACGTCTTGCCGACGGTTGAAGAAGGAAGCAGCGCTTTGTCAGTCATTGAAGCTATGAGCCAAGCTACACCTATTGTCTCCACTGACTGTGACGGGATTCCTGAGGATATAAAACATGAATATTCAGGTCTGCTCGTTCCACCCCATAACTCTATCCTTCTCGCTCAAGCAATCGTTCGACTCCTTAAAGATAAACAATTAGCAATGAAGCTTGGATCAAATGCAAAAAAGACCTATGATGAAAAATTTGAACTCTTGGGAATGAAACAGGATGTTGAACACCTCTTACAGTCATTATGAAAAGACTTCCATATTCTTCAACCGATGCACGAGTCCTAGATACTAAAGACAGACATCGCGTAGCGAAACAAATCCAGGCAGTTCTTGAAGATTTTTTAGGAAGCAGACTGAACGCTGCTCACACACTTGATGTCGGTTGCTCAAGTGGCGCGATAACTTATTATCTTTCATCATCCGTAAAATCAATGATCGGTGTAGATATAGACAAAAACGCAATTTCACTTGCAAGAAAAGATTTCAAAAAAAAGAATCTCCGTTTTTTTCAGGCGAACGGTTTACATCTCCCCTTTCCCGATGAGTCGTTTGATGTGATTATCTGTAATGAAGTGTATTCCTATGTACCTAATGATAGAAAGCTTATGAACGAAATCTTTCGCGTTCTCAAACCGCGAGGGTGCTGCTATTTTTCCGGAGGCAATACGCTTTACCCCATTGAATCACGCTACCATATCCCCTTCCTCCATAATCTTCCGGACTTAGTTGCAATCAAACTGTTTTGGTTACTGCATCGCAAACCTTATTACGTCGCTCATTACAAAACGTACTGGGAACTTAAAAAATTACTTAAGAATTTCGTAATTTCCGATTACACGACAAAAATCCTCAGTGATCCAAAAAGATTTTCTTTTACGAAACTCTATTCTGTATCAGAAATTACCAAATATATGCCGCTTCCTGTTTTACGAATGCTTGAACCATTTCTTCCCACATTTATTTTTATTCTGTCGAAGGATTTAAGGGGCCATATCCCCGCGCAGAAGCCTTAACGGGGGTCGTCATCAAACAGGAACGAAGTGGGTAGTGTGTTATACGAATATACCGAACCTCATCCGCAGCAAATGGGTATTGGAGGTTTCCTGGTTCGTCATAGGGGGCAAATCGGGAACCAAAATTACCGAATATGTCAGGATAAATATTCGCCCATTGACTCCCCTCTCGTGATCCGTCAATTCTCCCTCCCTCTTCCATCGAGCACTCATTGGGAGAAAAAAAGAGATTAAGTTGCGTCAATTGGTATACTGCCCCAAGATCAATAAGCAATGATCGGCCTCGGGGTGTCACCACAACATTAGAAATGACCTTGTCTGGTATCATGTATTCCTTCTTCGTGTGGGCTAAATCATTTTTCCACACCTTAAGTATCGCTACTCCTTCCACGCGTACTTCATACACCGGATCTAAAAACCGATCTAAATACTTTCGGTAGTACGACGACTCCTGTGTGCCATTGTGCGTAACACCAATAACATATTCACCATCTCTGTATATGCCGCTTCTGTATCTATTTTGAAAATCGAAATCTGATCTGATATCAATGGGTGGAATATTACTACGGAGTTCAAAGATTGTTGACAGTTTTGACTTCTCTTCTGCATTCGCATTAAGCCATCGCAATCCTTGTCGATACGTACTCCCCAAAGAATTTCCCCAACCGGGGATGTTACGCTCCGCTGCGCCTTTGAGTCCTCCGATAATCGGATTAAAGTAGATACTCTCGTTAGGATGCATCGATATCATTTTGGCTGTTATGGGAACAAAAAGGATAATTATAAGTACCTGTGGGAAGAAGCCATATTTTTTAAACTTATCCGTAAGGAATTTTGCTCCGATCCCTGCGAGTATCGCTAAAGGCGGAATATATTCCATAATTTGTCGTACACCGCCATAAATAGAAGTGAGTGGAAAAGATACCCGTACAACGGGAACGATGAATAATAAAAGTATGTAAAAACCTGTTTTTGATTTCTCCTTCCCCCCATGACGAATCACCCACCAGATACCCGCGCATGACAGAAAAAGCGTGATTAGTGGTGTCGTATATAGCACCCACTGGATAGCATACGTGTTAAGTCCCAATATGTAATAGGAGGTCGGCAATGCAGGCTCACTCACAATTCCCATCATTTGATAGTAACCCAAGCTCTTGGTTATATTCCCAATCGGGTCGAGCCAAAGCCACGGCCAACTAATATAGTAGATAACAAATGCAATAACAGGAATGAGAAATAGTTTCAATTTAAAAAGATTAATACTTTTTCGTATCCCCAAGAGAAGCACCCACAGGATAACAACCGGAACCAAAAAGAGTACGTTTAATTTTGTTCCTAACGCTAAACCAGCTAAGATTCCTGTTAAAATCATCAATCGTGTTGATTTGCGAATGAAGGCGGTGTAAAAAACCAAGGCACACATGGTTAAGTAAGCTGCTTCAGGAATGTCTTTTTGTACGTTAAAGTGAGATTCACCGTAAAATAACGGATACGTAAGTAATGCAAGTAGTGATACGAGGCCGGGAAATCCACCATAAATACCCTCAACCCACAGATAGATGAATCCTGCAAACACACCCGTCAATACTACCCCGTATAAATGGTATGCCTCGATATCTCCCAACCATTCTAATTTTTGATAAAAGATGTAGTTAAAAAGCGACGATAAAATATCGGAAAGAGGCGGGTGTCCTCCCTCTTTTTTTATTTGGTGATTGAAGTCATATCCGGGTATTTGATAGAGGCTGTATCGGTTGCCCTGAGCAAAAAGTGATTGGTCATACTGTTTTTTTCCGGTTAGAAAGAAATAAATGTACGCCTGACCTCGAGTTGAATGATTCACCTCATCCCAATTCACTCCATAACGGGGTAGTGTAACCACACTAATAAGGAAATATCCTCCGACCAATAATCCCGCCAGGATACGATAGAGTTTTTTCATAAGTAATTAACCCAAACCCAGACAGGTCCCCTCAAAAGACAGGAAGTTTCATCGTGTATGAATAGACGAATAAATCTTACTGGTTCGGCAGCAAAAAGAAATTGGAGGATGCCGGGCTCGGGTTGGGGCTTGAACCAAGACGAAAGCGGCGATGAGGTTAGATCATTTACCGCTCGCAGCCAATGTTCGTTATCAACGGAATATTCTACATACCCCTTAGCGGGGAGTGCGCAGAACGTGCGAGTGTTATAGAAAACGGTCAATTGCGTAATTTGAAGAACCTTGCCGATATCAATGTCAATTTTCCTTTCGTCTTGAACTACGGAATTTACGTTCCAGAGAATACGCTCCTCACTTTTATAGAACGGCTTCGTATGTTCAAGATCGTTTTTCCATATCTTGAGAAGAGGAACACTGTCAACAGTAAGCTCGTAAACAGGAACAAGAAAGCGGTCAAGATATTTACGCAGGTATAAATGCTCTTGGGTTCCTTCGTGTGTTACATCAATAATGTATTCACCGTCTCTATATATGCCGCTTCTATACTTGTTTTGAAAATCGATATCCGGTCGAAGATCAATGAGAGGAATATTACTTCGAAGTCCAAACACCGTCGCAATTTTCGCCCCCTTCTCTGCGTGTGCATTGAGCCAACCTACTCCCTGACGGTAGGTACTCCCCAGTGAGTTCCCCCAACCGGGAATACCTCGCTGGGCTGCTCCTTTGAGACCGCCGATAATGGGGTTAAAGTAGACACTCTCATTAGGGTGCATCTGAATCATTTTCATTGTTATCGGAACAAAAGAAAGAATGATAATCATCTGAAAAACCGTTTTTAATTTTCCTCTTTTGTTTTTTAACCAACTAACCATTGCTGCCGCCCCAATCCCGGAAAGTATTGCCATGGGTGGGATATATTCCATAATCTGACGCACCCCACCATAGATATTTGTATTGGGAAGCGTAACTCTGGCAATAGGAGTTAAAAACCACAGGAGTACAAGGAACGAAGAGCGATTGCGTACGACCTGAACGAAACCCAGAAAACTAAAAAACAACGTCACGAGCGGTGTACTATAAAGTATCCATTGCAGCGCATAGCTATTGAGACGGAAGATGGTCAGGTATTGCGGATCAAAATGGGTGTTCGTGCCGATTGTTTTATAGTATGTCAACACTTTTAAAATACGCACGACCGGAGATGCCCAGAGCATTGGCCAACTAGCAAAAAAAATTATTCCGCCGACAAAAAAAACCAGAATGAGTACCGAAAGTATTTTCGTTTTCTTTATTCCCGCTACCACCCCCCACAACAACATGATCGGTAGTACAAACAGAATATTGAGTTTTGTAGCTAGGCCGAGTCCAAAAAAAATCACCGTTGCCAGTAACCATTTTAAATTTTTTTTAGTCATGGCGTAGTAAAAACACACTAAAGTAATACCGAAATACGAAGCTTCCGGCACGTCTTTTATGTTAAAACGGCTTTCACCTAAAAAAAGAGGGTGCGTGATCAGAGAAATTGCGGCAACCACAGCCGCAAACAACCCATACACGTCATGCACAAAATAAAAAAGTATGCCGATAAACGCACTGCTTATAACAATACTGTAGAGGTGATACGATTCTATATCTCCGAGTATCGCAAGTTTTTGATAAAAAATTTTATTGAATATCGCCGCGAAAAAGCCGCTCAGTGGGGGGTGATTACCGACGGTTAGAGGTGCAGCTTGAGCAAATTTTTTTTCAAACACGTTGAATGTATACGCATCGCTCTGATAAAAACTTCGCCGTATATTTTCTTTTTCGGTTAGCTGTTTGTAGTCTTTATTCCCTGTCAGAAAAAAATGCAGAATTGCATGCCCTCTTCCAAAATGCGTCGGCTCATCCCAGTTGACGCCGTAGTTTGACAAACTCGCTACCTGGATAGCTAAATAAAAAAGAGCGGTCAAGGTACCGAGAATAAATCCTAGTCTCTTCATACAAACACATGGAATTATACCACGCGGTCTTTATGTGCCTCTTGATAAATGATGTTTGCTATGATACGGTTGTTCTATTGTGAAATTCAAGATGCTTTTCATTCTCTTTGCCGGTATTGTCTATTTTTCCGGCTTGCCCGCCGCTTTTGCGCAAACTCCTCAAACCTATCAAGCGCCTGAAGTCAAACTGTTACCCAATAACTCGTTTTATAAACTCCAGCTTGTCTGGGATAAACTTTCCTTACTATTTACGAAAGACTCCGCCAAAAGAGCGCTTAAGTATATAGAGCTTGCTGACAGAGAACTGACGGGCGCTGCTAAAGTTATTCAACTGGGCGATAATGCCGTTGGTCTCCATTCTGCATTTCGGGGAGAACACTACATGACACAATTTGTTAACGAGATCAAGAGAATGGCGGACGAATCCGGTTCGCTCGATACAATAATTATAAAACGCGCCCATGACGCATACCCATACCATCAACAATTGCTTATCGGTGTGATTGGCAAAACTTCAGCGGATACACAGACTGATCTACAGAAAATATTGGAATTCTCTCAGAGGAATGAGACAGAATTAAAAAATCTCGAACTTGAATTTTCTACGCCGAAACCCCAAGAGGAATAACGTTTACTCCTTTACGACATAGACGTTTGCCCCACTGATTGTAGAATAGCACGGGTGGTCGATTGCCACGTCAAAGACGATCGCTCTCCCCTCCTCTGCTGCAAAGAGGAAGTTCGGTCGCGGGTAGCTGACTTTTCCGTTAAAATCATACGATGAGGCTCGAAGCGTTTTTAAGAAGCGTGACATTGAAGTGTCACTGTAGAAACGGAAAATACCTACAACATCATCAAGTTCGTGACGTGCGGGTTCCGGACATAGGGACGGGTTTTTATTTTTGAATTCAATGCGGAGAATTTTGTGTTTTTTGGGTAGCGTAAGAACAAACGAGGGAAAGTGGCCGGTGATGGGAACATCTGCTATTTTTTCCTCTTCCATTGTACGATACATCTCTTTCAGGTGAGCTGTATCGTTTTTCCACACAGTAAGAAGTACGACTCCGTCTACTGACACTTGATAAACAGGGTCAATAAATGTTTCTAAATATTGCATCCGATACCAACTAAGCGCATCGCTTGGATTCATGACTGCCATAACATATTCCCCTAAACGCGCTGGTCCGCTTTTAACAATGTTATCGTACGTTATGTCGTTGCGGACCCAAATATGAGGAAGGTTTGCCCACAGTTCAAATCCTAATGACAATTGTGCATTTTCTTCTGCGTGCCGGTTGATCCAGAGTATTCCCTGCCTATAGGGATTCCCCAATGTCTGTCCCCAATCGGGAATATTACGTTCTTTTGCTCCTTCGAGTCCGCCAATCAAGCTATTGAAGTATACCGCTTCATTGGGATGAAGTTTCACTAAGGTAACTATGAGAGGAATAAATGTGAGAATGATAAACATTCTGGGAATTTTGGTTAATCTGTTTGCTCCTATTCCGGATAAGATAGCAATCGCCGGGATGTATTCCATAATTTGGCGCACTCCGCCGTAAATTGCGGTTCCGGGAATCATCACTCGAACAATCGGTATAAAAATCCAAACCATGATAAGGAGAAGTATGTCCTTTATTTTTCTATCGATTTTTGTGAATTCTCCTGCCAGTGCAATAATTGAAAAAATGAGTAAAGATGGCGGAGTGGTATAAAAGAGATAATAGAGCGGATAGCGCCAATCATTTCCCACCGGGGTGGTACCAATCGTTTTGTAATATGAAAATGATGCAGGAATGAGTCTTGGCTCGAACAACATCGCCGGAAATGAAAGAACCCACAGCGCAACCGCAATAATCGGAACAACCAAAAAAACCAAAAAGGCTTTGTTCTTTTTCACGAAAGAAAACATTTCTCTCCATGACGTTCGATAGAGGAAAAAGTTCCGTAGAAATAACCACAAAAGCACGGTCGGAAGAATAAAGAGAGCATTAAACTTTGTTGCAAATGCCATCGCAAAAACAAAAGCAAAATACCAAATGTATTTTATTTTGGCGGATGTAATTGCTTCATAAAAAACAAGCACGGACAGTGCGTAGAAAACCGTCTCCGGCACGTCTTTTATGTTGTAGTGTGATTCTGCCCAAAAGAAAGGGAAAAGCGCTAGCGAGAGAGTGGAGACAATAGCTGCGAATCCACCAAAGTATTTTTTTGTCCATATATATATCCCTGTTACCAATAAAGATGCAACAAAAATTGAATAGTAATTATAGGAGTATACATCCGGTGCGATACCCAATTTAACAAATAATACGTAATTAAAAAGTGCTGACATGACGTCTGAGAATGCGGGGTGGCTCCCCCGTTTTTCTACATTCTGGGTATAGTACACAAGGCCATAGTCATCGTGTTGATAGATGCTCCGGCGAACTGTGGAATTAGTATTCGGGTCACGAAATTCGTATCCAAAGTCCTGCCTGTAACTCTTTGCGTCTATTTCGGGAAGACCTGCATAATCTTTCTTCCCTGTAAGAAGAAAGCGTAAAAACACCTGCCCGCGTATAAAATGAGCTGGCTCATCCCAATTGATACCATAATTAGTTATTGTAACAATCCCGAGGATAAGATAAGTCAAAAATAGGACGAGCGGGAAAATTAGTCTCTTCATGTTGTGTAACTCTTGTTCTTATTGTACCATTTTGAGGTATGGCGCAAATGAAAAAGATGGTCTTTTTAACTCGTCCGATTGCTCCGCCATGGGACGAAGCAAGCAAAAATTTCGCCGTATATCTCGCAACGCACATTCACATTCCGAATATTCAATTTCTCTTACTCACCACATCAACACGTTTACCGAAACTTCCTTCTCATGTAACCCAAATCCCAATTCACATAACAAAAGCATTAACACTCCAAAGCAAGCTCAGATTATTCTGGTACCTACTGAGGACTGATGTTAAGCACTTTCATTCTTTATTTGTGTTCACGCCTCTTACTGGTTTCGTGATAAAAACACTAAAAATCATCAGAGGGTTCAAAATAATCCAGACAGTTTCGGCACTTTCAAAATATCATGTGTTATCTTTTACTGTTTTTGGCGACGAAGTCGTGTGTTTTTCTCAAACCACTGCGAATATACTTAATGGCAACGGGATTCGAGCTAGCGTAATTCCGCCTGCTGTACCTCTGGAAATCTTTAAAGCAACAAAAAAAGAAAATATCATCGCGTTTTTGGGAGAACTCCACAGACAAAAAAGTTATGCTATAGTAAATAAACTTATCGATTTACTTCTTATATCCCTACCCGATTATCAAATAATCACCGGTTTTCGGACAATACGCAAACCAGCTGAGGAAAAAAAATTGGTTCAAAAATTGAAACAAAAATATGCAAAGTCTGACCGCGTCACGTTTGTTGACGTCGTCGAAGATATGCCAAAACTCTTAGGCAAAACAAAGCTTGTTGTTTTTCCGGCAACTGCGGTTACTGAAAAATTTGACTACCCGCTCGTTCTATTGGAGTCTCTCGCTTCTGCAACACCTGTTGTCATTTCAAGTATTGGTCCGCTTGGAGAACTTACTATTCTTCCGGGTGTTCTTACACCTTCACAAAATTCCGCCGAAGCTTTTTTAACTGTCATCATGAAAACGCTTAACTCATTCCAAAAGCATTCAAACGATGCAAGAATGACTGCAGAAAAACATTTCAGCATACATAATGTTGCTAAAAAATATGAAGCGCTCTATAAAAAAATACTCTGACAAATTTGTCTTCGCAGCAGAACTTCAACACCGTTTGGCGGGGGTCGGAATCGACTCATTGTGCATGAAAATGTATTCTCACGACGATGATGTAGATCTAGTGGTAATCAATTCGCAGAAATACTCTCAGGCTGCGGACGTTCTTCGAATAGACGACTGGAAGTTGAACAACAACAAATCAAAAATACGCGAACGGGATAAAGATTTTTTTTCTCACGATCAGCAAAAATACAAAATTCATCTGCACGCATATTTTTCCTGGAACACAGTTCCTTATCTTGACTCATCCGTACTATGGAGCAGAAAAAGAAAAGAACAGCAGGTTTTCCTTCCCTCTCTTGAAGACGAACTTCTTATCATCGCCGTTCATTCTTTGTTTGAAAATATGTGTATAGTACCGGAGGAAATATATTATGGAAAGAATATTCTGAAAAATAAAATTGATTACGGATATTTAAAGAGCCAGGCAGGTCGTTTTCATTGGGAATCCGGCTTGGAGTTAATACGTAATAAACTTAACAATAATGACTCCCAAATCGCAGCCAGTGAACTTCTTGCCATACGCATCAACAAGTTATTCTCTGATATATTTCAAGTGGGATTTGGTCAAATCGTAAATGAGATGTTTGCATACTTTTTTATTGACTGGGTCTGGTGTTATCCGAAGCGCCATAAAAAACTTTATGTTGCTACCTAGAATTATTACTCTCAGCGGTGTTGACGGATCAGGTAAGTCGACTATTGCCGCACTCCTTAAAGATCATTTTAAAAAACAAGGACACTCGGCTCATGTCGCGCATATCGGAGCAGGAGTTGGAGGTGTTTCAATTAGTATTGGAAGTCTAATTTACCTAAAGGATTATATTCAGATTATTTTTCAGTACATGCGAAGTATTGGAAAATACGACATTATTATTTTCGATAGGTTTCTCTATGATACGCTCGTAAAAATTTCCCATAAACAGCAAAGCAGACTACCGAGGTTTTTTGCTTTTCCAATCGCTCATATAGCTTTTCATTTACGTCTATCCGACAAAATCTCATACACAAGAGACAAAGAACATTCCAAGGAGTACCATGGGAAAAAACATGAATTCTACAATGAGGTTGCCAAACACTTTCATCTAATCCCCATTGATGCCGAACGTCCAAAAAATATGGTACTTGAGGAAATTATTAATCACTTAAAAAACTGACTTGGGGTAAAAATATTGTGGTGGGAGGGTATAGGGAACATAAGGGACTTCCGGGTACCGCTCCGCCCCAGGTTTAACTTCCCAAACTTCCACGGAATCAAGATATGCTTTGTATGAACTGTTGCCTCGAGTCTGAAAGCTTATTTTCATGACACTAATTCCTTTAGGAATCTTGGGCGTCAGGACACTCACTTCTTTCCACCCGGGTTCACCCCAGCTTCGTGCGGAAACGGTAACGAGCGAACCTTTTTCTTCGGTAGTCGCTTCTTGATTGTTTGCATACATGTCTATTCTCAAAAATGCAGACCGTTCCTCTTTTGGCACGTTATCGGTATATTTCACTCTTCCGATAATTTTATATGTTTTTCCCTCAGTTACTGACAAGACTGGTGAGGTAAAACGCGCTGTTTGGCCAACTGCTCCGTCTATGATAAGGCTACCTTCGTTCCATCTAAACTTACCCCTCATTCCATTATCTGTAAGTCCATCTACATCCCATATGGATGATGCTTCATTAAATTCGAAAGCGTAGTGTCTCACGAGAGGTGTAACCACACTCAGCGGAAGCTTCGTTACAAAAATAAAGTTATTCGGCACAAAAATCGGATAGTGCAATTCATAAACATTATTCTGAAGCATTTCATGTACGGATAGTCCTACATAGGTGTTATCGAGAAAACTAAAAGAAACATCATCATAATCAAGAAGCTCACTAAAGCTTAACGGATTCATCCAACTGATAAAACTAGTTTGAATTTGATTAGAAACAAGAATGCCGAAATCTGCACCATCTTCTTCCATTTCAGCCAGGGATACGACGCTCATTTGCTCCCGCCCCCATCTATTGTCGATATCAGTGAACCCACCTTTA
The DNA here is from genome assembly GCA_001780985.1 of Candidatus Gottesmanbacteria bacterium RIFCSPLOWO2_01_FULL_43_11b. Classification (GTDB taxonomy): domain Bacteria; phylum Patescibacteriota; class Microgenomatia; order UBA10105; family UBA927; genus 01-FULL-43-11b. Next base: position 860,435 of record MFJV01000001.1, on the reverse strand, counting down.
TCTCTCAAAATCGTCATAACAATCCCTGAACTTTCTTCGTACCGTGCATCTTTGGGTAAATGATCGGATGCCCAATCAATCATTTGCATATATAACCACGGTTTACTCCAATAGTAACTTAGCTTTGTTGAGGATGTGATCTGACTCCACGCAACACCAATAAGAATTAAACTTACCAATATCCCTCTTTTACCCACATACGCAAATAATTTGCTATAGAAATACGCAGAAAAAACAAGAAGAAGTGGCACGATCGCAACTAAATTACGCACATAAAATGCCGCGCCCGCCCCACCGTAGTACACAAATGCGTACATGAACGGAAAAATAATAGATAAAAGCAAAAAGAAAAGGAGCGGTGACTGAAAAAGCATCAACGCAGCACCACCAAGAATTGAAAGCGTCAATGCTTTTCCGATCCCCCATTTATAGAGATAAAATATCGGGAAGGGATTAAATATGTTGGAACCAAACGCGTATCGCTTCGCTATTATTTCATTAGCTGTAATGAAACTATCAATTCGCCTGGCCACAGGTACGGGTTTTAAATGGAACGGTAGATATGGATTTATCATTAAAAAAGTAAAGATTGCAAGTATTGCTGAAAAGAACACTTCTTTTCGAAAAAAGTTGGCAAACGATTTTTTCCGTATTGACCAAACAAGATGAACAAGCAAGTATGGAAAAATAAGGAACAGCTGAAATTTTACCGAGAATGCTAATCCGATGGTTATGCCGGATAAATAATAATTTTTGGGTGAATCTTTCTTCAAAAGTTTTGCGATTGCAATGAGTGCAATAAGAGTAAATAGAGTGTTGGGAATGTCTGTGAGAGCCAAATGACTTCGAAGAACATGGAGATAATTAAAACTGAGAAAAAATGCTGCTATGAGTCCGACAGTAGGAGAGAATAAAATAGCGGAGAGCATGTATATCGCAGCAACGCAAAGCATTCCAAGGACTGCAGTAATGTAGCGTGACCAAAAAAGTGCATTTACTCCGCGTCTCCCAAACAGTTCCTCGCTTATGTTTTTAGGAAAATCCTCAAAATTTTTGAGGGCTGAGATAACCATTTGCGGCTCAGAAATGGTTAATTTAACAAAATTAATTGGAATAAAAATTGACCGAAAAACGGCCATGTGGATTAACGGCACTCCCGCCGGATAATCAAATCTTCGCGGATTTAGGTCACCGTTTATTATCATTGATATCGCGGAATCGTAGGTAGCAGGTTCATCCGGATGGTAAGCCCAAAATCCCGGTTTCGTGCCGATCGTCCGAATTAAAAAAGACGCGAGGAGAACAAGAGACAAGAGGATAAAATGAGTTCTTTGTTTCATGGTGAAAAATAAAGATGCCTTGTTTTGTCAATTATGGATTTCCAATTATAGTGATTTTTCACAAATTGCAGTCCGTTTCTTCCTAACCTCCTGCGGAGTTCAGGTTCCTGAATAAGTTTCTCTATTGCATCAGCGAGCGCTTGCGGATCTTTTTCGGCAACCAGTATTCCGTTTTTATTGTGTTTCACAACATCCGGTATGCCCCCAACGCGGGATGCTACAACTGGTTTTCCAAAAGTCATTGCTTCTATAAGTACAACGCCTAAGGTCTCTGTGTCATTCCATCGGTCTACGATTGACGGCAGCACAAAAATGTCTGACCACCTGTAAAATTGAGCGATTTCCTCTTTATCGAGATTTTCATATACTTTTATAATTTGGTCTAAGTCAAGTCTATGAATTTGACTCCGTATTTCCCCTGCTAGATCGCCGGAACCGACGATAGAAAGAGAAATCGACTTCTGTCTTTTACGAAGAATTTCTGCTGCATCAATAAGATAAGTGACACCTTTTTTTTCGATAAATCGTCCGACAAAAAGAATATTCGTCACTTTTGCTTGCCTGTGTACTTGATGATAGCCTTGTGTCGTTCCCGTAATTGCGGAACCAAACGGAATAATAGAAACATCCATGGGTATGGTGTGTTGAATCATATTTTTAGTATAGGTTGAGTTTGCAATTATTGCGTTGGCCTGTTTCATTATTGTCTTTGTGATAAATCCGCCTAGAGGAATGCGGGAAGCGAGAGTAAATTCAGCTCCGTGAAATGTAAGGGTAAGTTTGGCTCGGAACAACCGCTTGGCAACAATTCCGAAAATGCCGTTCGGAAATGGCCACTGTACATGAATAACGTCAAATGAATGGTGACGGGAGAGACGGAAAATTCCGATGATTCCGAACAAGAGATAAAAAAATGCAAGAATAAATAACCACGGCTTCTGACGAAGTTTAAAGATCGCCCCTTCCTCGTGAGTGAGTATTTCCAGCTCTTTCGGTCCGTAACGGAAACGGATAACCGGAATGCCAAAAAACTCATGTGTTGCAAGCCCTTTGTAAGAAGGAGCATAAACAACCGGTTGTACTCCCTTTTCTTTTAATTTACGGACGAATTCTGCCAGCCATGGAACTTGATCATCGTGTATACTCCGTGGGAATGTTGAGGTAATAAATAAAATTCTCATAAAAAATTAGGATCGTGCAACGGAGATATAGTAAAACGACAAAATCACCGTTAACAGAGTCGTTACTGAAAGAGATATTGTTATCACCGTTGAAATATCCGGGTGAAACAGTGATAGTGCTACAGCCTGAACAATGGCACCCGCAACGACAACGTAGACAGCACGAGTACGATGAATTGACAGAAAAAAATTAACAAAAAGATAAATAACCGCACAAAGAGAAAGAAATAGACTAAAAGGGGCAAGGTAGACCGCTGCGTCAAGATATTGACTGCCTATAAGAAGTTTCATCATAAATGTTGGAAGTATTGTAAAAAGAAGCGTAACACTACCCGCAATTGCTACAAGAAACATAAGACTCAAAAGAAATATTCTATGGTACCGCTCCCCTCGTGCATGTGCTTCTGAAACAAGCGGGAACATAGTCGTAACAACCGGTGCAGTTCCGAAAAAAATAATTTTTCCGAGCACCGATAATGCAGCGTACAATCCCGCTTCATACGCGGATAAAAAATGCCGGACAAGAATAACATCCGTGTTATAGAGTGCTGTTACACCAATCGTCATGAGTGCACTCGGAATCGCATAGCGTCCCATTGCCCGTATGGGTAATGGTCTATAAGAGGGTTTTCCTAGTTTTTTATGAAGCACAGTAACCATATAGCCGTATGATATAAAAACCACAAGTACAAAAGCGCCAAAAGCTCCGGGGACCCGAAGGCCCGCCAACACCGCAACAACACCAAAAATCAGTTTGCCGAATGCTTCGATAAATTGTGTAATCGTGAGCGGTACAAAAAGCGATAGTCCTTGAAGAGTTGCACGATTGAGAAAATTAATAAGTCCCAGAAAAAGAGCAAGATCCAAAATAAGTACATTCACCCAGTTTTCAAGATGTAAAAATTTCATGATGGGGTTTGAAAAAAGAAGAAACAGGGCCCCGCCGATAATCAGAAAAATAAAGAGAAATTTGCGAAGTTGGTAATAGAGAGATGAGATCATCTCTTTTTCGCCCTTGCCAACATAGGTAGAGACAAACTTGGCAACGACAGTATTAAGTGTGACTGTCGGAACGCTCAGTATATTAGAAAGAGATATGAGGCTCTGAAGAGCACCGTAATCAGAAGGAATCAGAAGTCGACCCATGAAAAGGTGGTAAAAGTACGCACCGATATTAGCAAACCCATGACCACCTACCATGATAGTGAGAAATGATAATGTCTTACGCATTAAAGTAAGGAGCGGAAGTATTCAATAGTTAAGGCTAATCCTTCTTCAAGTTTAATTTTTGGCTCCCAATTTAATAACTGTTTCGCGAGGCTTATATCTGGTTTTCGCACTGAAGGGTCATCGGGAGGGCGATTGACGAATTCTATTTTTGAAGTCGAGCTTGTAAGAGAGATTATTTTTTTAGCTACGTCGATAATTTTATACTCGTCGGGGTTCCCGAGATTTATTGGTCCGATTTGGTCGCTGTTCATCATTTTAATAATACCGTCTACCATATCGCTGACGTAACAAAACGATCGTGTTTGCATACCGTCACCGTGTATGGGGAGAGGCTTACTGCGTAGTGCGTTTGTAACAAACTGAGGAATCACTCGGGTATCATCAGGATCTGACTTTGGCCCATAGGTATTGAATATGCGTACAATTTTACCGTCAAGCCCATGTTCTCTGTGATATGCCATTGTTAGTGTCTCACCGAAACGCTTCCCCTCGTCATAACCGGATCGTGCGCCTATAGGATTAACGTTCCCCCAATACGATTCTTTCTGCGGATGTTCTTTAGGATCGCCGTACGCTTCCGATGTTGATGCAAAAAGAAACTTTGCTCCCATAGATTTTGCGATATCAAGCATATTCTTGGTACCAATAGCGTTAACCGTCGCTACCTCCACAGGGTGTTCCATAATGTAGGTTACTGATGCCGGGCTAGCCAGATCGTAAATTTCGTCAAGTTTTTCTGAAAATGGAAGATTGGAAACTCCAACATCTCTCGTGTCTGCTTCAATAAGCCTAAAGTTGGGGTTATTAATTAACTCGTCAATATTTCGTTTTTTGCTTGTTCTAAAATTATCGAGACAAATAACTTTATATTCTTGCTCCAGGAGTTTTTCACAAAGGTGTGATCCGATAAATCCTCCCCCGCCGGTAACCAAAATAGTTTTCATATATATTTATGCTGGATGCACGTAGAGAAGTGTCACTACTGCTGTTCCAACAATCAAGGCAACCGCCCACACTGATTGAAGGCGCCTGAGCGCTACGGCCAGTACTATGAGTATACCAACCAAAAATCGGAATTGGAAGGGTACGAGTCCGAACGCGGGAATGAACAGTTGCTGTACAAGAAATAGTCCGATAAAAAGAACGAAAATTAAAAAATATAGCGACCGTTGTTCAATGCTTGTGGCGAGAGTATATCCTGCTGCAATAGCAAGGAACGGAAACAAAGGAATTAGATACCAGCCGGACTGACCTTCTTTCGTGAGCGATATAATAAGGAAGGTAAAATACGTAAGAAATGGAATGAAGACTGCTGCATGTTTCTTTTCCCAAGCCAGAACAAATATGCTCAAAAGCCCGAAATAATACCAACCGTCATGGTACACTTTATTGATAATTATAGGAGTAGAAATTAAATACCAAAGCGAAGCAGGACCGATTTCACGAGCAGACTGAAGCCCAATAATCTTCCAAAACAGTTGCCCGTCATACGCATACCCATACGCAATATATGCGAGTATAAAAAGCAAAAAAACTAACGTAAATTGTGCAATCATCTTAAATCTCTCGCCCTGAATAAAAAGAAGAAAAAAAATTGAGAGAAAAATAACAACGCCGGTCTCTTTCGTCCAAAATCCAAGCCCGGACAGAATTCCGAGTTGTACCATCAGGGGTGTCGACACCCGTTTCTTCCACCCGCTATAAATAGTAAGTGCAGCAAGGAAGAATGTAGTCAAAATATTTTCGGAGACAGCTACCCTGTGACTTACTGCAAAAAGCGGGGAAACTGAATAAATTGCAAGTGACCAAAGTCCAACTCTACTGCCATAGAGGTTTTTTGCCAGCATATAGAGTAACACCGCAGACACCATTGAAAAGAGAATCGGAATTATCCGTATAGTTGAGAGCTTCACTTTGGCAAATGTTTCTTCCCCCCTGATTCGACTCCAGCCACCAATAATAAGACCTGCAAGTGGTGGGTGATCAAAATATGGAGTTACCATCGGGAATAGTGTGCCATCAATATTCATATCTTGGCGGTCCGTATATTCCCCAAAATATGACCAGGACGTAGGAATTCCATTCTCCATTAAACTTAAACCCAAAAATGCATACGTGTATTCGTCACTGGTTGCGCCTCTCTGCGGATAAACGGAATAGTTATGAAACCGAAGAAATAGTGCGGCGAAGAGTATGATAATAAGTAGAAATGTTTTATTCATCAATGCTTCAATATTTTGTTCCTGTCTATTTTCTTTTCTTTATAATAGAGTGCATTCAAAGTTAAATAGAAAAGCTTATAAACCGCATGTGAAAAGGTTACGAGTACGCTTTTCTTGTGAATTTTGGCCGGATTGTAAACATATTGGTATTTTTCACCTTCCGGCTTCTCAATCCGAAAATCAATACTGTCCTTCCAGTAATAGCAAATAAATCCGGCATTGATATTTTTCATGAATAGATATTGCATCAAAGATGAATAGAAATATTTACTGCCGAAATTCTCCATGGATCTAAGAAAAAAATTTTTCTCTTTCCCTTTTCTTTTAAATATAAGAGTCTTTCCATCTGTTTCACAAAACCAAAGGTGGGGCGGGAATGGGGCTAAAGCATCAAGAATGGCTCTCGGGACTTCGATATAGCCTCGTTTTCCCACCCTGGTAATTTCAGCAATTGCGCGGTCTGGGTGCTCGACGTGCTCCAGCAAGTGTGAACAAAAGACAAAATCAAACGATTTATCGGCAAACGGTAGTTTTTCGACGTTTGCGTTAATAAAGATCTTTCTTTTATCGTAAACCATCTCCCCACTGAATCGCTGTTGGTCATCTTCCGTATATAAATCGACAAATACATCAGCTCTCCAAAACGGTTTATCTCCTGAACCTATATCAAGTACAAGGTCGTCAGGTTTAATGTTTAAAAGAAAAACTTTTCTGCGAAAAAAGGATAGAACCGCGTAGATAATATTTAATAGTTGAAAAAATATGTTCATACAAGACTATGTATTAGTTTCAGGCTTTGTGATATTGATTTTCCCCAGTTAAATTGTTTACTCCAAACTCGTGCAGAAGATGACATTTTCTCATAAAGTTTTTTGTTTGTACACAAAACAGAAACAGCCAGGGCTAGCTTCTGCGGATTTTTCTCACTCACGAGAATTCCTGTTTTTTCATGCTGAATAGAATCAGAAAGTCCGGCTGTTTTGTAGGCAACCGTCGGAGTTCCCACGCTTGCTGCCTCTATCACCGTCAAACCCCATCCTTCTTTGATTGAGGGATGTAAAAGTATCCACGCTTGAGCAAGTAAATCAAATTTTTTCTTGTCGGTAACAAATCCGAAAAACTCAACAGAACGCGCAATGTTTAAATCTTTTAACTTTTGTTTTAATTCCTGTATTTGTCCTTTTCTTTCTTCCTTTCCCACGATCCAAAGTTCGGCATTGGTGTGCCTCTTCTGAACAAATGCGAATGCATCAATTGCGTCACCGATGCCTTTGTCGTCCGATATCCTTCCTAAGTACATAACTATTGGATATGCCCCCCTCCTGACATTTGTGCTTATTCGTGTAACTCCGTTATTGACTACATGAATATTTTGTTGTGGGATACGAAATCTCATGAGATCTCTTTTTGTTGACTCCGAAACAGTCATGAATGGAATATGTCCGTAAAAGAGAAACGAAAACGGTTCCAATATAAATCCGATTACATTAAGAGGAAACGTTTTATTCTTGAACCAAACTTCTTCTGCTGTTTCATGAATAAAAGCCAATTTCTTTTTTCGAACATACAGAGGAGTAAAAAAAGGAATAAAGTGAAATTCGTCAACCACCATATCAAACTTTTTCCCTTGAGATAGGTAGTATAAAAATGCAAAAAAATGCACGGTATAATGACTCCCGCGACGAATTGCCGTTATGCCGTCAATTATTTCTTTTTCTTTTGCGCCGGGAAACGATGAGGTGAAAAGAGTCACATCATGTCCTGCTTTCACCCATCCTTTTGCATGTTCGTGCGTTGAAATTTCCGCTCCTCCTGCAAGCGGGTGCTTTATATCTCGCCAGTTAAGAATGAGGATTTTCATACGAAAACAAGGATTTTCATGAATTATCCTACGTTTATTCTAAAATCTAATTCCTTATCGTATATCCAGCGGCGGCGATTTACCCCTGTGTAATAGTGAAGAATTTTTAGTCTATAAAAGATTGCCATGGTATCCCAAAGCATGCTCCATACTTCTTTCCACAGTTTTGTTGAGGTAATACTACTCGCTCCTGAAAAATCAAGTTCAACCGGCCCCTCGTATATGCGTGTGTAACCAAGAGAGTGTGCAACAGCTAATATTTCTATATCAAAAGCAAACCGCTTTACAAGTAACCTTGGCAAAACATCCTCCAGAACGTTTCTTCGAAAAAGTTTCAGTCCTACTTGGGAGTCGCGGATATTCAAACCAAAAAGCACACGCACCAACTGTTGATACCCCCACGAAAGAATTTTTCTGTACCATGGGAAGTTAATCTTAGAAACCGGGTGACGTTTACTCCCCACAACAATATCCGCATTGTACCAACGGAAGTGTTCGAGTAATATCGAAATTCCCTCTGGGTTTATGTCTCCGCCGGCATCGATAAATGCAATAATTTTACCTCTTGCTCTCGCCATCCCGAACCGTACCGCATACCCCTTTCCCCTATTGTGTTCATACCCAACGACATGGACTTGCTTGTCTTTTAACTTAAGAGCATTTTCATATGTTTTGTCATCCCGTCCGTCTACAACAATGATGATTTCATACGGAACTCCTATACGGATAAGTGCAGCCGATAGCGATAGTATATTTTGTTCGATCACCCGTTCCTGGTGATACGAGGGAACAATTACTGAGAGTAGTTGAGATTCCTGTTTCATAAAGATATTCGATATTTTATAAGTGTCCAAAGAGCTATGACCCCGTCCCGCCAGGTGAGTTTTTTCCCTTCACTGAATTTTCTCCCGTAGTATGAAATGGGTACTTCATAGATTTGATATCCTGCATTCAGTGCTTGTGCAGTAAATTCCGGCTCAAAATCAAAACGGTTTGCGCGTAAATTTAATTTTTTCAATACATCATACCTAAATGCCTTATATCCGGTCTCCATATCGGTAATATTTGAATTAAACAGAATATTGGTGACAAAAGTCACGAATTTATTTCCCAATGCGTAGAGAAACATAGTAGATAGGTGCGGTCCGAGAAAGCGTGAACCGTAGACAATATTAATTCGGGAGTCGGAAAATGGAGTAATAAGTGTTACGTAATCCACAGGATTATACTCGAGATCAGCATCCTGAATAATGACTATTTTCCCGCTCACACGGGAAAATCCAAGACGTAAAGCTGCTCCTTTTCCTTTATTTTTATTCTGATACAACACCGTACATTTCTTCTCCCAGCGTTTTAAAACCGTTTTTGTCGCATCAGTAGATCCGTCATCTACTACTATTATTTCTTTTTTCCATCCTAAAACACTTTGACTAAACACGCGTTGAAGAAGCGTATTGACTGTTTTTGACTCATTATATACAGGAATGACGATAGAAAGTGTTTTCATATAACCATACTATGCTACAAAATATCCTCTCAAAAAGGCAGAGGCAAAATAAACAAATAGAAGTATAAATATTACGGTGAAAACGTATTTTATTTTCTTCGGGAATGTATTAATCACGAAAAAAAGAGGAAATGCGGCAAGCAAATATCTCGGAAATGACGAGAGCGTTCCGGTAAGAGTTGGCGTTATTATGACAGCAAGGCTATACCAAAAATATGGTTTTCTGATTTTTTTCCAAGCTACAAAAAGTAAATAGACACTAAACACGAACGCAACAAACTCTAAAACAGCCACGGAGTATTGAAACGTCGCGGGATTAGCTGTAATGAATATTTTTATATATCGCCAAAGTACTTGAGGGAGAAAAATTAACTCTCCTCCGCTTCTGTTTGCTCCGAAGATAGGTTGTACGTGAAAAAACGCAAGCGGATCACCCATCTTACGCCACAAATACACCATGAACCCAACTAAACCGAGAGGGATAAGTCCAATAGCAATCATATCTCTTGCTCTTTTTTTCTTCGTTGGAATGTATTCTAAAATTGCAGGAATGAGAAGATACACACCGAATATTTTTGTTGCACTGGCTAACATCCCCAATACTCCTACCAATCCCCACTTTTGTTTCGAGAGTGCATAGAGTGTTCCGGCTGCCAAACCCAGGTATAAACTTTCCGGATAGACAGCTGCAAAGAAAAAACTCGTCGGAAAAAGAAGAATAAGGGGAAGAGATTTCTGTTCACCAATCATTTTGAGAAACAATAAACCGATAAAAAACGATATGTGGGAAATAATAAGTGCAAAAATAGGCCCACTATTCCCGATGAGCATCGGATACAGCGGAAAGAAAGCCTCCAGATACTGTCTGTATCCGGCTTTAGCAATGTTTAAGTAATGCACCCCGTCAAAATTTGCCCAAGAGATTGGGCCGAGAAAGTCTCTTTGAAGCGAAAAGAGTGTTGGCGCTATTTTTTGTACTAAAATAAGTAATAGCAGCCAACCGACGTACAAAAACAAAATGGGTTTAATATTATTCCAATGCTTTCTCATAAACGGTAACTGTCTCTTTTGCAGTTCTTTCCCATGTGAATTGTTTAACCCAAGCTAATCCTTTTTTCACAATATCTTCCCGTTCTTTTTTGGATAACGTTAATACGTTGGTTATTCCTGAAGCAATATCACGAGTATTAGGACTGACAGTAGCTGAAGGGCCTGCTATTTCAACAAGGCTCGAGACGTTCGTGCAAACCACCGGGCATCCGCTTGCCATGGCTTCCAAAACTGGAAATCCAAACCCTTCTGCAAATGATGGTTGTATATAGACAGACGCTGATCTATAGATTGATGGCAAATCCTCGTCTTTAACAAATCCCGGCATTACAACATTTTTTTCTAAATTGTATTTGTGAATGAGATTATTAATGTTTTGTGTTTCATTAATCGTTGTATTGAGGAATTGTTTACCGACAAGAACAAGTTTTGTATCAGTGAATTTTTTTTGAATTATATAATATGCGTCAATAAGACCCGGAATATTTTTATTCCAGTTTACATCTCCCACGTAAAGAACATATTGTTTTGGCAGCTGTATATTACTTTTTATCTTTTGGTAAGTTTTCGGAGGCGCAAGGTACACAACATCGATGTAACTTTCCGGATATCCTATGAATTTTATAATGTCATTCTTTGAAGCCTTCGAATCTGTAATAATGCGTTTTGCTTTCATAAGAGAACGTTTCTGAACTTCCCATTTAAACTCTCCTCGTAGTCCTTTGGGGAAATATTTTGCATATGCAATAGGAATAAGATCATGAACCGTAACAACCGTAGGTTTAGTTTTAATAAGTGGCAATGTTAAGAAAAAAGGATCGAAGTAAGGATAATGGACCAAATCTGCACTTTCGGGTACTTTTTGTCCTCGAGTAAAAAAAGAATACGAATGTTTACTTTTGTATTCTTTTAAAGCCTTAATCAATTGGTCTGTATATGAACCGATTCCGCGAACTTTATGCCCGCTTTCGAGAGGAGAGACGTCTATTGCTATGTGCATACCTAGACACGAGTATACCCGAACCTATGAGCCAAAACAAACTCACAATCGAAATTCCGTCGCTTACTAGTCTCAGTGGAGTTTCTCGGAACCGAAGTTCATAGTTTTGAGCTTCCGGCGGCACTTCAAACTGAATTCTGCCGTTTGCTTCCTTAACTTCTGTTTTCCTTCCATCGACTACCACAGTCCATCCGGGGTAATACGAAATATTTGCAATCACACTTTCACCTTGGCCCTTTTCAAAAACTTGAGCGGGCCGTTCTTTTTGCCACGTGAGCCAGAGCGTCGAAAAGCTGTTTCCTACACTCGTCGTACCATCAGTAAACTCACGCTTCGATAGGTAATACTCGTCACCTCGTGATTCATAAATAACAGGCTGAGCATATCGCACGCTCACCAAAAGCGTTATAACAGCTAAAACGGTAGCTACAACACGATTTCGACCCGCAATGTATGCACCTAAGTATGCCGAGAGAGGAATAAATACGCTCAATAATCTCCAGGGGTACTGAATGAATTGAAGCGCAGGAATGATATTCCAAACAGGAATGGAAGCCTCAAGCATCAAAAACAATATTAAGACACTTACAAGGAGCGGCCAAGTGAGAATTTTCCTAAAGTACACGAGCGCCAAAGCCAAAAGTGCAACAACACCAACTCCTAATTGTTGCGACATTTCATCAGCCGGCCATCCCGGCCTGGAAAATCCTGTTCCCCAGGAAGGGATAAGGAGTTGTGCTAACTCCGGAAAATGGTCCCGATAGTCGAAATTGGATAAACCAACAACAAACTTCTGTTCAACAATTGCTGGTATCCAAAAGAATGCTGAAAGAGCTAACCCCCACACAAAATAAGTAAAGGGGATTTTTTTCCGAAAGAACGAATACCCAACAATAAGCGGCAAAAATATAAATGCGGTAATATTGTGGCTTATAATAAGAGCGGCAAGTGCAAATGCTGCAATTCGTATTCGTTGATACTCGATCCCGACCAATACAGCCATAAGTGATGCCATTGCCATCACTTCCCCGACAGATCCGCGAACATAGAGATTTACAAACCAATACGGAACACTTAAGAAAAACAGCGTTCCGATAATGGCAGTCTGAAAGTTAAATAATTTTTTAAGCCATAAGAAACAAAGAGTAATTGCTGTAATGTAGGAAAACCCAAGGGTTAATTTAAATGAATTAACGAGAGATAAACCCGCGAAATGAAATAAGGATCCGACAAAATACGGGAAGGGATAGTAAAAAGTAAAAAGCGGTACTCCGTACCCACTGTTAAGATCCGGCGCCCAACGGGAGAAGAGATATCCCTCTCCCATCATTTTAGAATACTGCCAAATTCTGATAATTGAGAACTCCCCGTCGTGTGTGGGGATGAATCCCGGGCGAAGTAACGGTGATGCAAACCAGAGTGCGAGTGCAAGAATGATAGCTATGAATATTTTTTTCATAGTTTGTATACCCAATATTTTTCATTGGTAAATACAGGTTCACGGTCAACTTCCCTTTCCGTGGAGATGAGGTAGTCCACATCATCAATTTTACCTGTCGCTGCTACTTCTCGTCTCGCTTCAATATCATAGCCCATGACCTCAGAGTAGTATGTTGCCCCGAAAAAGTTTTTTCTCCCTGCAAGCACAACTGGATCATAGAGGTTTTGTGGTGCAAGAAAAATAGAGTCCTTTGGAGTATTTTCTAAAATCCAGGAGATAAGCGTATCCTTGGGTGCATCAGCCACACGATATTGGAAATCATTTTTAACGACCATAAGATTGAGGATGCCCGATGCAGTAAGAAAAAATAAACACATGACTGTCCATATTTTGGGTAAACGCATAATCGCGTATGCGACAAACATATTTGAAATAATTAAAAACATTGTGATGAGCGAATGATTGTGCTCGATACGGTAACTGAATTGAAAAATATTCGCGAGAATAAATAGAAGGAGAAAAGAAAAAAACACTCTCTTTTGTTTACTGTTGGCAAGGAAAACACCTATGGGTAGAAAAATAAGTGTCAATCCTAAGTTTTGCCACCAAAAAGTTAACCATGAATATATGGTAACCGGCGCGGCGGCTAAAAATCCCGGACGAAAGAAATCGACAAGTGATCGAGAGTCATTTGTAAAAAAAAGTCGGAGGTGCGGCAGTGCAAAAAGAAAAGCTACAGACAATAAAATCATGAAACGGCTTTTGTAAATCGTCATGCCTGTTACAACGATAGCGGTTCCGAAGGCAACGAGTGTGTGAATTCTCGTTAAAATTCCCAGTAGTATGCCAAGTAAAATAAGCTCAATCGTTGAAATTTTTTGCTTTTGGATACGCGTGAAAATAAGGAGGCTTAGAGCAAGCCCAACGATGAGGTGACGTTGGTTAAGGAGTGGGTTAAGAGTCGAAAATATTGAAATAACAGATCCATCGAACGGGCCTTTATAAATATAGTCAGGAAGCCGCCATACTTCGGCAAATGTACTCTGCTTTAGAAATGTAACGAATGTGAGATTGCTCGATAAAAGGAATAGTACTACCGCAATAAGTGACTGTATGGGTGAATAGCCAAACAGTAAATTACTAAAGTTATAAATAAGAAAGAGAAGCAAAGTAAAAAATATGACGCTTATGCCGTTAAGGGCATGATCTATACGAACTCCCACCCGCTCAAGAAGTCCTGCAGCCATATCCGTTGCGTAATGATACGGTAACGGGGGACCCGGGAAGAATGGAGACTGGGGAGGGATATTTTGACCCCATGAAAAAGACCTGATGAGCCCTAAATGCAGACCAAAATCACCCACTTGATGTCTTGCTATTCGAAACTCACCATTTTCGTATCCGAATGATTTTCCAAAGAGCCACAAAGAAAAAACAAAAAACAAAATGATAAGTGTAAGATTAACGATTCCTTTTTTTCGCATAAAAAAACAGTGCAAGGGCAGGTGGTAAGGAAGATACTATTTTTTTAATGATCGGCACTACCCCACTCCAATCTCCGTAATAAATAAACGGTGCAAATCGTAGCGGGAGACCTATGGAAAATCCGTATGAGAGATACCGTAATATATGGGTATTGGAGAGTAATGCAATAAAGGTAAGCGGCCAAATGAAGTACCAAGGATATAGTTCTTCTCGTAGCGGAGTTAATAAAAATACTATAAACATACCCGCTGCAGCCCATAACCACTTCTTATTCCAGGGAATATTCAAAAAATAAAGTGGCAATAAAATAATTGTTGCTCCTTTAACAAATATCGAAAGAACAAGTACAAATAACCCTAACCACCACCGTTTCGCTTTTGCAAAGTAAAACGCAAGTAAACCAAAAAACATCATAACGATGTCGTTATGGCCTGATACGAGTGTCTCCGTAATCACCAACGGATTTAATGCGAAAAAAGCTAATGCGCTGTTGCCACCCAACTTCCAAAGAATCCAACATACACCAAGATAAAAGATTGCGGCAAGTGCTTTAAAGGCCCAGATGGAAACGAGTATGTTCCCTCCGCTTATAATATGAGGTATATACGTCAATGCAATCCAGGTCGGCCCATAGAGAGCGACTTTGTTGGCAGCATGAAGGAAAGAAAGCATCGGCTCATTCGGAAATTCAATAGGCATCACTACGTATGGATTCTCTTTATATAAGTACGCAACTTTTGCCGTGGCCATGTAATTGAAAATGTCGTACGAAAATGCAGGAAATGAAAAAAACAAAATAGCGCAACTTATAAAAATCAATTTCCAAATATTTCTGTTTTGTCGCAAAATCCAAAAGTAAAAAATAAAAAGATACGTTACTGCCCCAACATAAAGATACGTTGCCAGCGGTCGGTTTGAATGAATGAATTCAAATACAGCCGGAAGTATTTTCACCGAGAAATTTGCATCTATAAAGCCGAAACTAAAAATAGTTAAAAAAACGAGTGCGATGATGTATGCAAATATCATGATCTATGAATAATTTCGCGGACAAATTGCACTGATAGGATATATAAAATAGGAATAAGCGGCAAGAGGAATCTGGTTACAACTATCCCGGAAGACAAAAAAATCTCGTAAACAAAAACCCATAGAACCAAAACGAGCATACCGTCGTTAAATTTTTTCCTCTTCATGATTAATAGAATAAAAGGAACGAGTACGATAATCGGCCAGGTCCAGAACCAATCTTCCGCTTTGTGAACCGCCATATCTCCCCACCAGGTCTGCCACTGGTTGAGAAACATAAGCTTCCAAAAAGAAAACGGGAAAATGAGTTTACTCTGCTGGTAAGTGAGAATCCATTTTTGAAAACCCAAAAAATCCCACAACGAGTAACCGTTAAGAAACGTCCTTGTATAGGAAAGAGCTAAGATACAAAAACTAATAAATAACCAGGGCACAAAGCGAAAGAACTCACGAATTTTATTCTTGAATGCAAAAAAAAGGAAAAAAGAAAACACGAGAAGCATTGAAGGGACAACACTTTTTGTTGCAGCAACTAAGCCAAGAAATATCGCTGTCAATAAAAATCGTTTTTTTATAAAAGCATACAAAGCCAAAAGAATCCATGGAAGTTGAATAATATCCAGTAGCGGCGTAACGCGTAACTGATTTTGAAAAAGCGGCTCAGTTACCCATAACGCAACAGGAACTAATGCCCATGTTGTATCCTTAAATATCTGTTTCCCAAGTAGCCAGAGTGTAAAAAGCGATAATACGGCAAAAAAAACTATTGCAACGCCATCGTTTTGAAACCATAAAAATGACAAACCTATCATGTACTTCCCTAATGGAGTATGTTCTGAGTTTATAAGAATCGGGTCTGCTCCGCGGATGTATGCCGCTGCTGCGTATCGAAACACAATTTCATCTGCGATAACTGATATCGGATTCTTTTGCCTATATTGAGAATTATTGTATAAACGCTCTAAATTCTGATAGACGTTCTCGTTGAAGTATCGGTTAAAGTATTGATTAACAGGATTAAATACAATATTTCCCAGAGAAAAAACAATCCAGGAAAGCAAAAGAGTAATTATAAGTTTATTCATTTCGAATAAATAGCGCTTCGTCAAGAAGTATATGTAGCGGCAATCGTGTAGGTGTCTCTTTTTCCGGTTGCCAGAGAAATTCTTCCGGAAGCATTTGTTTTAAGCGTTCGAGGACGTCCGTATGTGCTTTCATCTGTTCCCCTGATCTCGAAGAAATCGCCGTAATCTGCTCATTTGATCTTCTGAGTGCATCAACCGCAAGCAGATATTGTTGATATTCAAAAAGTGTTTTTGACTCAACCAGATATTTGTCAGCTAAAGACGCATGATACTTTATTTTTGATTTCACTCCCCAATACCACCATGCTTTAGCCTGATCGAGAAATCGGGAAATTTTGTAGAGCTTGTGTCCGGGCATGTACGACGGGTAAGGGAGAGTGTAAGCAAAAGCATGAGTAGCAAAAACTAAAAAAAGAGTCAGTATGAAAATATATTTCATGCAATCTTTTGAACAATAACTCCTATACACCAGTTGAGATAGAGCTTCATACGGGTCGATTCAATAAACTTCCATATAGCTTCATACCATGCTCCTAATTTAGCGAAACGGATATTGTGGAGCTTCCCATAATAGCCCCATCCGTATGAACGAACAACGCTATACCCTTCGTCTGTTAATAATTGCTCCAATTCTCCTGCGGAAAATTCTCTCTCCCAACCGGCAAACCACTTGCCTAATATCATGAGAAGATGTTTTTTAACTGTGTAGGTGGTATACCGCTGCGGTACGTCAACAAGCAGATACCCTCCGGATTTCAGAACGCGTTTCTGCTCAATGAGGAGTTCTTTGGGATTTTTGAAATGTTCGAGTAATCCCTGATGAAAAATAATATCAAATGTGTTATCTGCAAAGGGCATGTTTCTTGCATCAGCCTGAACAGTTTTTATCGTTACTTTTGCTTTTTTTGCATTTTCATTAATCTTTTCAAGCGCCTCTTTTGTAAAATCAACAACGGTGACGTGTGCTCCTTTTTTTGATAAATAGATACTGTCCCCACCCATTCCTGCTCCCACCTCCAATATTTTTTTACCCTTAACAGATGTTGTTGCCAGTAAATTGGCAAGCAACTCCTCATGGGTAACGACAGGTTGGTGATCGGATCTATTCCAGTAATCTCTCCAGTGTGATTTAGTCGAGGTTTTTTCCATAAAAATATTTAAAGAGCGCTATTTGTAATTGAATCCCTGATAAGTACGCAAATAAAAATCCGTATATTCCGTCAACAAATCCTTGATGGCGGATAAAAAGATTAAGAAATGTAAATGTGGGTTTAAGGAGTAAATAATTGAGTGCGGTAACTAAATTCTTTTTTGCGTTGGCTTGTGCCATTTCTCGTGCGGTTAAATGACTGTAGCGAACAGCTTTCTCCCAGTATTCTGAAAGAGTTTGGTATGGATAGTGAAGAAGTTCATTTTTTAATGTTCCTACGTTTCCGTCTATCATAATTTGTTCATGAACGCTTTTTTGAGGAAATCTGCCCTTTCCTTTTTTAAAGAGTCTAATGACTGGATCGGGATATTGTCCACCTTTTTTCATCCGGTGACCTAGAAAATAGTTTTTACGGGGAATGTAATAACCATTATATTGCTTACTTTTTATTGCCGTTTTTATTTCACTTAACAGTTCGACTGATACAATTTCGTCCGCGTCAAGCTGGAGGACCCAATCTTTTGTGGCTAAATCAACTGCTTTTTGTTTGTTAATATGAAAAATATACTCATTCTCAACAACTTTTACTTTTGCCCCAAAACTCTTTGCAATCTCCGCTGTCCGATCCGTCGACCTCCCGTCGACAACCACAATCTCATCAGCAATATCTTTAATTGACGTTAAACACTCCCCAATCCGATCTTCCTCATTAAATGTCGCAAGAACCACCGAAAGACTCATACTTATCTTATTATACCTTTTTCACGAGGAGCTTATCACCTGAAGAAAAAAGCGTTTCGAAGCGAATCGTAGGAAATTGACGCTCCAATTCCTTAAGATCATCGCGGGTAGTATTGATAAATATCCGACTACCCCCAAGTATCTCGCCCCACGAGCTTTTGGGTAAAATCCACCAGGTAACGGAGGGGTTTTCGGCATAGACAGCATAGGTTTTACGTCTGCTATAGTAGACTGCCGTGGGATAGTAATAGTGCGTTAGATAAATAATATCGTCTTCCTTTGTAAGTTGTTGCGAGGCAATAGATACGCGAGCCTCGTCAGCTGCAACATCAGGAACAAAGTATTCCGAACGAAAGTAGATGATCTGAAAAATAGCTATTATCAATACAGCAAGTAGATATCGTTTTGGTATCCACCGACCAACAATAAGTGCTATAAAAGGATAAACAGGCATGAGAAACCACGTGCTCTTCTCCTGCAAAAATGAAAGAAACAAAAGAAAAAGGCATACAAACAATACAAAGTTTTTAAGTTTTTTTCTTACAAAATACATCGCCGGAAAAAAAATAATAAACCAAAGCTTAAGTCCTGTTTTGAGATGTATGATGTAATCAAGTGAAAACCGTATAGACCCAATTTTTTCTCCCTGCTGTGCAAAAAATTGTTGTAAGAATACTTGTCCATTGACAACGTAGCTCACCAAAAACCATACACCTGCAATAATTGAACCCAAAATCAAGCTTCTCCTGTGGTAAAACAACGGGTAGAAAAATCCTATAAAACCTTTTGTCAAAAATGCGAGCCCTGATGCTGCTCCGCTCGGATAAACGGCAGAGAGAAAAATAAGAAAAGTCAGAAGGCTATCGAGATTTCCCGTTCGCGCTCGCCACAGGAATGCCGGTGTTGAGAGCAAGATGAGTGCCGATGATAAACCGCCAAATTTATACGCAAGAAGCGTCGTGCCAATGCCGGCAACAGCAGATATAAACCGGGCTGAAAACTCTGAATCGCCAAAAATTCTGTAAGAAATAGCGGTCAACCAATAATGGAGAGGGGGCTTTTCAAGGAAAGGTTGTCCGTTCCAGGTTGGGGTCAAAACGTTACCCTTCTCTGCTATAGTTCTGGAAACATCCGCATACCACGCTTCATCCCAATTGGATAGATGCGTGTCTCCTAATCGCCAAAATAGCAGAAAACTAGACAGAAGCAGTATGAGAACGAATTTTGGCATACCAGAATAAAAGAAGTACAAGTCCCGCAACGGAAATTAAATTAGCTGCCATTCGTAATTTTGTTTCGACAAAGTCTATTATGACCTGATGATCTCCCTTCTCGAGCTGAAATGTCATGAGTCCCCGGTAGTTCGGATCTTGAAATTCAATTCCAGCTGGTTGTCCGTCTACCGATATCCGCCAACCGGGAAAATATAACGTGTTTTCAGCAAGCCTCGTCGGTGTTTGAGTTTTTACTTTATATTCTCTCGACGTTGTCGTACGTCGACCCAATTCAACATCCGCATTTCCCTCGATAACTTCTATAGCGGCGGCCGCTCTTTTTTCCATGAAGCGCACAGACCAGATTGGACTGCTCTCACCCGTGTCAGTTGTGCTCTCATAGATACCCGCGTAAAATGATTCATGTCTGACTGTGTATTCCTTTGCTTTCCACATGTGGGAGGTTGTCATGAGGGATAAACCAACTAATATAACGGCTACCATTGTTTTTTTTGGAAGATGAGCAACGGCGAAAGCGCCGAGAACTGATGTGATAAATACTGCAACGCTAAGAAGTCTCCAGGGAAATTGAAATTTCTGCAAAAGTGATATTGTATTCCAAATAAAGGCTGATCCCTGGGTCATAAGAAACAGAACAATAAATAATATCAGAAGTAGTGTCAGAATTACAACTCGATTTTGTTTTTTCCGGAGGTAAAAAAGTGAAATGACAACTGAAAGCCACTGCGTTATCCCCAATTCTTTCGTCAGTTGATTTCCTCCGCCATAGTTCCAGGGTGATGAAAAAAACCAACTCCAAGGAACAAATCGATCACCAAATTCTCCTTTTGTAACAATGTCGCGTAGGGTATACTTCCCTTCAAAAAACGCAGGTATCCAAAAAAATGCAGAAACAAGAAAACCCAAGAACAAGGAGTAGCATGCAAAAAATAAGAAGCGAGTATCTCGTTTCAGAAACAAAATATAAAGTGCAATTATTGGCAGGAACATGAGGCTTATTGCATTGTGAGAAAGAATGAGCCCGGCCATGCTGAATGTTGTAAGCATTGGAGATTTTTTGTATAAACCCAAAAGAACAAGCGGCAGAAAAACAAACGCAACATGTTCGCCGATTGCTCCACGTACATAAAGATCAACGAATCGATAAGGAGCAAAACCATAGAGTATTGCGCCAACATATCCCGGAATCTTTCCCCAGTGATTTCGCAGCCATACATACATTGCCAGTACACTTGCTACATAAAAAAGGGCAAAAACCAATTTAGTAGAATCAACGAATGATAGTCCGAGTGCATGGAATAATGAAGCAACATAGGAAGGCAACGGATACAGGAACATCAAGATCGGGTGTCCATACCCCCAGTTTAAATTACCTGCCCAGCGGGGAATCATATTTCCTTCTGAGAGTGACAGGTAAAAATTAGCAATGCGTGCAACATGGTCCTGCCCGTCGTGCGTAACCGGAAGACCCGGTGTAAGAAGATTGAAAAGCGGAATAAGAGAAAAAACAATAAGTAGTTTCATATCTTTCGTTTTTGTATTATAAATCCGGACGGAAGTTCATATGTGTCGATTGTCGATCCTATTTTAATTTCAGTCTCAATCCATCCATTATAACTCCAAGGCTTTGATGGGTCAGATTCAATCAAAAGATATAGCATTCCACGATCTTCTGGGGTGTACGAATATTTTTTTAATCCATACCACCAAATAAGATAATCGTAAGCGTCAGTAAGTACTACCGGTGTAAAAACTTCCAGTGAAAAAGGCTGACCATTTGCATCTTTATACACCGCATCTATTGCCTCAAGCTTACCTCTAAGTTTCGCCGTTCCTCCATGATCCGGGTAACGGTATAAATTATCGAGTTTCACATAGGCGTTGCTCAGAAGTACAATAACAACAATCATACTCATGAGTCGCCAACGTCTGTTAGTTAAAAATATCCCACCCAGGAGTAAATATATGGGGAACAATCCGATAACGTACCAATCCCAAATTTGGTATGGGAAAAATAAATATATGGTAAAGAGAACCAGTGGAATGAGAACAAGTAATTTTATTTTTTTTGATAACCCGGCAATCATGTAATACACGGCTGAAAAAAGAAAAACGAATGAAAATATATTTGCTACTAAATCCTGCGCAATGAATGTTGCTTTAAGGTTAAGTATGAATCGAATGATATGGTCGCGGACTATTTTACCGTATGGTTCCCCTCCTCCTAAACCCACATCCATTCCCTGCAATATACTTACTATTGATTTGAGAGTAATATGATCGTGTCTAAAATCAAAAAGAAGAAGCGGAGAAAGAAAAATTGCAAGAATTACAAAAAAGAGTAACACGGAAAATGAATGCTTATTTTTTCGTGCTAAGAAATAACAAAAAATAAAGATTGTAAGTGTAAACGGAGCGGCAAACGCGGTTTCAAAATGAAACATAAGCCCGAGAAACGATACCATAATGACAAATGATTTTTTTGAAAATGAACTAACCCAATCGAGGAAAAAATAAAGCCAGGCAGATACAAGAGGAAAAATAAAAAACGGACTCCAGATAAACGTTGCCGCTGCCCCCGCCGCCGGAGAGACTGCAAACAGGAATGCGGTAAATAACCCCGTTGTTTCAGAAAAGAATTTTTTGCCGACAATATACCCGAAAGGAATACTTAACATGCTCGCTGTCAACATGAGCCACATTACTCCACGAGGGTCTCCACCAGAGACTACAAATGGTAATGCAAGAATGTAATAATACAAAGGCCCCTGAAAAACACCCCGAAAGCCTGTGTATGGCCCGATGAGAGTAGGTTTCTTATCAACAACTACAGATTTGACCGCAAGCATATCTCTTCCCTGGTCTTTGAGAAAGAGAAAATTACCGGACAGGGTCTCTTGCGCACGCAAAAAAAATCCCAGGAGCAATATGGCTGACAAAAGGTATATTTTCATGGTGTAACCGCAACGACTCCTACAGCTCCGTTTAGATAAGAAAACTGATCAAGTGTAGGTACATCAGGAGGAAAATCACTTGGATTTCCTATAAAAAGCGTATTTTTCAATGAAAAATCTTTTTTCCAGTCAATCGGACGAAACTCAAATTTGCCCAACGTGTGTGTTTCTGCAAAACCGCCGGATTTCGTGCCTCCCGAGAGAAGATATTGATGTGGATCGTATCGGCTGTAAAAAAGAAAAAACATATATGATTGATAAAGATTATCTTTGTTTGAGAATACGACTCTCTCATAATTTTGTTGGTGAGAAGTCACGTAGTTTATAGATTGGGTGAGGGCATACTGAAATGAATCCGATTGCGTTTTTGGAAATACTCCGTAATAGTTTTTTCCAAAATAAAATATACTCAAACCGATAATAAGTACTTCAAACACTCGATATTTCTTAAACGTTTCCCAAAAAGAGACAAAACCAACTGCTCCAATGATTTGAAGATATGGCAGCATTGTATAAGAACGCATTGCATGAGGTGCCTGTGTGGTAATTGCGGCAGGAAGCGGGGAGGCAAAAATCCAGAGAAGAATAAAAAATCTATTCTGTTTATTTAATTTAAACAGGCCCATGAGTATGAGCGGTAGTTCCCACCAATACAGGAGTCCCAGATTGGGAACTTTATGATTTTCACGTTCCGTACCGGTAAATAGCCACCTTGGATCAAAATGACTTATGTAGTTTGGCCAAAAGAATTCTTTCGAGGCACGGGTCGCTTGAAATCGAATGAACGCTCCTTCGGCAAAACTCGTCTTGATAAGTGGGATAAGTAAAAGAAGAATAATAATAGCCGGAAGAATAATTTTACGTCGGTAGAGTACCGCGAGACCTATAAAGACAACCGGTATTACTATTTTTTGACTTTGGTAACTGTAGAGCGCAAGTGAAAATAATAGTGAAGACAGAAAGAATTTTTTTTGAATGAAAAAATAGCTAGACGCAACGCCTGCAAAAAGTCCCAGATTTACTTCATGCCCAAGTCGGGAAATATAAATATGCCAGGGCGAGATAGCCAAAAGTAGCGCCGCAAACAGAGCAATGGATTCTTTTTTAAGTAGTTTTTTTGAAAGTTCGTACGTCAGAAATACAGTTAGAACTGAGACAATAACGGATGGTAATCGTACTGCCGATACTGTAAGACCCAATAACTTTACGAACGGAACGACAAGGTATACGTAAAGTGCTGGCCGCCAGTCGTCATAGGCTCGAAGGAGTATGGGAAACGCTGTCCCGTACTCATCTTTGCCCGTTTGAAGAATGGAATACGCATTATACCCAATGGAAACCTCGTCGAGGGACGGGCTTGGAGGGACGGAAGACAATGAGAAGAACCGCAGTACAGTTGCAAGGGCAAGTATTCCGAATAATACCCATTTGTTCATATTCACTTCGCAATCCGAATGGCCTCTGCCCCATCTAGATAATAAATCGTATAAATAACACTGTCGGCAATTTCATACGGAGTTCCGATATAAAGAGTCGATCCGTCCCGCAGTTCATTCCCCCAGTCAATCGGACGAAATTCGTATATATCAAATCTATTCCGCATTTCCTCAAATCCACCGGACGCGGTCCCCCCCTCTGTAAGATACAGAACGGGATCGTATTTCAAAAAGTAAAGGAAAAACATATGCGGTTGCTCCAGTTCCGTGGATACCACTATTTTTTTGTATTCACCCTTATGAAGCTTTGCATACTCCACCGCTTGTTTATATCCATATTGCCAAAATTGCGAAACTTCATTATTTGTATGCCCGAAATATAGATGAAGGAAATAGAAAATATTTAATGCAATTATTGCCAATAGTGGGAGAATTATTTTTCTATATTTACTAAGCTCGATAAGTCCGATGGCGGTAAAAATCTGGAAAGTTGGGAGAAACACAATGGAGCGGATGGCGTGCGGCAGCTCTGTTGTCGGAGATGCGGCGATCGGAGCAATGAGAAACCAGCCGAAGAGAAATCTTGATTGCTTTCCTCCATTATGGAATAAAGTATACATTCCCCACAACAGGAATGGTAATTCCCATAAGTAAACAAGTCCCATGCCAGGGGCGTGATGACGTGGATTATCACCCGTAAGAAACAACCAACGGAATGAAAAATGAGATAAATATCCGTCGAGAAGGGTTTTTGCCCAAACAATCCGACGGTTGTCGAAGATTATTCCCCACGGATTGCCGTTTACAGCATCGTCTTCCAGTTTTTGAACGCTTCTTGAAAGTAACGCTGTCTCATCGGCAAGTGAACTTGTTCCTCGTAATCTCGTTAAAGTATTTGGATCTGAAAACACACGAATGAGTGGTGCGATAGTAAGAAGTCCCACAAGGGCCGGAAAAATGAGTGCTTTTTTATTTTTAAAAAGTTCTTTTCTATAGATAATTGCAAGTATTATGACAAGAAGCGGAACAAAGATTCGTTCACTATGATAGGCATAGAGACCCAGTGCGAATAGCATTGCGCTTGCCGATAACCAAATGGGCTTTCGTAATCCTTTGAAAAATAGGATAAGAGCCCAAATATTAAGAGTCACTCCCGTGTTGGCTTCAAAAGCAATTCTGGAAAATTGAATATGCCAGGGGGATATAGCCAGAAGAAAAGCAGCAAGAAGCGAAAGCGAGGGAGACGAAAACAATGTTTGTACAAGATAGTATGTGCCAAGGACGGCGAAAACTCCCATAATGACTGATGGCAGTCTCACGGCAGGTGTATTAAGTCCGAATATTGCAATGGAAGGGATAGTTAGATAGGCATAAAGTGGAGGCTTGTAATCATCATATGATCGAAGTGAAACAGGCAAAAATGTTCCATATTCATCTCTGCCGGTTTTGAGAATGGAATATGCATTGTACCCAAGCGCTACCTCATCCCAATCCGGGCTAGGCGGAACCACTCCTAAATTCCAAAGCCTCAGTGCAGATGCGATGAAAAGAATTATCACGAGCATTAGTTTTTTCATAGAGATGCCTTTGGTGGATCAGAAACAATATCAAAAATGACTAAAATAGGGTCACCGTTGAGAAGCTCTATTGTTTCCTGAACGTTTGCGTGTTTTGGAACAAATGTCGGTCGCAAAATATAGAGCGTTTTCTTGTTAAAGTGCTGGGGCGGACGATCGGTAAAACGGTACTGATCAAATGCTTTAACGTGGAAAAATCCAGCCCCGTCTACAGATCGATCGGGATTATCTTGAAATTTCCTCGGGTCGAACCGGTCATAAAAAAGTGCATACATGTATGGCCGGCCGATAATGTCGTCTACGACAACTGATTCGTATTGATACTTTACTGATTGGGCGTATTGGATAGATTCTCTGTAACCATACTGCCACTCTCCCGAGTATTCTTTCCCATAATGATTGTAGTAGTTATGCCAAAAGTACGAAAAATTTCCAAAGTACAATAAAGCAATAAGAACTGCGACGAAGAGTTTTTTCTTGCTTAAAGTAAGTATGCCGAAGGCGACGAAAAGCTGCCACATTGGCAGACTATTTTCTATTCTTAAAGCATGAGGAGTTTCTCTGGCTGTTGCTGCAGGAATAATCGATGCAATAATCCACAATACAGCTAACGATGCAATCCGTCGCTCTTTCTTAAACATCCACAGCAAGCCCAATACAAAAAACGGGAGCTCAATTAAGTACATTTGTCCGACGTCCTGAATGGAAAATTTCGGATTACCGTCACCACGGGTAAATAAAAACCACGGCTGGAAATGATCAAAGACATGTGTAAGGTAACTTTGTGAAAATCCAACCCGGCGGTTGTGCATAATTTTTGACCACCAGGATATATTGTCAACTTCCATACGGGCATTGGCCTGGTTAACAATGCCTGCGTCGCTAAATATATTAACTTCAGCAAACCGAAGCCGTGCTTCTTTTGAAAATATATGGGGCATAATTGGAAGTAGTATGACGGTCGCTATAATGATTCCAGACAAAAGTAAAGGTTTATTTTTTGAGAAATTTTTCCAATAATATATGAGAAGAATAATTGAAAATAAAGGAACAAAATATCGGGTGCTATTGAATGTGTAGATTGCAGCCACAAACGGCAACCAACAAAATAGAAGAAGTTGAGATTTATATCGCGCGCGCAGAATCAATAAAACTCCTGATACAACGAAAAAAAGTGCTATGTTTGCCTCAAATCCCGCACGGGAGAGCTGTATATGCCAAGGGGATATGGAAAGAAGAAACGAAGTCAATAATGAATAATGAATAATGAATAATGAATTACTGAACAATTCCTTTATCAAAAAATATGTTATCAAAACAGTAAGTGTGCCAAAAAGAACTGACGGGAAACGTACGGCAAACTCATTAAGGCCAAAGATGACTACCGACGGAACGGTAAGATAGATTGCTAAGGGCGGTTTGTAATCTCCATAACTAGCGAACGAATCGAGTGGCAAAAATTTTCCGTGTTCATCACGACCAGTAGTAAGAATTGAATATGCATTGTACCCTATCGATACTTCATCCCAGGAAAGTGCCGGAGGAATTTCAGAAACGCGGTAAATCCGGATAAAAAATGCAAAAGTGACTATACAGAACAAAAGAAACCCGGCGGAGAACTTTTTCATACTCCTTCGTCCTCGCTCTTAAGCGCCCCCAAAATAAATACTGATGAGAGGTACCCGAGATGACTGTTGTTGAAGTATCGGCTAAAGTACCAAAAAACGATAAGTGTTAATGCGTATCCGATAAGCAATCTCCCCATTACTTTCTTTTTCTTAAACCATATTATTGCCCACGTAAGTACGGGTGCGGCAAATATAAACTGCCAGATAATAAACGGATAATACGCATGAATATCTTTGATAATACCGAAGCTCCTTAAAACCATACCAAATCCATATCCGCTTACAGGATAGCTTTGAACCGATCCGCCGCTTAAAAAACGTACGGTGCTATCAATAAATGCGCCCGGATCCCACAATAAAAATGGCGCTGCTAAAGTAAGGGCAACTACTATAGATATAATTGAATATCCTCCTGCCGCAATGAAATAAAACGGAGCTGCTAACCAAATCGTTTGTTTGCTCATAAGAGCTAAACCAAATATAAACGCTGACCAAAACAATTTCTTCCGTTCCAAAAAATACAAAGACCAAATAAACCAGAAAAGTGCAAAAATATCGCTTCTGCCTTCAATAAAATAATCGACAACGGAAGGCGAAAGCGCAGTCAAAATCATCGCTAAATATGCCAAGGGTCTATGTTTAAACCACCGCCAAAGAACTACAAGAAGGCCTGCCATTGCAATAAGAAGCGCCATGCGGCCATCAAAGAAACCGAAGAGCGGGATGCTTGTAAAGTATAAAGCAAAAGGAAATAGGAGATACCATGGGGGCATGACAAAGTGGTAGAGAGCTGGATTGACTGCCCCGGTGTTTCCCGGCTCGTCGTAATTAAACTCTTCAACCGCTGTGCCGAAATACGTTTCTTTATACGGATTTTTTCCTTCAAGGAGATACCGCATTGCCGCTTCCTGCTGCAAAATTATATCGTGTACCCCATATACAGGTGCTGTCTTTGATCGATCGACGATTGCAGTCATCATAGTTGCGCCCAAGACTATTATGATGATCGGCCAGAGAAGAAATTTAATGAGCTTCGGACGGAGGATATTTACGGTGAGAAGAACAAACAGTATGCCAAATAGCCAATACGGCGTTCCCTCGATTGGGAGTATCCGATACCCCATCACCACGGGTATCGACAGCGCAAATAATAACACCGCACCAATGCTAATTAAATTCATCTAAAGATAATTCTACAACGGTCTTGCGTATTGGTACAGACGAGCGCCAAATTTCTCTGTTGTTGAGGCTAATTTCCAGTTGATGAGAGTAACTTTTGGGTATTCACCTTCGCAGTGCGCATCGTAGCAGATGATTTGCACACTCTCTTTGATAGATGGACAAGAATCAGTTTCACAAACAAGAAAAAGATTGTTGTACGTATCCGAAAGAATCGGTTCGGGATTCTTTTCGCTCGTCGCAAAAAAGTAACGGTAATGGAGGTCAGAGAACGAACGGGAGGCAATGAGACCAAATGAAAATTGTCTTCCGTCTGCAAGACGGAGAATTTCAGCAGATACGGATTTTGTTCTGGCTATATCGTTAATTCCTGTTTTATTAATATCAGTTTTAGACAAATGAAAAAGAACAAGTATTGAAATACCGATTATTGCGAGTTTTCTATTAAGTTGGGTAAGTAAAAATCCAAAAAGTAGAAAGACTGCAGGGATAAGAAAAAATAAATAATGATCAAAGACAACGCCCCTGTATAACGACATTGCAATGATCCCGATACTCATCCAAAGTGCTACGAATATTTTCCAGAAGGTTGGTTTTAAAAGTATCGGTAAAAATAGTACAAAAAATGTTCCCGGAAAAGGAGCAAGTCTGTGCATCACACGGCTGCTGTAATCAAGAATATTTGGAATAAATCGTATTTGTCCGCCCGAAGAAAAATTTGTGAGAACCCCAAGGATATCCTCAAATCCGTGCGCAAGTTCATAATAGAAAAATGGAAAAACAGCAAGGAGAAAGCCAAAAATAATTTTTATACTGGGTTTAAACAGAAAAGTTAAACCAACAAACAGTAAATTAGGATAATGCAACTGCATAAGTATGCCTAAAACAATACCGGAGATCACATGCCATTTTTTCACTAAGCCCAACAGAAATAAAAAGACGAAAAAGGGAATCATATTAGGTTCCCATAAAACCCGATCTGATGAAACTATCTGGGGAGAAACCGCCCACAAAGCAGCAAGCATTGTGGCAATCTCCCACCCGAACAGTTTTTTACTTAAAAACCACAGAAGTGCTACCGCGCCAACACCGAGGAAAGCCGTGAACACTGCGGGAGCAAGCGGATTGAAATTAGTCAAAATAAACGAAGGTGCGATGAGATAATAAAACGCAGGGCCAAGGTGCTGCCCGCTTAATACCGTCGGACCGACAAGAGGAAGTTCTTTCTTTTGCCAGGCTTCGTAGATATGAATGCCGGTCCTGCCTTGATCTCCAAGAAACTCAGTCAGCTCGGCAATCCGATAGAGACGAAGGAAGGCGGCGGTGAGTAAAACCAGTATGAGTGCTATAATCTCACCATAGGCCTTTTTTGACATGAACTCATTTAAGCACTATCTCCTCATCCTTGCAATTTCTCTCCTTCCCTTCCTTATTATATTAATTAACCCCAATCTTCCTCATACGAGTGACGGTGGTGTGCAGCTGCCTCGGATTGCTGCTTACGTTAAAGCACTTTCAGATGGACACATTCCGGTCCGGTGGGCAGGAGATCTCAATTATGGGTACGGGTTGCCCTTATTTAACTTCATGTACCAATTTCCGTACTTCCTTGGGGCATTTTTTGTCGCTCTCGGATCGGGTCTTGTATTATCGTTCAAACTTATTCTGCTTTCCAGTTTTTTATTATCAGGAGTCTTCATGTACCTGTTTGCACAAAAATTACTTAAAGATGAAAAAAAAGCTCTTTTAGTGACTCTTTTTTACCAATTTGCACCGTTTCGCCTGGTTGAATTACTTGTCCGCGGGGGTATCGGCAGCGGCTTTGCTTATGCATTTCTTCCTTTAGTTCTTTTGGGAGCAGTTCGGCGATCGTTCTTTCTTACGGCTTTTGCCACAAGTCTTTTGATTGTTTCGCATAATTCACTTTCACTAGTTTTTTTTGGCATAGCTTTTGTCTATGGACTTGTTATTTCGCCGTCAAAAAAAACTTTTCTTCTTTCGCTTCTTACTGGTCTTTGTCTTGCCTCTTTCTACTGGGTACCGGCGCTCTTTGAACGGTCCTACACATATGGAGACTTATTTATGAAAGATTTATACAAAACTAATTTTCCTCCGCTCGTTAACTTCTTTGTCCCGAATTTTACCAATGACGTTCGTTTACGAACCGCAGAAATTTCAGTACAATTCGGTTTTTTTCATGTTATTGGCCTTATTCTCGCAGTTATATTCATTTGGAAACGGAAAATTAAGGACATGCTCACAAAAAAACTGTTGGTAACCTCACTCATTCTTACGTTTATTACTCTTTATTTTATGCAACCTCTCTCAATCAATCTTTGGGAAAATTTTGGTTTGTTACGACAATTTCAATTCCCATGGAGATTTCTTGCAGTGATTACATTTACAACAAGTTTGCTTTCCCTGTCATATTTTCAACTGAGAAAAAACGCTTTTTATTTACCAATCTGCATACTTGTGGTACTCTCTACAGCTTTCTATTGGTATCCGCCGCAAGGGTTCGATAGGGTTAAAGCGGAAAAAGATTTTTGGAATTATCCGCTCAACACAACATATTTTGGAGAAACGGATCTTGTTTGGTCAGCCGGACCAGCTACAAAATACCCGGAAAATCGAATACAAATTATCGAGGGAATCGCAACCATAACGGAATTCGTGAAAAAAACGCAAATCCATACGTTTAGTGTTAACGCAGAAACTCCCGTGAGGTTGGTTGACCACACTCAATATTTTCCCGGCTGGCGCGTGTATGTCGATAATGTAAAAGTGCCGGTTGAATTTCAGGACGCCAATTGGAGGGGACTGATCACATTTGCAGTTCCCGCAGGAAATCATTCTGTACGCGTTACGTTTGGAGAAAGTAAAACACGTATTATTGCCGACCTTATTACACTCGCTTCGGCAAGCGGACTTATACTGGCATTCCTATGGATAAAAAGGAAGCGCTTGGTGCCTTTGCGCTAAGTGCGATCATTACTTTAGTTTTTTTCTATAAAATCATCTTTGGTTTTGTGCCTTTTCCCGGCGATCTTCTCCTTGGTGAAGCCAAGCCATGGAGCACATACTCGTATTTTGGATATAATCCCGGCTCAATACCGAATAAAGCGCAGTACCCGGATGTTATCCGGCAACTTTATCCATGGAAAATGCTCACTGTTGACCTTCTCAAATCCCGGCAAGCACCCCTGTGGAACCCGTACAATTTCTCGGGAAGTCCGCTACTTGCCAATTTCCAGTCCTCTCCATATTACCCGCTGAATATCTTCTATCTCATATTTGCACCGATTGTCGCGTGGACAATCCTCGTCATGCTTCAAATACAGCTTGCTCTCTGGTTTACGTATCTTTACGCAAGAAAACTAAATATTTCTACTCTTGCATCCTGGTTTGCGGGGATTTCCTATGCACTAAGCGCATACATGATCGTTATTGTTGAATACAACACCATGGGTCACGTCATCGCGTGGCTTCCCCTTGTTCTCCTGTCCGTTGAATTTCTTAAGGAAAAATTCAAAGCATCGTGGCTTTTTGTTTTTATATTTGCGCTTTCTAGTGCCGCACTTTCCGGCCATCCGCAACTTTTTGCGTACCTTCTTATCTTCACATGGATCTATTGTTTTATTCGAACAAAAAACGCGTTACTTTTATGTATTTTCTCCCTCCTTTCCGTTGGAATTGCGGGGATTCAATATTTACCGGGCATAGAGCTTATTAAACACGCAGCACGAAGCGCGTATAATCCTAGCGATCTCGTTGAAAAACTTCTCATAAAACCCTGGCAACTCCTTATGCTTCCCTTCCCGAATATTTTCGGCAACCCCGCAACACGTAACTACTGGCCTATGGATACCTATGCAGGTAAAGTAAGTTCTATTGGCCTGATTCCTCTCTTTTTCCTTCCTGCTCTATGGAGAGCCAGAAATCAACCGATGGTGAAATTTTTTGCAGGAGTTGTTGCTGTTATTTTAGTTTTAATTACAGTCAATCCCCTTAGCCTTGTCCTTAGTTCTGTCAATATTCCCCTTTGGTCCACGAGTAATCCGACTCTCATGATGTTTCTTGTAAGTTTTGCATTAAGTGTTCTCTGTGCGATCGGAATCGATGCGTGGAAAGCGGAAAAACATACAAAATTAAAGCTTATTAAAAGAACAGGCGCAGTAATTCTTGGCTTTGGTATCGTTCTCACAACGCTATACTTTATTGGAAAGTCGGATATAAAATTTGTCACGGCCAGTCGTGCGCTTATATATGGATTTATCCTCTCGGTTGCTGTTTGCATTTCCATAGCTCTTGCAATTATTCGTCCGAAACTCATGCAGGTTGCACTAATTTTTCTCCTGATAGTTCACGGAGGAGATCAGTTTATGCAATTTCATAAATTTAATCCTATCGTTCCTGCTTCCTATGTATTCCCACCGGCACCAGTAACAGAATTTTTACGTGAGAAAGCAGGAATAAATCGCGTATGGGGGTATGGTAATGCACTCTTGGGATCAAATCTTGCAACCATACTCAAAGTATATTCAACAGACGGTTACGATCCGCTGTACCCGCGGTTGTACGGTGAGTTTATTAACGGAAGTCGGCAAGGTTATATTATGGAAGCGAATCGATCCGATGCAATGATAGTTCCCGGATTTGGGCAAGAAGATCTCCCGAGTAATACCAACCGCTTAAGAGTTCTTGATGCCCTAGGAGTCCGTTACATACTTGATCGGGCTGAAAATGCAAGCACAACAAAAACATTTCCTCCCAACCGTTTTGCGGTTGTTTATGAAAAAGACGGCTGGAAAATCTTTGAAAACTTATTAGCTGCACCGCGAACCTTCATCGCACAAAGCATTGAAACCTATACTGACAAAGAGGATTTCTCAAAAGAGTTTTTCAGAAACGAATTCGACCCGGGAACCACCGTTCTTATCGAATCATCGACAAAACTTTCTCTTTCTAAGCCACAGGGTGGTTCTGCTGAAATTCTTAATTATCAGCCTAACTATGTAGAGATCCGCACGGTCGTCCCCACAGATTCACTTCTCTATCTGTCCGATTCGTATTATCCCGGCTGGCGCGCTTACGTAGATAATAAAGAAACAACAATAATTAAAGCAAACTATGCATTCCGAGGAGTCTCAGTTCCCCAAGGAGACCATGTGATAACTTTTCGGTACGATCCGTGGTCGTTTGCAACGGGTAAAAAAATCACTATACTTGCTATCGTAATTACTCTCGTGTTTTTAATGCGTAAAAGGAAATCATGAAAAAAACGTTCGTCTGGGTACTGATAATTTTTTTCCTTGCCGTATTTTTACGGTTCTACAAACTCGGAGAAATTCCTAACGGCCTCTACCAGGACGAAACGGCGATTGGTTACAACGCGTATTCTATTCTCCAAACAGGTAAAGATGAACACGGAGTTTCTTGGCCGCTGTATTTTAAATCTTTCGGGGATTACAAATTGCCCGTGTATATCTATCTGACAGCAATCTCAGTAAAGCTGTTTGGTCTTAATGAGTGGGCAGTAAGATTTCCTTCCGCGTTATTTGGAACACTTACCGTCGTTGTCATGTACTTTTTTGTCAATAAACTGTTTAAAACAAACATCGCTATTTTTTCGGCGCTCCTTCTTGCAATTAATCCGTGGCACCTTCACTACAGTCGTGCAACGTTTGAAGTGACTATCGCGCTTTTCTTTCTCATGCTGGGAGCATATTTACTCCCCCGTAAATTTTTAGTTGGGACTCTTTGTTTCATTATTGCTTTCTATTCGTATAATCTCACAAGACTCCTTGCTCCATTACTGTATTTTTTGTGTCTTTGGGTCTATAAGCTAAAACCAAAACCTTCTGTCTATATCGTTTCGTTTATTTTACTGCTCCCGTTTTTCATAACACTTTTTAAAGCAGGAGGGGCAGGCTCAGCCACGGGGACATTCATCTTCACTTCAGCAAGTGTCCAGGCACCTCTTTTAGAATTTCGAAGCTATCTGTTATCAATGCCATTCAATAAATTATTTTTCAATCAATTATTCTCAACGGTCTGGCTGTATCTTCAAAACGTCGTTCGATATTTCTCTGTAGAATTTTTCTTCCTCACAGGCTCTCCGCACGGCAATCACGGAATCGGCAATGTCGGACAGTTCTATCTCTTCGAACTTCCTTTAATGCTCTTAGGGTTTAGGATTCATCCGCTTCTCCTGGGATGGGCTGTAGTAACAATTGCAGTGGCAGCACTTACTCGTGAAGCTCCACATGCAACAAGAAGTTTCTTTCTCTTATTTCCTCTCATAATCTTTTCAGCGCTTGGCTTAGTTAAAATTTTCAAAACACGATACAAATATCTCTTTGTTGTATTCATTGCCTACACCCTCGTTTATTATTTTTCTTCGTATTACTTCAGATTTCCTGTTTTTTATGCAAAACAATGGAGATCGGCTGATAAAGAAGTATCGCTCTATTTAAAAAGCGTTGAATCCGACTATGACCGTATTATTATTGATAAAGAAGCCGGATTAGTTTATACATCCATACTTTTCTATCAAAAGCGCATAGAGGAATCTATCAAACGGGCGCCGGATGACAGCGAAGGATTCAGTGAAGTCACTTCTTTCGGAAAATACGAATTCAAAGAAATTAAAGATAGCGATTACACTTCGCCTGGAACGCTCATTATAACCACAAAGAATGATATTGCTGCAATTAAAGAATTTTTTTACCCCGAACGGCCGGTAGTTATATCAATAAAACAACAACTTGCTCAATACCCAACTACTGAAACTGCATATGTTGCGATCGCTTCTCAAAAATAAAATCCTCGTTATTGTTGGCATTCAACTTCTGTTCCTGTGGCCGTTATTCCAATCGGGGATTTTTCATACACATGACGGGGTGCTCCATATCGCAAGAACTGCTGCATATTTTGAAGAGTTAACACGCGGTCAGTTTCCTGTCCGTTGGGCGGGTGACCTAAATTACGGGTATGGCTCCCCGCTTTTTATTTTCTATTATCCGCTTCCTTACGTACTGGGAAGTTTCCTTCACTTCATAGGATTAAATTTTACTGTTGCATTTAAAATTCTCCTCGGACTGTCTTTTATTGGAGCACCTGTTACATTTTACTTGTGGATAAAAAAACTGTTTCCGAAAAATATTGCTTTTGCTGCCGCACTCGTTTACGGGCTTGCTCCTTATCACTTCCTTGATCTTTATGTTCGCGGAGCAATTGGAGAAATGTTTGCATTTATCTTTATCCCGCTTGTACTATTGTCTATCGAATCCAGCACAATTCTCCTTGGCGCTATTTTTTATGGTTTATTATTACTTTCCCATAACGCTTTTGGTTTGCTATTTACCGGAATATTTATTTTATACGGATTCTTAAGTCAAAAAATTCGAGCAACCCTTGTTTCTATTGTTCTTGGCCTTGGTCTTTCCGCATTCTTCTGGTTACCCGCAATGATTGAACAAAAGTTTACCCATAGTGCTCTTTTTATAAGCAATAAATATTTGGAAAACTTCCCTACTCTTATCCAGCTTTTTTGGTCTCCGTGGGGATTTGGGACCGAAGTGGCAAAAACAGGAGCCCTTTCTCCTCAAATTGGTCCTATTTTTATCTTGTTGGCTCTTGCAAGTATATTTGTAGCGTCAAAAAAGTTACGGTGGTTTTTTGTCTTTTCCTGGATACTTTTACTTATTTCCGTATTCTTCAGTTTGAATATTTCATCATTTATCTGGGACAAGGTACTGTTTCTTAAGAAATTTGAATTTCCCTGGCGATTTAGTGCGCTTGCAAGTTTCGCGGTGGCGATGCTGTCCGCTTTTGTTTTTTCAAAGAAAAATGCCCGTTTACTAATTATTCTACTTTTCATTACATCAATTCCTTTTATTAAAACGGCCGGAAGTGACACGCAATCAGATGACTATTACCTTTCTTACAGTTCATCGACTGAATTTGGTGCTGCGAGTACCATTTGGTCAGCCGGTGATCCGTTCGGAGCCCCAAAAGAACCTGTTCAAATAATTGCAGGAACTGGAATTGTTTCAGATGTTGAAAAGAGTTCAACACTTCATCAATTTAACGTCACTGCGGATAACGATGTTACGGTTCTTGATAATACGCTCTATTTTCCGGGTTGGAAGGCAACGATTGATAACCAAAAAATCCCCATTGAGTTCCAGGACGCTAACTACCGTGGTCTCATAACTTTTCCTGTCTCCCAAGGTTTACACAAAGTCGAAGTGCGTTTCAGTGAATCTCCTATCAGAATGATTGCAAATGTTATATCGGTGATTTCCTTAGTGTTTATAATCGTTCGTGTTAGAATGAAAAAGATATGATTAAAGTAATACTTTTTGATCTTGGTGGTGTCCTTTTTACGAATGGATCAAAAAAATTTACTGAGGTAATTAGTGAACGATATAAACTCGATAAGAGTCTAGTCCATGAAATAACGAACGGAGAATTGGGGAGTAAATACAGAGAAGCAAAAATGACTCGGGACGAATTTTGGAAACTTTTTCTTCAAACATTGAATGTCCATGAGGGTCCCGATACTTTAGAAAAAGAATGGATAAGTTACTATGATCTTATCGAGGGAACCCGAGATATTATTTTTGAACTAGCGAAGAAATATAAAGTATATTACCTCTCGGATAATGTTAAAGAACGCGTTGATCAGCTCGATGAACGGTTTGGTTTCTTGAAATGGTTTACAGACGGAATATTCTCCCACGAAGTCGGAGTAAGAAAACCAAATCCTAAAATATATGAGTATGCCCTCAAAAAAGTAAACGTGCTTCCGAAGGAAGTAGTATTTATTGACGATAAAGAATCTTCTCTGATTCCTGCAAGACAAATAGGTATTTCCACAATTCTCTTTGAATCACCTGAAAAACTACGAAAAGGTCTCATACAACTAGGAGTTCTATAATATGATCGGATACGTACTTGCTCTTATTAGCTCTGTATTTTTTGCTCTCTACGTTATTCCACGGAAATTCACAAAACAAAATCCTCTTTACTTCAGCCTATTTATGACAATAGGTTTTTTTATTGGCTCTCTTTGTCTCTATTTATTAAAACCAATTTTTCTCTTCAACGAGTCGCCTAATTCTTCTCTCCTATGGTCCGTTGTGGCAGGGCCAGTGTGGACCACAGGCTTTGTGTTTTTCATTAAATCGATCGATATTATGGGTTTGGCGCGGTCAAATCAATGGAAAAATCTTCAAGGCCCAGTGGGTGTTATTCTAAGTTTAATAATTTTAGGTGAATACTTATCAACAAATCCTTTATTTGCTTTGCTTGCCGGACTAGCGGTTTTTTTGTCTGCGGTCTATTTTAATATTGTCCCGTCCAAAAAGGACCAAAAAATCAATAAGAAGGGCATCTACCTTGCCTCTTTATCAGCACTCGCTTTTGGCATCGTCACAGTAATCAATAAATACGTTACTACAAATGTTGGCGTATATTCCCAACAAGTTGTGTGGAGCCTGTCGATGGTGGTAAGTATACTTGCTTATATATTCACTAATAAAAATATGGTTGGAAGTCTTATTAAGGTTTCAAGGAAAGATATCTATCTTGGGTTAATCGCAGGAATTTTGTATCTAGGAGCTAGTTTCTTTATGCTCCAATCTTATAGATACATTCCTTCATCAATAGGATTCACAATTATTCAACTTAATGCCATCTGGACTATATCTATCGGTTTATTTTTGTTTAAAGAAATTGATTTCAAAAAATACTCTAAAAGAATTGGCATCGGTTTTTTCTTGGCTATTCTGGGAATTGCCTTGTTATCCTTTGCTAAAAAATAGACTTTAATGAAAAAAATCTATTTTTTCTTAATTATCATTTTTCTGATTGGCTCTTTTTTGAGATTTTATAAACTTGGGGAAATTCCGGCGGGGGTGCATCGGGATGAGGCGTTTTTGGGGTATAACGCGTACTCCATGTTTAAAACCGGAAGAGATATGAGTGGAAATTTCATGCCGATGCATCTCAAATCTTTTATATATAGCCCGGCTGGATATGCATATTTTTCAATTCCGCCGATTGCAATTTTTGGATTAAACACCTTTTCCGTTCGATTTGCCAGTGCACTATTTGGATCGTTAACTATTCCTTTAGTATATTTACTCACCCAAGAATTATTTAAAAAGAAAAATCTAGCTCTTACTTCTTCGCTTATATTTGCTATTTCACCATGGCACATTAATCTTTCACGAACAGCAACAGAAAACATTATTGTCACATTCTTTATCATACTCGCAATATTACTTTACTTAAAAAAACAGCTTCTTTATTCTTTTATCTCTTTTGCAATAACTCTCGCTCTCTACCAGGCACCCCGTGCATTCCTCCCTCTTTTTATTCTACTTCTTATAAAAAAGAGTAATCTAAAATCTTACGTCTTATATTTTGCTGTTATACTGATACCCATATTTCTCATTATTACCAATCCAAATCTTTCTCTTCGCATTCGTACGGTCAGTCTTTTTGCAGACCAAAATACTCAGCTTTCAGTTGATGAATATATCCGTGAAGACGGAGTTTCCGGTATTACACGTTTCGGGTCGCGCACGTTTCATAACAAACTCGTTTCCTACTCGCTAAAGTTTTTACAAAACTATGCATCGCATTTTTCCTATGATTTTCTTTTTACCGACAAAGGTCTTCCCGATCGCTATAGAGTGCCAGGACAAGGTCTTTTGTACATCTTTGAATTGCCGCTTTTGATTGTCGGGCTGATTGCGATGTTGAAAAAAAAGTATATGCTTGTATTGAGTTGGTTATTGCTTGCCCCAGTCGGAAGCGCTCTAGCATTCGATGATATACCCAATCTTCAACGGACCGTTTTCATGACTCCCGTACTTTCTATTTTTTCCGCAATTGGATTTGTTGCTCTTTGGAAAAGCAAGTTACGGTACTTATTACTAATAGTTTCTCTCTACTGTGTTGGTTTTTTCCTTCATCAGTACTTTATCCATCTTCCAATTCACAAACCGTGGTATCGACATGAGGGCTATGAGCAACTCGTATCAAGCGTAAACAAATTTCTTCCTTCATATCAAAAAGCAGTTATTACTGATCGGGAATCCGCTCCTGCAATCTTTTTCCTGTTCTTTGGAAGATATGATCCTGAAACGTATCTAAAGGAAACAGCTGGAAGAGCAATTCATGACTATGACCGGGCAAACTTTGGTCCATATGAATTTTCTCAGGAAGAGTGCCCATTGCGGATCGACTCTAAAACCAGCTTGCTTACCGGACAGGTCAATGTTGTCTATGTCAATTACGCAACATGTGTTACACCGCAAAGTACAAATGAACTGGAATCAATTAGTCGGGGCGATCAGTCAACCGTATTCCGAATTCTTACAAAATAAAAAATGATCGCACTGCTATTTTTCATTGTTACCCTTATCTATCTTTTCCCTCTTCTTCAAGGACTCATACTTCTTCCTCTGGATCTTCTGATTAGTAATTATTCACCCTGGCTATCTCCCGCTACTATATTATTGAAAAATCCGTATATGCAGGATAGTGTTGTCCAACTTTTTCCCTGGCGACATCTTACATTTTCGTCGCTCACACAAGGCATTATTCCCCTTTGGAATCCGTACCAACATATGGGAATGCCGTTTATGGCAGGTTTAAA
>MFJV01000001.1:820116-820384 GCA_001780985.1 Candidatus Gottesmanbacteria bacterium RIFCSPLOWO2_01_FULL_43_11b | reverse complement strand
TCGACTTCGTGGAATGCATTACTTTTTTTGCAAATATTCCTGGGCTTAGTTTTTGCGTATACACTCGCCAGAGATTTAAAACTTGGTGTATTCCCAAGCGCACTCGTGAGTTTTGGTTTTTCATTAAATTCGCTGATGGTCGGAACTCTGGAATTCGGTTCCGACGGCCATTCACTTCTCTGGCTGCCTCTCCTGCTTTTTTGTGTCAAACGGTATTTGGACAGAGTTCAGGGTAAATATCTCATTTTTCTGGCTCTTTCCTTGGCAA
>MFJV01000001.1:784828-820109 GCA_001780985.1 Candidatus Gottesmanbacteria bacterium RIFCSPLOWO2_01_FULL_43_11b | reverse complement strand
TTTGGCAGGCCAACTCCAGTATGTTGGCTACTCTCTTGTTTTACTTTTCGCATTTATTCTCTTTTACGGCCGACTCATAAAAGCAAGAGTCTCGCGCTTTGTTTCTCTTTTTATAAGCATTGTCTTGGGACTTGGGATAAGTGCGGTACAACTTGTCCCATCAATTGAACTTTTTTCCCACTCGCATAGAGGACTTTTAGATCCCGTGCAGGCAAGAGAAATTTTTACCCGGGGGCTTATTAGTCCTTTTCAATTGGCCCGTCTGTTCGCTCCCGATTTCTTTGGTAATCCTGTCTCAAGGGATTTATCCATAGCCTATATTGAAACGAGCGGATATTTTGGCATTATTCCCCTTTTCTTTTCCCTCATTGCAATATTTTTTATAAAAAATAATTCCATAACAAAGTTTTTCAGCACTGTGTTTATTGCTTCTCTCCTTCTTTCTTTGAAAGGAGTTGGAGAAATTCTTTATCTGTTTAAAATTCCTGTTTTAACTAGTGGCTCGGGTGATCGTGTATTTTCTCTCGTACTATTTTCAGGAGCAATACTTTCCGGATTTGGTGTCCATGAGTTTATGAGGAGCGGCAATACAAGAAAAAAAATATTTTCGCTTGTCCTATTTTCACTTGCTTATATTGCAATTGTCGCGGTTGGAGTAATCGTACAAAAGATAAACGGGCAATCGGTGACTGCTTTTCTCTATAACTTTCGCTATTCTTCACTGATACTTATCGTCTTCTCTATCGTAACAACGGCCTATCTATATTTTCCGAAAAAAACTCTATTCATGCTTTTCGTTATTTCACTCACTTTTTTTGATCTCTTTCGTTTGGGATACAGATTTCTCACGTTTTCAAACGAGAAATTTTTGTATCCGGCACTCAATGTCACAAAATTCGTTAAAGAGGCATCTCAGGAGTCTCTCTCTCGCACGTTTGGGTTGGCCGAACCTGAACTACCAACGATTCTGGGCGTTTACACTGCAGAAACATATAATCCTCTCTACCTCACGCGGACTGGATTTTTGATGCAGACGCTTCAGGGAAAACGTGATGAGAAAATTTCTAAAGATAATAAAAATATATTTACGAGCGACGGAGACGATCTCAAAAGAAGTCTGGACTTCCTGGGTATTTCTCTTATTGTTGTGGGTGTCGACGAGAATCCCTCTTTGAAATACTTCCATACGGATAAATTTGAGAGCAATTTCGATCTTCTCTATAAAGACGATCGCCATGTGGTCTACAGAAATACTGGGGCATTTCCCCGTTTTGGTCTATATTATGAAGCGCAAGAGGTAAAAAGCGATGAGGAGGCGTTAGATAATATTGCTAACGGATCCATAGATTTTCGAAAAATAATACTTCTTGAAGAAAAACTCCCTATCCTTGAACCCGGAACTGGTTCTGCAAAACTTATTAATTCCACCGTGAATTCGTTATCTTTTGAAACAAAAACCAATACTCCTGCTCTCTTTTATATTTCCGATACTTACTTTCCCGGTTGGGAGGCAAAAGTAAACGGAAAAACACAAAAAATATACAGGGCAAACTATAACTTTCGTGCAGTATTAGTTCCGGAAGGTGATTCTACAGTCGAATTTATGTACGCGCCATCATCTTTCCGGCTTGGTGTGGTTATAAGTGTCGTAAGTTTGTTATTGGTTGCCGGATTAAGTCTATTTCAGTCTAAGAATTCGAAACGCCACTGAGCGATCTGGCCATTGAATGTCTTTAAGAAGATCGCTATTTTTTGGGGTTTTACATTCTCCCCTGTTTACATAAATTGCTCCGGCCTCTCCCAGAGCAGGGTCATCTTCACTTCCTTCAAGCGGACAGTGTTTGTAGGTGAAGGTTATATTCCCGAACACTAAATTATCTTTGTCGCGGGGGGAACCCATCTCCTGAAACTGTTTTGGGTCAAAGCGAAGGTAAAAGAGATAAAAAATGAGATTGTTATCGTTTTGTGACGTCATAATAATTTTCTTTCCTTCTTTTACTAAACGGTCAACGTCAAACACCAGCTCTTTTTCTGCCGCATTTCGATACCAGGGCTCATGGGTAAAACTGTGTTGAAAATAGTTGTGAAGAAATATCGTTCCCTGATAACCGTAAATAAGCAGTAAAAAGATGATCACAATCGTTTTTTTCTTTAAAACTTTATCTAATCCGTAGGCACATAAAATAAGAAGCGGAGGAATCATAAAAACTGCCCGTTGCACGCTCGGGAGTTCGCCAAAGGTAAATGCGGCCGGAAGTGGCCCAAGCAGTAACCATAAAATTGTCAAATACAGAATTTTTTCATTTACAAGTAACGCGATGAAAACAAAAGCAATGTCCGTAAGGTACATGACGCCGGTCCATGGGACTTTGTAACGAACCGGTTGTCCTCCCTCAAGAAACAGAAAACTCGGGGTAAAATGTTCGGAATAATTCCTTGCAACTGTTGCTATATAAAAAGTAGCTTTATTATGGAGCGCCCGTACAGTCCAAGGAGTGTAACCTTCATCTTCAGATTGCTGTTGCCTCAGTTCCTGCATCTCACCCGGCGCTTTCAAAATGCTTACCTGGCCGGCTCGGCCAAATCCGTTTGATGCAAAAAATATGAATATCGAGCTAAAAATTATGAGCATGGCGAATCGTGTAAAAGACTTGGGTTTTAAAAGAAAAATATAACCTACGATCAAAAACGGAACAAAGAGTCGTGCAGCATGATAGAAAACAAAACTTAAAAGGAATGCAAGAAACGAATACGATAGTTTTTTTCGGAGAAGAAAATACGTTCCATACAAAACAAGAAACAGTGCAATAATGCTTTCTGACGTTGCCCGTGAAAGCGCAATGTGCCATGGTGAGATTGCAAAAAGCAGTGATCCAATCAAAGCAATTTTTTGTTTATTTAATAACTGCAGGATGAGTAAATAGAAGGGAATGACAGATAATCCTCCAACCAGAGCCGCGGGAAGACGAACTGCTAACTCAGAAAGTCCGAAAGTAGCAATAAATGGTATAGCAATATAATGGTAACCAGCGGGGCGAAAATCACCAAATTGATCAATTGCGAGAGGTAAAAAATTGCCATTCTGATCTCTTGCGGTTTTGAGAAGTGAATATGCATTGTATCCGACACTCGCTTCATCCCCATGAAACCCTACAGGCACTTCACTCAAACGAAATAGTCGAAGAAAGAGTGCAAAAAATACAATAAGTGCAACTTTTATTGCTTCCTTAGAATCCATAAAAAGAATATGAGAATTCCGGCACTAGATAAATACAATCCTAGTTTCCACGATAGCGGATCGTAGACAAAACGTACAGTGTGCGTTCCTTCCGGAACCGATACCGCCCTAAAAATAAAATTTGCTCTGTAAATGGGTGTTTTAATATCGTCAACATATGCCTGCCAACCGGGATAGTACGAATCCGATAGAAAAAGTAGGGATGTGCCCGAAGTTTCAGTTGAAATAGTTACAGAAGAAGGCAAGTATTCCGTAACAACCGCCGTGCCTCCGCCATTGAAACTGCCCGCATACTCCTCAAGAATAATAGTTTTTAATAGATCTGTTTCGGGTTTAAGGAGAGCATCAACGATCTTTTGCGGATCTTCCTCAACGACTGTTTGAGAAACTATGAATGTTCTTCCCAGAACATTCATATATTCCCATATTCGCCACCGATCGTTTTCCCAGGCAAGTGAAAATAAATCTGCTGGAAAGCGTTGCATTGGAGATAACAGTTTGTCAGCTTCAGGATCTTTATGTTCAAGAATATACTTAACACCAAGAATAGACATCAGGCGGAGCCTGACGGGGTTATGCGTCATGGGTTCATACTGAC
The DNA here is from genome assembly GCA_001780985.1 of Candidatus Gottesmanbacteria bacterium RIFCSPLOWO2_01_FULL_43_11b. Taxonomy (GTDB): domain Bacteria; phylum Patescibacteriota; class Microgenomatia; order UBA10105; family UBA927; genus 01-FULL-43-11b. The sequence goes on along the minus strand of MFJV01000001.1, from coordinate 816,273 downwards.
CGGTCTCTGAAAGGGTTGCGTCAGTTCTCTGAATGCGATCAATGAGAATCCCTCGTGTAACAATTGTATGGAGAAGTGTGCCGTACCTGTGACTGTAGAGCGCCTCGTATCCTTCAGGTGAAAATAATCCGAAGTAACTCGGGATATTTCGCACGATATATCCGTCCCCGTAACTCCACACCCGATTGTACCCGGCAAATTCTTTTAGTTTTTGAATCGGAGTAACTTCAGGGTATTCATATTGCCTTTCAGAAAAATAGAGAATTTTGCTGCCAAAATAGAAAGCTCCGATAAACGTGAGAAAACTCATACATGCGATGAGATATATTTTTTTCTTTTTCAAAAAGAATATTCCTAAAGAAGTAAGGATAAATATTGCAGAAGGAAGAATGAGATTCCGCAAAGAAATCGTTGCATACGACATGATTATTTTTTCCGGTGTATTTTGAGACAAAACAATCATTAATCCGACAAATCCCCAAAGAACCGAAAAAATTGAAGAAATAAGCACTAATTCAAATTTTGGATTTTCTTTGATTTTTTCAATCCCGTATGCCGCAAGTATGCACAAGCCGAATGTTGCAAGGATAAAAATCCGAACAGGCATGGCAATATTGAGAATTGGAATTTTAAGCGTATACAAGAGCCAACTGCTTGGGATGGCAAAACCCATCGAAAGTGTTATGAGAGAAAACAGTTTCCAAAAAACCGGCACTGCGCGATTCCTCAGTGCAAGTACTGCAAATAAAATTGCGGGAATGCCTATAAATATTGTGTGTTCCTGCAGGTATCGAAACGGGGAAAAATTGTTGTAGACCCCGGGATTACCCCAGAAGTCAGGCGCAAGAAACGTAACCAAGTGAGTAAGCGGGGTAAGATACGACTCAAAGAGAGAAAATGTATCTACTTTACCCCGGGGCGCATTGAGAAATGCTTCCACTGCCGGCACCCACTGAAATGCGGTAAGAAGCAAACTAATAATAGTAGCGCCTGTAACCAGCTTTACCACTTTCCTGTATAAAGCCCAGAGATATACCGTTATGAATAGGTAGACAATCATCTGAGGAAAACCGGCAAGGATTGCGTTTACTAACGCAATAACAAGAATAAGCTTGCTCTTTTTATTGATTCCGTAAAGAGCGAGAGGAAGCCAAAGGATTGTGTGGCCCTTCACTAATACTTCTTCCCAAAACGCCATCGTCCATCCCGAAAGGGCAAATGTTAAACTGCCAAAAAAACTCGATGGTTGCGAGAGCTTGAGGGACCGTAGGAATAGGTACATGAATAACCCCGCAAGTACGGGTGTCATCATGACAATAACGCTCCATGCATCAACGAGAGGAAGAAGAAAATAGATCAAATTTAACGGATAAAATACGGCAGACTGATACATCGCATGATTAACTGAGCCTGAAAACGTGTAGGGATTCCACAGAGGAATCCGTCCTTTTTTCAATTCATCTACGGTAAATTTTCTGTACGGATAAAAGAGTTTTATGTTGTCGTCTCCGAGAGGTTTGTTCGGAATAGACAAACCATACACCGGTTCGTATTTCCAAGGTGAATAAAACGAAACGAGTAAATTAAATGGGAGCGGAACCTTGTTTTGGGTGAAATATTGACGGAAAAAAAATAAGGACAGCAAAAGAAAAATAAAAGGCACAAAAAAGCGAAACTTCATAGATGTTTCTTTGCAATGACTACCATATTATCTCTCACCGGCATGTAGACCGGCAATTTTCCTGCCCTTGAATGGTGTGCAAACGGGTAAACCAGCTGTGCTATGCGACTCTCTCCTGTTGTTCTTGCCAGATGGAGAAGGTAGCGCAAACTCAGCCATTTCCCGATTCGTGACCATTCGAACGGTGTAAATCCTTCCTGCCGGAGTAGATCCGCTAAATTTTTTTTATGAAAGAAAAACAGGTGTTGCGGAGGGCTATAAAATGGCCATCGTCTCCTCATTAGTTGTGCAAAAATACTCCTGGTGTCTCCCGTTGCAATTATAATAATTCCGTCATCTTTCAGCCATGAATATATTTTACGCAGATCTGCTCGCGGGTCATCAAGATGTTCGAAAATATCAAACATGGAAATAACGTCAAACGATTTTTTCTTATAATTAACTTCTGCAATTGTTCCGTGCTGAATTCTCTTGGCTCCCACCAATTGAGAGGCTTCATTTGCTGCATATGATGAAGCGTCAAACCCATATGCGTCATATCCTTTTTTTAGAGCAAGCTCAACAAAAAACCCTAAGGCGCAACCTGCGTCAAGTAGTGTACCCTGCGGTTTGTGCTTGTGAATTTTTTTTAAGAATTTTGCGAGGTTTCTTACGATGTAAACTTTGTCGTCTTTATAGTCAACATAGGCACTCATACGAGGGTCGCCGGTAAAATATCCCTTGCTGTAATGCTGTTTCACGAATGTCCGGTACTCTTTTTTAAGGTCTGTTCGTCCTAAACCACACTTCGAACAACGGTATATGCAAAATCCGTTTTTTAAAAGGTATGTTTCAACTGATGCTCCACAGAGGTAACAGTTCATGGGTGGAAACCAAGTCGAGCCGCGAGTATTTGAGGCAGTCGCAAAAGAGCGAACGTGTAGCCTTGTATCATGAGAAAGTCTCGGGCAAGGAAGGCTCTGAGAAGTCGGACCGGTGTTAAAAGGATATGCCATGCAAATTCTTTCGGATCGCTAATATTTTTCCAAATAAACATAAACTGATTGCGATACGCAATTCGTTTAACGTCGTTGGGTGTAAACTCACTTTTTATTTTCCCTTTCTCATGGTAATGGCCGATGACACTTTTCTTTTCAAAAACGAGTTTGTAGCCTGCTTTGAGCGCCCGGTAGCTTAAATCTATATCTTCCCAATAAAAAGGGTTATACAGGGTATCCATGCCGCCGAGTTTATTCCATAATTGTCTTCGGAATGCACCGCTTCCTCCCGAAACCCATGCCGTGTTCGGTTGATCTACTTCACCGCGCCAATGAATAAAAAATCCTCGTCTCCATTTCGCCTGCCCGCGACCACGCAGCACTATGCCTCCCCGATCGTAACTTTTTTCCAAGCAGCCAACGGCAAAAATTTTTGGATCCTGAAAATGTTTGATGAGCGGCTTCAAAAATCCTTTTTCGGGTTCAACATCGGTATTGAGTAGAATGACAATATCGCCTATAGCCCGTGCAACTCCGCTGTTGACGTTTCCTGCAAAACCCTGACGTTTTTTATTTGCTACTACCCGGATACTCGGGAATTTATTCCGAAGCATCTCAACTGATTCATCACTTGATGCATCGTCAGCTACAATTATCTCCGCGCCTTCGGAAAAAGCTATGACGCGGGGCAGGTGCTTTTTCATAAGTCCCACACCGTTCCAATTAGGAATAACAATGCTTACTGAAAGGGATTTTGCCATAATCTAATTTTTTACCCTTGATATCGTACCACAAGTATATGCCGGCCCGGAGGTATCACTATTCCTTGAAATAGGTAATTCGTTCTATATATCTCCGTTGGTTTTCCGTCAATTTCCGCAACCCACCCCGGATAAAACATGTTGGAAATAACCAGAAATCTCATATTTTGCGCTTCAACCTCCAATTCAATCGAGCCGGAATTATATTTACGGATGGTAACATATTCTGTAATGTTAACGGGTACTGACAAAAGTGACACGTCTTTTTCAACATATGCCGTTTCTTTTGCGCGAAAATCTTTACTGAAAAGATTCTCCAGAATACTTTGGCGGTTTTTTTCAATCGTAACGCCATCGACAAAATATGCGCGTTCTACAAATCGTGAATCTTCATAAATGCGAGTCTCTCCTTCCTGAAATACCTTTTTAAACAGTTGGTTGTTGATTTCGCCAAGTGCGAGCACGTAACGAACCGACAGAAGCGGAAGGAGTGGTGAGTCAAGGTTATGCGGAATAATAATTCTGTTAAATCCATATGGAGGATTTATATCCGCTTTGCCACGTTCAGAGGCGGCTATAAATTCTTCATACGATCTCAAATATATGGGATCGTACCCTTCTATTGATTCAATTCCATAATACGCCGATACGTTAGGAGGAAGAATCTTTGCGTCTGTGCTCGCAATCCGAAATGGTTTTTCCTGACTCTTCAAAAATTCAATCGCCGCTGTATTCGGGAAAAAATATTTTGCATCCGTAAATGGTGTAAATTTCCATCCGAACCGCAGAAGGTCAAATGCAATAAGTGCAACTGCTGCAAATGTAAATATTTTCTTTGGGAAGTATAGGAGTACACTTCCTGACAAAAAAAGTGCTGTCGGGAGAATAAGATTTCTTTTGGCAACGGCCGCATTGGCTCCGGGTAAAAATAAAACTACTATCCACAAAATAACGAGTCCTAATCCGATGGTAAAAATCGCAAACAGAGGTTTTTTAAATTTTTTTAGGAATGAATCAAACCCATATGCGCAAAGTACAGCCATACTGAAGCTAACAAGAACCATAAGCCTCGTTGGCTGAAGCGTTGCTAATATTGGAAAATGTAGTTGATACGGTACCTTCGAAACAAGATTGGGTAACATAAAAAGAAGTGAGGTTAATAACGTGAACTTCCAAAAACGGCCAACATGAACGGAAAATGCATGTATAACAAAGATTAAACTTACGATACCTGCATATCCTATAAATTCTCCGTAATTCCACTCTCCCCAATAATTGAGGGTGGTTGGATTACCAAAAAAATCAGGTGCAATAAATTGCGCAAGATGTTGCCAGGGAAGAAACCACCCGGGCTTAGTCCACGTATCAAGCTCAGTAATCCTTCCGGATTGAGAAACGAGCTCTATAAATGGCAGCCACAAAATAATGGTAACCAGCCCTGCGGCGACACCTATCCATGAAAGAATCCGAAAATCTGTTTTTCTCCATAGAGCATATGCTGCAGCAAGGATGGTTATATACAATGCGATTTGAATGTGACCGGCAAAAATCGATGAGGCGAGGGAAAAAACGAGAACATATGGCCATTTTTTGTCAATCGCCAAAAGTATAAGAGGCAACCATAATGCTACATGCATCATGGTTCCCCAGGATAGCCAGGCAATACCGAATCCTCCAAAACTCCAGACAATACTCCCCAATAAACTCGCCCAATGGTTCAAGGTTAGATGTCGTAAAAAAAGGTATAGGAAAAGTCCGGCAAGAAGAGGTTGCAACACGATAAGCGCTGTCCAGGCAACGGGAAATGGTAGTAAAAAAAAGAGTATGTTTAACGGATAAAATGTGCCAGATTGTATGTTTGCCGCAAGCGGCATCCCGGAAAACGCAAACGGATTCCATCGTGGAAGGTTCGCATCCTTCCACTGGTCAATCGCTATTTTTCTCCAGGGTATCTGCTGGCGGATAGGATCGGTAATGAGAAAATTCTTAAACGGTATTCCACGGGGAAATTCCTTTGAAAGTAAGTCACGGAAAGGATGATACAAACCAACCAGTGAGTCAGACGGAACCGGAAGTTTTCCTTTTAGAATCGTTGGGTAAAAAAAGATCGCAACAATCAAAAAAAATATGGCAATAAATTTAAGTTTCATTTAGTAATTTTGTTCAATAACTCATTAAACGATTGGATAAACTTTTTTTCGTTAAACTTTTTAGATGTTTGTATAGCTTCTTTTTGCAATGTTGTCCGTAACACATTTTTTGATTCAAGTGCAACCGTATAATCCAGAAGTTCCCCTGTGGTGCTCCACAAAAATCCGTTTTTCTTGTGCGTCACGATTTCAGGTAAACCTCCGCCGTCAAAAACCACCGGGATGCAGCCCGATGCCATAGCCTCAACTGTTGATATGCCAAAGTGCTCTGCTTGTGTTGGATCTGACTCTCCGTATCCCGTTGCATGCCAGTAGATCATCGAACTCCCGTATAATTCTACAAGTTTCGAGTAAGAAACATTTGGAAGAAATTTAATCGGTAAGCCGGAAGATAGTGTTTTGAGAGATGAGAAAAAGTCACTGTCGCTGTCGAGGAGTCCCCCTGCAAGAAATAAACTCCAGTTATTCAATCTGCCTGCTTTATATCCGGTTCGAAAAGTCTCAATAAGAATCTGCATTTTTTTTGCTGTACTGAACCTACCCACGGAAAGAATTTGTTTTTTCTTTTTGCCTGGACGGAGCTTTTCTAAATTAACAGGCGGATAAATAACCGTTGCCCGTTCACTAACAATAGGATCGAGATTAACTTTTGTAAAAAAAGAATTGCATACGATCGCTCTGAAACGGGAAAGCTTAAACAGATTTGCTTCAACACTTTTAAAAGGGACTTGAAAATGGAGTATGTTATGTTTTGCAAACGTTGTAGGCACGCTCCCGTCACTTAAAAAGAAAATGAGATCATATTGACGGGAATTAAATAATTTTTGGAGTAAATTTTTACCCCGAAAAATATTTTGAACAATTTTTACCCTCGAAAGATCAGTATCGAATCTTTTTAGCGCTTCTTTTCTTATATCATCATCCCAAAAAAGCACCACATCATGACTTTTTGACCAATGTGAAGCAAGAGTCAGCGTATAGCGCTCCCCGCCGCCGAAGCCGTTAAAATATGGATTATGAAAACCTATGCGCATAGAAAATAAGAATTAAACTTACTATTGCAAGCCACACACCCAAAATAAAACTTTTTGGTCTATACGTAAATTCTACACTATGTTCTCCTTCCGGAACCGAAACCTGTCGGAATGCATATTTTGATTGAAGTATTTTGTCCGGTTTCCCGTCAATTGTTACTTGCCAGCCTGCATCATATGTATCGGACAAAAATAACTCTTTTGGCGAATCACTCTTTGTTCTGATTCTCACCCGGGTAGGTCTATATAGTTCAATTGTTGTTTCACCTTCGACAGATTCAAAATTCGATGTAAGAAATGCTCGCGGATATGCACGGGTATTTTCATATACCTCATACACGTCATCTTTATAAATTTGAACGTAATGAGGATAATTCCAAAACGGATATGCCCAGATATTCCTGCCGTCACTAACTCGATGAAGAATATATCTCACTCCAAGAAGTTGAAGCATATCCTCCGTTAACTTGCCTTGCTTATCGACAAGAACCACCGACCGGGCAAGATCTCCGATCTTGCCGTCATGGAACGTTGAAATAAATTCTCCGTAACGCTTTTGATACACGGCATCATATCCCTCAAGAGAAGAGATACCAAAATATGTTGCGAGTTCATTCCCGAAATTTCCGAATACTCTATCGTATCCTACGCGGCTTTTCAAAAATGTTATCACCGGCATTTCAGGGTAGACATACTGGCGCTCATCAAAAGGCATCCATTTTATCGAAAATCGAAGCATGTCAAAGACAGTAAGTCCGATTAAAACAGCAAAAACAAGTTTCTTCCATCTTTTAATCCACAATAGTACGATGCTAGCGGCAAGAAGAGCGCTGGGCAAAATAAGATTTCTTTTCGCTACGATAAGCTTATCTACTGGTAATGGATGAAAGTATAGGAGTGCTATCCAACTACAAAGAAGGAAAATAAAAATACCGATAGTTAGCGGTTTTATTTTTTTTCTCTTATCCATTCCGAAACTTGCCAGCACGCTAAGTGAGAAACTCGCCATTACAATAATTCTCGATGCTGCACTTGTTGATAGCGCCGGTATCTTAAATAAAAATAAAAGAGGGGTTGTTGCAAGAATCAGTGAAACAACGAGCGTCGTTAGGAAGAAAATCTCCTGTTTTTCTTTCTTTTGGACGATCGCGGAGAGAGCAAGTATAAGGGGTATAACTCCAACAAACCCTGCCCATTCAGCATAGTGACCATACCAATCATTACGCGTTACGGGATTACCGAAGAAATCAGGAGCAACAAACGTAATCAGATATTGCCAGGGAATTATTTCGCCTCCTTGCGATAAAAATCTTCCCGAATTCTGATATACCTCAAGTGAGGGCAGAATTTGTGGCGCCGCAAGTAGTATTCCAAAGAATATAAACTTTATTGCCGATCGGTTAAAAGAAAAAGCATAAAAAAGTGACACTGCTGCTACATAGAGACTTATTTGGAAATGTCCTGAAACAAACGAAAGCGCAAGACCAATACTAACTAAAATCCCATTATTTTTCCGTATTGCCCACAAAATGAGAGGGAGAAAGAGAGCTGCATAACCGAGTGTTCCGTAGGCCATCCAAACGACCAAAAAACCACAGAACATGAACGCCAGACTTCCGATTAGACTCCCCGCTTGTGAGCGCTCAAGACTTCGCAGATAAATGTACATGAATAGTCCCGCAAGTAATGGTTGCAATAGCACCAGTAAACTCCATGCGTCAACTTCCCGAAATATGAAAAATAAAAGATTAAATGGCGATAGCGTTGCTGACTGGTAGTTTCCTAGATGTGGTGTTCCGGAAAAACTATACGGATTCCATAGCGGTATTTCTCCGTTCCTCCACGTATCAACGGTTAATTTTTTCCACGGATACATCTGTGTAATGACATCCGGCATGGCATTGTTCTTGACAGGCATGCCGTAGGACGCATTCCATGGTGGAAAAAAAGTGACGAGGTATTTTGAAGGAAACGGCACTAAACCCTTAAAAAAATAGGGAAAAGAGAAGATGAACCAGGCAAAAAATATTAATACTACCGGCCAGATGCGGCTTGCTGTTTTTCCCATAATTTTGCGTAGGTAATGAATGCGCTGTAGGATTGGAATATACTCTCGATCCAACCTGTGACACCGGCCCGCCACCCTCCCTGTTTAATGAAAGAGTCAAAAAAAGCTGAGGCAATGACGCGGATAAGCCGCCAAAAAACAATCGGAGGATGATTTGCGCGAAATCGAAGGTCTGCTTCAATTTCCGACCACTGATTTGTTTTTTCAAGCATTTCTTCAAGCGTTCGGTGTGTGTAGTGAAGTAACGGACTTTTTAGCTGTCCTACTTTACCGGTTACTCTCGGTGATTCATGGAGTTTCCCTTCCCATTCTATGAGTCCCCTTTTCCAAAAGAATCGTTCCATGCGGTCGCGATACGGCCACAGGCGTCCTAAATAATAATTTTTACGTGTAATAAAAAATGCTACGGGAGAAGTTTCCGGATTAAAATTGGAAACTCGATCAAGAATTTCCTCTTTAAGTTCAGCAGTTACCCGTTCGTCGCTATCAACGTACAATAGAAATTCTCCTGTTGCTTTCTCTTTCCCGATATTACGCAGTTTTGAAAAATTAATCTGTACTCTTTCGGTTACGACTTGTGCTCCCATATTCACGGCAATTTGAGGAGTTTTATCCGTTGATTCGTTGTCCACTAAAACAACCTCATCAACCCACCGCAAACTCTCGAGACATTCTTTTATCTTCTCCTCGTCGTTTTTAGTCAAAACTACTGCTGAAATTTTAGAATTTTTTTGGTTCATACCGATTGCCGAATTTACAAATTAAAGCATCCAACACTGCTTTTCTTTTTATCGTGGAGCCTACGGCAAGAAAACGAATTGCCTCCCGCACTAAAGCCAATTTCGTCCTTATCGGCGCGTAACGCATACCCACAAGTAATCTATTTCTGGTCAGGTAATACTCATGCATGGGATTTCCCGGTCCTCCGGATGAGCCGGCATTGACGTGCCAGATAATTGATTTTGGCAAATACAGAAGTTTATACCCTGCCTGTTTTGCCCGAAGACAGAAATCCAAATCCTCAAGGTATAAATAAAACTTGTCGTCAAGAATCCCGATAGTTTCAATTACTTCCCTTTTTATCATCATTGAGCAACCCGTAATAAATGGTGTTTCTTCTGTAGTATCGTATTGACCCTCATCGACTTCGTCCACACCGCGGTGTGATGCGTACATATTGTCCCAATCAATAATTCCTCCTGCATACCAGAAAACTTTCCCCCGCTCATTCTTTGAGTACCAATCCTTATGATATTCCTTGCCTGGTGCAAAATAAATTTTAGATCCTGCAATGCCGCAGTGAGAATCTTCAAATGCTTCAAGGATCGACAATGCACTTTTATCTGCGACGATGTCATTATTAAGAAGCCACACAAAGTCTGCCCCATCCTTCATAGCCGCTTTGATACCGACGTTATTGCCTCCGGTGAATCCCAGATTTTTTCCCGTTTCAATGAGCGTAACCCATGAATGTGATTTTTGTATAACGGATACGGAATCATTCGTCGAACCGTTGTCAACGACAATGACGGAAACTTCATACTCTCTTCTGTCTATTTTTTTTAGGGAATTAAGCGCAACGACAGTATCATCATATCCATTCCAATTAACGATAACTATTGAAACCCGTTTTTTCATGATGAAGTGGTTAGTCTTCGGAGAATTCTATACCAAAGACTCCTGGGGAATGCTGTATGTTTTATTTTTGAAGTGAGAATCCAATACCGTGTATCACGCACAACAGCTTTAAGTTCCGTTACTGATGCAGAGAGTGGCACATCGATATCATCAAACTTTTGTCTTTCCCAAAGCTTCGCAAAAACAATAAATGAATAGAATGCCTGCAATATTGAAAGAACTAAGCCATGCAGCCCGTCTTTATAGCCTTCCTGTGCAAAGTAAATTTTCAAAAAATCTGACACAGGGAACCTGATAGCATCGTACCAGCGGACTACGTTTCCGGCAGCAATAAAATTTTCTACCTCACTTCCCGTATATATATGCTGCATTTTCCATAAGTACATATCTATGCTTTCATAATTGTAGTGAACGTATACATTGGAAAGATCTGTAGTCGGTCCTTCAACGGAAATATATTCATGCACGTGTTTTTCCGGGTACTTTCCTTTCCCGCGTTGGAAGAGTCTCAACTGTCTATCCGGCCACCAAAGTCCGTGTTTAATCCATTTTCCAAAAATAATGTTTTTCCGCGGTATCCAATAACCCACCGTGTTGTCGCTTTGTATTTTTTGTCTTATTTCTTTTGCAAGTTCCGCCGGTATTTCTTCATCGGAGTCCAAACATAAAATCCAATCACCGGTTGCTTTGGTAAATCCGTAATTTTTGTTTTTATTAAGCATTGGATAGTTGGGTTGTGTGAATACTTTTTTCGTGAATTTTCTGGCAACTGAGGCAGTATTATCTGTCGATGAACCGTCTGTCACGATAATTTCATCAGCCCACGTAACTGATTTGAGGGTCCTCTCCAGAGTTTTACCGACATTAAATGCAGTGATAACAACACTAATTGTCTTTTTCATGAGTGTTTTTTAGACAAAAGTCCGGCAATTCGCTCTCTCTCAAATGTCCAGACTAAGCCTGCATACAGTATAACACCGCTTCCTCCAATAATTATGAGCTGCCAGAGAGATAGCGGTGAGATTCTCAAAAAGAGCGTATACCAAAGTATTTGGACGAAACAAGACAGAAGCGGAATCTTAATTGCTGACATGAACTGAAAAGGTGCAATTTTTTTCATGAGTTGAATAACCGCAACAATCGAAAACGACACTAAAAATGTAGCGATGGCGAACGCAAGAAACCCTTGCGAAGGCAGTAACGCCACCGTGAGTATCCATGTTGATATAGTCCAAAAGATCATAAGTCCGAGTGTTATTTTTATTTTTCCGACTGCATTAAATGCGTTGGTAAGTGGCGTTGATAAACTTGCAATTGCTGACGTAACTGCAAACAAGTAAAAAGCAAAAACTGCCGGTTCCCATTTTTCATATTTGGGAATAACGGCAATGAGGGGTTTGATGAAAAATATAAGTGCGATGGTTATGGGGAAAATAGTTGCTGCAAGACCGAAGAGCGTTTTTTCAAGAGCTGATCCTAAAACTTTTATGTCATGCTGTATACGGGAAAATGCCGGGAAGGTTACTCTAATAACACTATCCATAATAAGCCGCAACGGTACCTCTGCCCATTTTTTCGCCCACCCCAGGTAGCCGACGTGGGAAAGAGGTAACACCTTACCCAGGAAAACAATCATGAGATCGTCTTTAATGAGGGCAAGGAATGAGTTGAGTTGAAACGGTACGCCGAAATGAAGGAGGCTCCGTGCTGATTTTTTTGAAAATCCCCAACCAATTTTCCACGGGGCAATCAAATACATAACCACTAAACCGGATACTCCTCGCGCAAGTACTGCCCAGGTAAAACTCGTTACTCCAAATCCTTTCCAGGCTAAAATGACTGCAACTATGTAAAAGAGGAGCGTTTCAACCATGGTAGGAATCACGAGTTTTTGAAAATCGAGTGAGCGCTCTAAAAGAATTGACGGAATTGTTTTAAGAGATGAGAGAAAAAAACCTGCAACGAGTGCCTGGTAGAGAAGGATGCCGCTTTCATCAAGCCGGTAAAACGAAGCAACCGGGCCCGATGCCGCAACTGCCAGGATCACCATTATCCCTACGAGCACCTGCTGAATGGTAAACGTTGTTACTAAATCCTCGCGGTGGAGGTCTTCTTTTTTTTGAACCAACGCAGCAGCGAGTCCGATATCCGAAAAATATCCGAGGAATGCAATAATTGCCGAGACAATGTAGAAAAGTCCAAATGAGGCCGGTGAAAGAAAAATTGTTAAAAGAAAAGTCCCCGCGAATGCAACTATCTGCAGAAAAAACGTTCGCGAAGTAAACGCAATAATTCCTGTAATCGACTTTCTTTTAATTAATGCTATATCAATGTCTTGCATAGGAGTGAATTTTTCGCCATGGTCTGGTCCAGTACATACGCCATAGTCCCTTAAGATCCCCCAGTGCTGTTTTCCAGACACGGACGGTTGAACCGGGGTTATCTATCCAGGTTACCGGCTCCTCATAAATCCGTACCCCCCGTTTTTCCGAAATGAGGAGAAGCTCTGTGTCAAAAAACCATTCATTATCATCGATATGCGGGAGAATATCCCGGACAACTCTTCTTGTCACTGCCTTAAATCCGCACTGTGCATCACTAAAATGAACAAAAAACATGATTTTAATAAGTGTCATATAGGCTTTCGAGGTAATCGTGCGTAAGGCGTTTCTTCCGAAAACCCGTGACCCCCGGGCATTCCTTGAACCTATCGCAATGTCGTAGCCCCGTGTTAACGATCGAACCAGAGGCGGGAGGTGTTTAAGGTCTGTCGATAAATCAACGTCAAGATAGGCGACAATGTCGTGATTGCTATGTCTCCATGCGTATTTAACTGCCCTCCCTCTTCCTTTCATATCAAGGTGAAAGGCGTTCACACGTGATGTTTGCCTCGACAGCTGCTTTGCTATCTCAAATGTTTTATCCGTTGATGCGTTATCAATTATCGTAATATCCCATGCAAAATCGGCAAGATTATGGGTAAGGAATGTCGCAAGCGTAAGAACGCTTGTACGAAGTTCCGCTTCTTCGTTATAAACCGGTATGCAGATATTAAGCGTGGGTTTTTTTACCATAGGTATAGATGAGCCAAACGATAACCAATAGTGTCACGGTATTTGCCAATGTCCGTATCGGGGTATTTGTAAAGCGCATCTCGACAACAGATTCTCCTTCGGGAATTGAAAGAACAGGAAGTCCCCGGTCAAGGTATTCGATTGTTTCTTTTCCGTTGACTAAATAGTGCCAACCCGGAAAATACGCCCGGGCAACGGTAATTTTTCGGCTGCCTTTTGAAAAGAGTTGAAATTTTTTGTATGTTTCTTTATCTATATCAGTTCCGACCTCAAGCTCTCCAGTTTCTCTTATTGCAGCGCCTGCAATCCCAGTTACATTAGTCGGCCGAATAATATCGGGCGGTAAATATTCATCGGAAATCTTTGAAACGCGATACCGCAATTCTTCAGTTGTTTCAAAATCCGCTGCTGGTTTTGCGTATGTAAACTGCGGTGCAAACCACTTTGCCTCAAGCATGATGACAAAAACTATAAGAGTAGTTCCAATCCCCCAACGGATGAAAAAATACCTACTTATTGCAATCGCATTTGCGGATAATATTGAAAGACCAAATGTTGCAAGGGTAAGAAACCGCCATGGATACTGCAGGTAAGAAAATCCGGGAATACTCCTCCAGATAAACTCTGATTGAGGGAGTAAGAAAAATATTGACAGGACTACGATGAGAAGTCCTGCCCATAACGGACGGACCACTAAACCAACAGCTGCGGCAATTATATGGATTTTACCGAGTTTAAATGAGATACCGTCAAGACACCCCGGGCTTGAACCACCGAATCCCCACGGAGAACTCCAAAGCTCTCCCGGACAAACGAAATGATCCGCAAAATTTGCGGTCGGACCGATTTGCGCAGCAACATTCGTATAGCGCATTTCAGTTATGGCCGGTAACCAGAAAAAAGCCGATAATCCTAAACCCAAAAGTAACAGTGATACGTGATATTTTTTGAAAATCAGGCCAACAATAAGAAATAATGTCGTCGCATAGCCAAGGAGTGTATGAGATAGAATGACCCCTGCAAGACCAATGCCTCCGATGATTCCGGATTTTTTTTGTATTCCGAATAGAATAAGCGGGAAGAAGATAAGCGTCCAAAATTCACCGACTGCACCACGAACGTACATTTGCACAGCATGATACGGTGCATAAAGATAAAATACACTGCCAACAGTTGCACCGAGCCGGCCGACAAAGGGAAAAAGCGCTATGTACGTCGTTAGAGCCGGAAGAAGAATGCCAAGTGCAAACATAATCTTTGTTGCAGTTAAACCTGAAAATCCTATTGCATAAAGTAATCCGCCGACGTAGTACGGCAGCGGTCCGTAGAAGTTAAAAATCGGGTAACCGTATCCATAGCCTAAATCCGACACCCATCGCACCGGAAATTGACCGTTCCGCAAAGCGTTTCCCATTACTACCACACGTCCGACTTGGGTATCATCGTGCATCGGAAAAAATCCGGCGGTTATGAGCGGCCGAATCGCCCACCAAGAAAGAATGAGAATAAATAAAATGGGTAAAATGTGTCGCTTCATATCTTTCCTCCAGTGTAGCGTAGAATTACGATGAGGAGAATGCATGATACGACAGAAACAATGTCAGCGGCAAATCGTGCCGGAGTTTCACGAAACTCAGCAACGAGCTGGTGTGTACCTGCAGGAACTTCAACCTGCATAACTCCTTTTGGATTATCAAAAAGAACGGGTACGCGGATACCATTAACAGTCACTCCCCATCCCGGATAATAAAGCGCGTTCATTTGAATAGTACTTACATCTTGGGCTTCAATATCTGCTATGAATTTTTGTGTTGTCATGGCAATCGGGGTAACCGTGGCATCTCCTGCGACTACTTCAAATTTTGCTCCCGGCCGTTCAGTGGGCGGTTCGCTAACCCAAATCGGCATATATTCATTTGCAACAGTCGTTGTCCCCTCATTGGTTGTGTAAAATCCTTCCGGTTTATTTGTCACAACAATTGAATTAAATGTCGATACAAGTGACATTATCCAAAATAAACCAAAGAGGACCGTACATTGCCATCGCCACTTCGATATATGTTCAAATACATAAGAAACGAGCCATGCACCAAAAACCACGGAGAGGGAAAGGAATCTATACGGAAATTGAACAATCTTTGCGAGAATTTCAATGTTCCAAATATTTGACGCAAGAGGTGTGGCGAGTAATGTCGAAACAATAAAAAGAACAGTTATAAACCGGCGGTCGGAAAGAGAAACTTTTGATTTAACTATTAACGCTAAAATAAAAGCAATGAGGGCGGAGATTCCCAAAAGCATACCCGACTCAACAAAGTAGGCGTGAGGATTTGCAACTACAACGCTATCAAACAAGACAAATTGTCTCTCAAAGAGAGCAGGAAGCCAGAAAAATCCGCTCATACCCGCCCCAAAAACAATCGGCAGCAACAACTCGTATGCTCTCAGCCAAAAAATTCTTATAAGAAATACTGCTAAAAAGAGCATGGCGAGCGTGTTGTGACTTACGACGAGAAGTGCAACAGAAAGTCCCAGAAGGAGTCTTTGCTTTTTTTCAATGGCAAATAATCCCATTGCTGCCGGGAAAAACGCAAGAATTTCACCGACCGATCCCCGTTTGTAGAGATCAAAGAGGAGATATGGTGAAAAAACAAACGCTGCTGTCCCGATAATACTTGAAAGCGGCCGGAACCACCGCCGAAGCCATAAAAATATAAACCAACCGGCTCCGATAACAGAACCTGCAAAAATAATTTTTACCGTGTCGACAAATGAAACACCCAAAGCGCGGATGAACGATCCCAGGTAAAGAAATCCGGGATAGAGAAAGTTTGAAACAGGATAGCCGTATTCATAATTTAAGCGACCCAGGTACCGGACCGGAAACTGCCCTTCCCGAAAGCTTTGAAAAAATGCAGAGAAACGGATTATCATCCAGTCTCCGTCATCGGATACAAAAAATCCGTCACGGAGTAGCGGCCAGAGGACAAGACCACAGAGAAAGATAACTATGAAAAACCAAAGGTTTGTTTTCAACCATTTCATATGGAAGGATGAAGTACCCGATACAGTCGAAGTGATCTGTCCGTACGATTTCCTTTCTGATATTTAGCCAGAAGCTCAATCGGCCAATCAGGGGCTTTATTTGATTGATTGACAATTAAGTACGTCGGCATTTTCTCTACTGACTCCTGTATTTCATCCGGAATCTCCTCGGGGAGGGGCCAAATACCGTAAATACTGACCTTTTTATTGTCTGTAAAATACATTTCAATTGCTGCGGGTAATAGTCCGAATGTCCCTTCCGTATAGAGCGCAACCGGGCCTTTTTGAGATTCCGTTGTCAAAAATGCTGTAACCTCCCGTACTCCCCATCCTGCAGGCCAGTTATCAATGTACTGCCCTTTATCAGCATAGGGAATTGGAGCATGAAGAGGATTGGTGATAATGAAGTAATCAGTCCATAGGCTCGGGAAAAATAGAGTCGCAAGCACTGCGTATTTCCATAAGTTCACATTAACCCTCGCAAGTATCCAGTCAATTGAAACCGCAGCAAGAACCAGAAGCGGCATTGTCATAAAGAAAATAAACCGGGGAAATAGCACCCTGCCTAGTAGTGCCAGCCCCACAAACGGTGCAAACCAACAAATGTAGAGGAGTAACTTTTCCTTGGGTTTATTCCAAAAAGCAACAATCGGAGCAAAACTTGCAATAAAAATAGGAAGCGTTAAGTATCCGCGTAACCAATCAAAGAGTCCGGATAAGTTCCCCTGAAGAAAATCAAAGGGGTGTTTTATCCATTCCGACAGAGGGTAGACAAACACCGCGTCTTTTTGGGCAATCATATGGAAAAATGGTGAGAGACGGAGAACGCTGTAAAAGACCTGTGAAAGGACGAGTGAAAGAATTACAAGGAGTACCCATTTCCCGATTTTTTTCTTTGCTAAAAGAAATGTTGCAGGCAATAAATAGACGCTGATAAATCCGGAGGTTTTATTAAGCATCCCGGCTCCCAAGGTCATGCCAAAAATGAGAGCCAGATCCAGACGGACTTCGCGCACCAGACGGATTGCAATGTAGAGGTTCCAGATAAAAAATGTTGCTACCATACTATCGTAGAGAGCCATCCTGTCATAGACTAAAGCAAACGGAGACACGAGATACAAAATGCTTGAAATCCAGGCTACCCTTTTGTTTTTAAAAAGTTCCCAGGCAAGAAACCACATACCGACAAGACTGACTGCTCCTGTGGCAACAGAGGCAAGCCTGCCGGCAAGGAGCGGATCTCCCGGAACAAACCGCAGGAGTGCCATAATGACCCAGGTAAATAGCGGCTGTTTCCCGTCGGTAAGGGAAATAAACCGCCAGCTTGCGTCATTTGCTCCAATTTGCGACCAGCGTATGTAGATAGCCTCATCGGTGAAAATCGGAAGGAATGTGAGGTTAAGAAGCCGTGTGAACGCGTAGAAGCCCAGAAGTATCCCAATCCCCAATATTACCCTGCCCCAGCCACGTTTGAGGAGACTCATACCCTCAATTCTAGCATACAGTGGGGACGCTTGGGGGTGGCGTTTCTGTAGAAACAGAGCTTGCATGTTCAAGCGCTATTCTACAATTAGCATGGTTTTTTGTAAGTAGCATGCAAGGAACCCTCGTAATTGCGCACATTGCGCCTATGAACAATTGGTTTGGGTCAATTCTTCCCCCAGTTTCAATTGATTCAGCTATTTGGCCGGTCACAGTGCCTGACGAAACACGACGTTCAAATCGATGATTGCATTCCAGTAAAACTACCATATAGAGCATTAGTATAACCTAATTGTTATATCGGTGCAAATACATTCAGTTAAGAATCAGTAATGTATAGTTTAAGTAACTGGCAAATGATACCCAAACTAGATATGGAATGAGGAGGTACGCGGCACGTTTGTCAATTTTATAAAACTTTTTAATGACAACTACAATGAGCGCTAAAAGAACAAGGATTTCTGCAAATGCCCCGGGAATATTCCGTTGCCCGAAAAAAATTATCGACCACATGGCATTAAAAAATAATTGTGTGTAAAACCAAAAAAGGGCCTGATTGTTTCTTGGTTTTCTCCATATGCGGTAAAGCGATATACCCATTAGTGTATAGAGTGTAGTCCACGCAGGGCCAAATAGCCAACCCGGCGGATTCCATGAAGGTTTAACGAGTGATGCGTACCATGTGGGAATTGCCGAAACAGTGAATACTGATCCGAGTATTCCGGCAAGCTGACAGATAAAAATTGCAACGATAAGTTTTTTCCAATTCACTCTGCCTAATATTGTACAATATATCTCCATGACATTACGTGAATTTGAACAGTTGGTTGCAGAGGCTCTTGATAGTATCCCTCCGGAGTTTCGGAAACTCATGGATAATGTTGAGGTGGTTGTTGAAGTCTGGCCCAATCCCTCCAATCCGCATCTATTCGGTCTCTACCACGGTGTTCCCCAAACCAAACGCACAAACTACCATAGTGTCCTTCCGGATAAAATCAGCATTTTTGCCGGTCCCATTGTTATGGCGTATGGGGATAATCCGGAGGTAATTAAGGAACAAGTCCGCAACACCGTCCTCCACGAAGTCGGCCATCACTTTGGTATGAGTGATGAAGAAATCAGGCGCGCGGAGAAATAATCGTTGCGGCGTTCTGAAATACGATACTATATGTTAACAGTTCCTCTGCGTCCGCCGGACTACGCCCATCCACTTTCATGAGGTATTTACGCAAATACGGCTTCAACTTTATCGCATCAATTTGCTCACGCCGCTTTAATGCTTCTTCCAAAAAACGTTTCGCCATTTTCAATGATCCGCGATGATACCCCAGTGCAGCCCGTCGTAAATCCATGGCAAGAGCAGCAAGTAACTGTTGATTTTTCATAAGATATGTTGGAAAAAGTGTTGCATCAACTTCTCAAAATCGCTCCGGATCTCGGGGTCTTGGATCTCATTAATCGTATTGCCGTCTGACGGCCGGATATTAATAAATGAATTTCCGTCAATAATCTTCACCTCAATATCAATACCGCCACCCCAAAGATCAGACTGACGGGATCCGCTCTCGAGCAATATTTTTTCTGATTCGAAATGTCTGTCGCATCCGGCTGAACAAATTTTTCGCTTCAGGTCAACGACCGTTTTGATGTAGACGTCAAATCGTTCTCGAAGTTTTTGTATTTCTTCTTTCGAGTACGGTGTGGTTTTCGTTATGATCACACGCTTATTATAGCATTCGTTCTCTCTGGGTTTAGTGCGTGATAAGCTTGCCGGTTGCCTCATTCCAACATTCTGGCACCATCGAGATCGGAAAATCGTAGGGGTCCGTCTTCTCGCACGAAATCGTTCCGTTACCGTCCCAGACGAGCTTCCATTCTCCACTCACCTTCGCAGCCAGCCACATGGCTCCGCCTCCCTGCTCTGACGCACCACCCTGAGCAAAGTTCCCTCCGATTTTGGAAACGGTGACGGTTAAATCGTTCGCATCCGGCCCGTGCTCAGCCACGAGCCCTGATTTCACTGCAACAAGGAGCGCAGCCTTTTCATCCACAGTCGGAGTCGCAGTCGGTACCTCCGTCGCTTGCCCTGAGCTTGTCGAAGGGTAATTGGTAGCAAAGTAATACCCCGCCCCCACACCCGCTATAAGTATGGCTATCCCGATAACTATGGATTTTCCGTTCATAGGGTACCTCCTTCTCCCACTCTACTTTGTTGTGTGAAATCCCGCAACCTTTATCTCTGGTATTACGCTGTACCGGATCTTCTGTGCCCTGGTAATCCCATCTTCCATTTGAATGAAATAATTGTATACATCGGGCATAGTAGTACTAAGTTCGTTAAATTTACCGGAAAGTAATTTCTCATGTCGTTCTTTGTTTATCACCCCACATTTGAGCTGCAACCAAAGCCGCTCAATCTCCAGACTTGCCTTTATTTGTTCCTTCTGCAACTTGGTACCCGTCAGCAACATCAATTTTTCCGGGGTGAGCTGCTCTTCGACTTTTACCAACCGTTCCATTGCATGTAACTTCTCTGCCATCTGACGGCGCCGATCAGGTATGTATCCACTCCGTCCTTTCGATATTTCCAGTCGCCTATGTCTTGCTTCACCACGGGATATTTTTTCTTTACTCACACGCACCTAACCTATCGGAGCAGGAACTTGTATGGCGTCATTATACATCTAATACAAATTATGTGATTTCTGGAGTGTCACGACAATATATCAAAGGACCGCCCCTGAATTCCTATCGAGGGGTATTGCGGGAATCCTTGATTGACCCTTGCCCCATGACTCCTCCGCCGCGTCTGCCGGAATTCATAATTTCCCCATTGATCTCGGCAATTCGATTTTCAACTCCCTCCAGTTTATGATGTATTTTTGCGAATTTTTTGGGGTCTGATGAATTTTGAAGAACTTGTGATAAGTTGACTTTACGCCAATTATAATACTTCAACTGATCCTGCAAGCTTACTTTTTCTCCACGCGTGATTCTCCGCCCAATCTCTTCCATTGCTTCCCGCTGGCGGTCTATCGATTCTTCCGGCTCTGCCATACTGCCCTATTGTACCACTGGCGCGCCCTTCATGGACCGTTCTTCAAAGTTATTCGCTTGATGTCAAAATGATGAATGCTGTCGCGACTTCGGCACAACTGACGGCATCTAAACCAATTGCACTTTCAGGAATGCTGTTATTTATGCCATTAGCAATTTCCAATAATGTTAAATTCACTTGCTTTTCCCCGAGCTTCTTTTAAGAAAAAACAATATAATCTGCTATTTCCTGTTCATCCTCCTCTGTACATTTAGAATTGAGTTCTTTTAAAACAACTGCAAACGCAGTTATGGTTTGTGACGGAGGGTTTGGGTTATTCGTATCTAATATTGCAAGTTTCCGCGCCGGGGTATCACCTGAAATAGTCTCTTTTTGTTCTTCGATTTTCTCCTGAAGTTGTTCGTTCGTCTCCTTTAATTTTTTATCCCCTCCGGGTATAAGAGCAATAATTACTGCCAGTAAAAGTAACGCCAAAAATCCAATTCCTATAATTTTCAATACTTTCATAATCTCACCATTAACAACAAAAAAACCCGCCACATTGGGCAGGTTTTCAATTTAGCCCCGTCATTGTATATCAAACGGGTATAAAGTAAAGTTTCGTTCCTTTTTAGTCTATTGTTCCGTGATCGTTACTGTCTGAACGGTTACCGGATTTACGGGTTTGGAGTTTTCTCCTCCGGGGATAACCTCAGCTGTTGCGATTTTATCAACAACTTCCAATCCCTGTGTCACTCTACCAAATATTACGTAATTTTTTGCCAGTGCATAATCGGCGTGCATGATAAAAAATTGACTGCCGTTGGTATTTGGTCCGGCGTTTGCCATAGCAACCGTGCCGCGCGTATATTCGAGGGTTATTGGCTCGTCATCAAACTTGTATCCTGGTCCGCCGGTGCCGTCTCCCTTCGGATCCCCTCCCTGAATCATGAATCCTTTGATGACCCGATAAAAAATCGTGTTGTTATAGAAACCCTTCCGCGCTAAATATACAAAATTATTGACTGTCTTGGGAGTTTCTTTGGCATTGAGAGCAATGACAATATCACCAGCAGTTGTCTTAAGTGTTGCAGTGATCATAGATTCCTCCTTTGGCAGTTTACTTAACCAGAAAACTATAGCAGCAATGGCAACAACAAACAATCCGATAATAACCTTTTTCATATCTTCCCATCTTATCACAACTTCTTAGAGAACCGGCGCTAAACTGTTATAAATATTCCTGGATGTTTGCTTTGTGCTCTCCGTATGTTTCGGCGCAGTGAATTTGTTTGTTTCTGTCGTGGAGGTAGTAGAAGCAGTCAGTTTCCTCCGGTTCAAGAACTGCAGTGATTGCATCGATACCCGGGCTGCAGATAGGTGTCGGCGGCAAACCCGTGTGCAGGTAGGTATTGTAGAGAGAGTCATTGCGTTTCTCGGCTAAATCAATACCTCCCCACCAGCTTCCGTCTTCGCGTCTGCCCTTTGTATACTGCATGGTTGCGTCTACCTCGAGTTTCATCCCGCGGTCGAGCCTGTTCCAGATAATACCTGAGATAAGATTCATGTCGCTTTCTCCGGCTGCTTCGCGTGCTATAAGAGAAGCGATTTTTAAGCCGGTTGTCCATTTGATGTTTTGCCGGATAAATATGTCCGCAAGCGGTGAAAACTCTTCATTAAAGCGATTGATAAACATATTTGCTACATCGGTGCCCGTTGCGTCTTTGGGAATTAGGTAGGTGTCCGGGTAATAGACGCCCTCAACATACTCATCTCCGAGATCCCGGTACGCATCAACCCACTTGTTAAGTGTATCATCAGTCCACCCTATGGTTTGATCAATAAGGTCGGCTATTTCCTCTTTCCTGCGGCACCCGGAAACCGTCACCCAAAGTAGTTCGGGGTCAGCAGTCACCTTCTGCAATACCTGCCAGGCATTCATCGCAGGATCGAGCCTGTATCCACCTGGATCGATAGGCTTACCGGAAGCAAAAACACCCAATAGTAACCGGAAGGCGGGGGCGTTTCTTATAAACTTACCCTCCTCAAGCTTTTGAACAACATCAAAATCCTCAACTTTTTCCGGCACTGCAAATACACCCGGCTGGCTCTGCCGACTAACAGGAGAAAGAAGCCACACCGATGCGCCAACAAAACCAAGGAAAATTCCAATAATGACTGCAAGTTTCATGAGGAAAATCCAGTCAATTGTAGCACAGAAGATAATAATTTCTTAACGAGAAACCATGCAATTTCCGGAGCGTCCGGACAATGAATCAAAGGACCGTCCCTAAATGTATAGATTCCCTTCCTGTATTTTTTTATGGTGAAGGAAAATCGTCCGTTCGATGTCTCTGGCTGAAACTTTCATCTTTTGTGCAAAATATCGTAACTTCATCAGATAGGTATACCAATTGGTAAAATCAAAATTCGTTCCTGTGGGTTTAGTTGTAACTGCGCCATATAAATATAAAACCTGCCATACACGGATATCTATGACTCCGTAATTCTCGGGCTCGATAAGTGTAAGAATGGCAGAGGCTGTAGGGATAGAAACGCCTTTTAATTTCGTGAGCAATTCGATTTTTCGTTTTTCAAACTTCGTGGCGAACACTTTTTTTGAGATGTCTAGTATTTGTTTTTCCGTATTTTTCAGATACTGTTGTTTGGGCCGAGGACTTTTCCACATTCCTATGAGGAGAAACTCATCTTTGGTGAAATATCCCCGCTTTCCAATCTCCTTAAGTTTACCGATCAGCGCTTCCGTAGCAGCATTTTCTGTGGTATCCAGGTTTCTCTGTATTAGTTCGTCAATTGTTGAATATGCTTTTTTCATCGATTGGAGAAAGTTTATATTGAGGCGATTTTAGCGCGTCACAACGCTAATTTCAAGGACCGTCCCTGAATGTTGCTATGACATTACAAAGTTGACAAATTATAGGTATCTATTATAATCTGGAAACAATGCCAGAGATAATTCAGACTAACCCCAAAATCCTCGGCGGACAGCCTGTCATTCGCGGCACAAGAATACCAGTAGCCCGTATTGTTGCTCTTTTTATTCAAGGATACAAAGTAAAAGATTTCAAAAAGGATTATCCGTATCTTACCATTTCTAAAAAAGACCTCCTGGAAATATTTAGTTTTTACAAGCGCCAACTTGCAGCATAATAGTCCGTCAAAAAAGAAAAGACGAAAATTTAAAATTCTTTTAGATTCAGCCTTTGCACGTTCCTCGTCATTTCCTTCACTCTCAAAAAAAGCTAACCTCACTCATATTGTTCATACATATAGATTTCCACCCACGTGCTCTGATGAAGAAATCTATCAAAAAGCGGTTAAAGAAAATAGATTCGTGTTAACCGTCAATTTCAAAGACTTCAAAAAATTAGTAAAAAAAGGAAAACCAGGGATACTCGGTATAGAGTCTCAACACTCAAATCAGGAAATAGATCGACTAGTTTGTAAATTTTTGTCTAACAAAGATCCGGATGATTACCGAGGAAAGGCGATAAAAATTTAAAACGGAATGTCTGTTTGCTGCGGGTGCGTGAGTTTTTCTCCGATGTGGCGGTATTTACACCACCGGCAATTCGGATTTTCAGATGGCGGTGGACCTTCCAGAAGTGTATGAACTCCTTTCATAAACTCCAAAAACGAATCCTTTTTAATGTCAATCTCCATCCACTGCGGAGGAAAAGTGATGCTAGCTTGACCATCGTTAAATTTCACCTGATCCGGATACATGATAATAAGGCCCAATTTCGTGATGTTTTTCGCCTCTCCCCGAGCGGGATGTTCAAATGCATAGTGATAAGCTTGCAGCTGTCTTTGATACTTTGCAATTTTCTCTTCACTCGGCTGACTGATCTTAAAGTCAACAATTAAGTACGTGTTGTCGGGTTGACGAACAAGAAGATCATATTTGCCTTTGATGTACACATTCGTATTTGTAACTTGTTGAGATTCAATAAATCCTTCCTGGCTCTCAACTGTCCCCTCAGGTAAAACCGACGAAAGCTTACGCAAATCATTTCCGATCAAAGCGCCCTGGAGACGGGTATTTAATGCAGAAAAAACTCCCGGAAACGGTGACTTTGGGCGCTCAATTCCCTGCTTAATTTTGAGGAAGTAGCACAGCTTACACTCCTCATATAAATAGGCAAATTCGGATGGAGAGAGTTTGTACATAATGACCAATAGGCATGCTAACAATGCTAGTAGACCACCTACGAATATTTTTCTATCTTAAAAGTAATTTTGTAAAGCTTAACACTTACGAGATTCGAAATCTCCTGTAATGCATACTCTAATTTGGAATCTTTCGATCCAACAATGATTATGCCGCGAACTTGCTCCCCTTTGGTTGCAAGATTGTTCCTTACCCAGCCAATATAACGCAAAATCTGACCGATTACTTCATCATTTTTTCTTCCTTTTTTGAGCTCAAATACTACGAAGTTACCTTTGCTATCTTTTGCAAGAATATCAATATATCCTGCCTCATCGGTGTAGTATTGTTTCCCTTCATTACCGTCGCCATCGGTAAATTTATATAACTTTTCATCAAAATCAATTTTATCCCAATTATCCCAGATAAAATCCTCAAGATATTTTTCGAGTGCAAATTCCATCTCCTCTTGTGGTTCCGCCTGTTTGCTAAACGCATCGGGCTGTAAACCCATAATAATCAAATAATCTCGTTCCGAAATCTTACCTGACCCACCTTGTACGGGTCTCCATTCTATGCTCTTAAATTCCTTTCGTGATTTTGGTTCTGGAAAAATAATCACGTCCTCTAAGTCAATACGGAGAGTTTCTGGATCCAAATACCAGTCTACTGATTCTTTGGTAGCATCTTTATATGCAGCTGATTTCAATGTAGCTGCACCCACAAAAACTTGATTATCTAATCCAGTAAGATAGAAAAGAGCTTTATCTCCTTTTTGAATAGCCTTGCGGTTAGCTGTATGATACCCAAAACCCCACGCTTTTCGTTCTTTTACAAGAAAATCGAAAACCTCGTGGGCTGTTCTTTGTTTACCGTATTTTGATTGATCCGAGACTTGAAAAACGTAATAATTCATATCTGAGAGATTTCTGAGGAGGATTATACTGCGGGGCGTCAAAATCTCCTAATCCTCGTTCAGTTTGTGTGGATTATCAGAATGCTACAAGAAAAACTTCAAGAACTGAGCGTTGTTAGTTAAGGCGAAGAAAATCTCCAAGGTGTGTTCTGATCAGAAGTTTCCTGAACTTTTACGACCTCCGTGCCCTCCTGAATTAAATCTTTGAGTATCTTATCATTAGATTTATTCAGTTCATTATCTGATTTGCTAAAAATAACTATTGAGGCATTATTAGGAAAATCCACAAATAAATTTGGATTGTCTAAGTAATACAATGAAAACTTCTCAGATAGGCTAATATTTTTAAAAATGATTTTTGCTTTAGACATAGACTTCTTCCTTATGCTCGTTATTTTAAATCAAACGGTTATACTTTTCCTTTGAAGATACTTTTTGTTAATCCGCAAAAATCTATTTTTATAAGACAGGTAGCTATGCGTAAGATCATGTATTACCCATGTAAGCAGTTGTTTTTGAGTTCCCTTTTTCTTGATTCGCTCACTCGAAACAATTTCTGTATTCTTTACTAAATTATGATCCTCATGCCTATGCAGTATACCACCATGATGACTATCATAGTATACAACTGTTATCCATTCGTTTTCAAGTAATAAATCATATGATACGCAGGTAATCTCTACCACATCGCTATCATCTTCAACGTTCACTTTATACACATAAGTTACTCGCTCGTCTCGTTGTGGACTTAATGTGAAATAATGACTTACTAATTTGACTTTCCGTAAATCAGTTTTCTTTTGTGTAACTGCAAGTAATAGGTTTCTTAAACTCTCAGATCGACGGGTTCTTCGAAAATGCCTACGATATCTCTTCCTTCTTTTCATGTCTGTGATGAAAATATTGCTTTTTCAAGATTATACCTCATTAGCTTTTTGTGGAGTTTTTATTAGACTATTCTCTAACTCGATATATAACTTATCAATCTCATTTTGAACATCTAATGTTTTCGAAATAGCTGTGATGACTTTACAAACGTGGCGGATATCATCATCGTCTAAATGTTTACCAATTCTATCTTTAAACCATTTGTCTAATACCTGATAGCCACCAACGTGGAACTCCCATATTTCTTTTTCGACCTTTTCAAAATACTGAGTTTCATTAACAAACAACTTACCGTCTTTATAAATAGCTTTGGATTTCACCAACTCGGAATCTTTACCAAAGAATTTAGCGACAGGATTATTAAGACAATCATTGTTGAGTAAATGTAAAGAGATTAATTCGTTTCCTAATTTTGAAACGCTTTTAAATAGCTGATAATTCGATGTAAAGGGAATTCGAGGAAAGTCATTTACCAAAGAGGTAATATATTTTTTTCGATAAATATTACAATTTAATACAGCGTAAATATACGCAAAAATATCTTGTGGATTCGGAATCTCTTTATAAGTTATTTTGATAACGTCTTGAAAATTATTGGAAAAATTCGGCTTTCTACCATTTGATTCAAAATCAAGGGCTAACTGTAACTCACCATCGATGAACAAAGGGAAAACATATGTTTGTCCGCTTAGAAAATTAATATCAACAAGAGTATCAGAAACGAAACAGTGGGCATACGATTTTTCATTAAAGCGTTTTTTTAGAATTAGACTTAAGTTTAATCCTCTCACAAAGAAATTTTTCATCACATTCTTACTAGCTCCCCCCCCCTGTGGATTTCGATTAGATTCGGCTGATAATAAATAAATCTTGGCGAGAAAGGTTTATAAAAGTAGGGATAAATGTTATCGTCGATATTTATCCCGCTTAACTTTCTTCTTTCTCTCGAAGTTTGCCAGTAATTATCATCTTTTAATTCATATATAAGCTTGATTTCTTCATCGGATGACCTTTGTAAATCTTGAAGGTCAGATATCCTCCTCTTTAATCTCATTTCGTCGTTGTCAGTAAGTAAAAAATCCCTATTTGTTTTTACTCCACTCGACCAATATGTCCCTTGATCTTTTACAGGATTACCTGTACCGAAAATTTGGTTTATTTTAATAAATTTCTTGTACATGTCACTATGCTCAAATTCTTTCTTTTCAAAAAAGAAGTATTCTTCGTCAATCTCTAATTCCTCCCATTTAGTAGTATTAAGCGAGTCCCTACTAAGATAGTTGTATTTTGATTGTCTATCACCTCTTAATTCAGCAAAGTGGAGATTGGCGTATTTCTCTTTCTTTTTGCCATTCTTTACTAGAAATAGAATTGAAACACCTACTCTTATATCAAAAACATTTTCATCCGGTTTGCCATCCGGTGTTTTCTCATAAAGTTTTCCGTGAAGATTCAAGACATAAACATCATCGAAGTATTCCAAGAGTTTCTTCCTCACGCCTTTAAAAGCAGAAACTGAAAGATAAGTGTTTTTAGTAATCACTCCAATTACACCGGAACCAACTTGTTGTATTTTCCAATGAGCGAATCGAATAAACTTAACATAGTCATCAGATAAGAGTTGAATATTCCTTTCCTCTCTAACATCTTCTTTATATAGCGCCATTTCCTTACGGGTAAACTCTGTGTCATTTTGGGAACTTACCGAATATGGCGGATTGCCCATAACGACTAATATTCGCTTGTCTTTTTTAACTTCTAAAGCGTTTTTCCCTTCCTCTGACAAGTAAAAAGTAAAAGGTTGATTGCTTTCTTTTATTGGATCGAAATCGAGAGTATTTGTGAGATAAAGATTAAACCGATCATCTTTATCACTGGAGTTGAAGTTATAATCATATTCACGAAGCAATAATGAGGTTTTGAGATGGCCTAAAACATAAGGCGCCATTAAAAGCTCGAAAGCGTAGAAATTTTTCAAGATGTGATTTCTGATAAATCCGGTAATCCCTCCTAAATCCGGATTCCACTTACTGTATTCTGAAAGAGCGATTTTAATGGAGTTAACAGGGAAAGTAAGAGTTCCAGAAGCAAAATCCAGACAAGTAACATTTTTATCCGCGAACCCTTCTTTAAAGTTGAAGAATCTATCGTTTTTTAATATTTCGTTAATTGAGCGAGTGATATAAGAAACGACAGGAAAAGGCGTATAGTAAACTCCACGCTTTTCTCTTTTTTGGGGATCATATACCGACAAAAAATCTTCATAGAAATGGACGAAGGGATCATCTACACCTTTACGGAGATTTAACTCAGTCTTAATTTGTTCCATGTCCGCATTTGCTAGAACGGTGGTAATTTCAGTAACCAACCATTCGATTGATTCTGGAAGTGCGCTAGAGGAAATAAGATTAAAAGTATGGTAGAGAAGCGGTAAATTCTTTGGCAAAAGAGATTGAGCTTCAAAACGATTAAACCCTCTCCCGTTTTTAGTCAATAATCTTGCAGTAAATAATCCATAAGTGATTGTCTGGGCGTAAATGTCAGCAAAATCGTCTTTTGAGAGATCGGGAATAAGGAATTCAGTAAACGACTGATATATTCGATCTATTTCTTCATCTTTATTATCCGTGAGAAGTTCAATGATATATGGCCGTAAAAGCTGGGCTCTTCCAGCTAGTTCCTCGGCAAGAGATTGGGCTGTTTTCCTTTCCGGGATGTAGAAATTAAAGAACGCGGTGAGTAAATCAAAAAATTCACCTTCCTTTTGCGCTGGTGGAGCCATCCTTAGAGAATTGAAAACTCTCGGCATACCGATTCGCACTTTTTTAATCCACCGTTTCTCCTCTTTTCGCCACAACCAAAAATCAAAAAAATTAGTCAAGATAAGATTAGGAAGTTTGTCTTTGTAACGATCGAGTTGTTCTATATCTCTTGCGGGTAACGCGTCTAAATCTTCATATTTGGGGTCTTTAGCTTCAATATAGCCAATCAATTCGTGTCCTCTACGAATAGTGAAATCCGGCATACCCGCGGAAGTCTTTTTGGGGTTTACGGTGATATTAGGAACTCTGCCTTTTTTTTCTAGGTAGCTTACAAGGAGTTTTTTTAAATCGGGATAATAACTTGGTTCGGTAGCATCTTTCGTTTTCTAAGTCTTAAAAATGTCATAAAGATAGTCATTCAACATAATCTGTATCTATTTTACCACTTTCTAGCTAGTTCTGACGGGAAAAGTTAGGTTTGGGAGGAGAGGATAAACTATCCCGGTCACCTTTTTGATGATTTGGGGTAGAAAATGATGCCTACCCACCAGGGCAAGTAGATATACCGTCCGTAAATATAGCCGCCTGAACACCGGAGAATTCTGATCCGGTAGCGCCAGTATTTTTCCACCCAAAACAATCCTACGCTTATGTTACCCTCTTTATACGCCATACCTACATACTACTCCCCCTACCTGCGCAGGCAAGTCCTACCTGCCGGCAGGCAGGCTCACGCTCAAATTCGATCAAATAGGGAAAATCAGGTTCGGTTTTGGGGTATCACTTTATAGCATTTCCTCTATGGTTTTGATGAGTGATTCAGTTCCTTCACCATTCTTTGCGCTCATTGACTGCGGGTGAAGATCCGCATACCGAAGTTTAAGTTCATGAATTTTTTTCTCATCGACCCGGTCAGATTTGTTTAAAACAAAAATGATCGGTTTGCTGTCGGCTTCTATACTTTTAAGTATCTCCATGACGACCGCAACTTTTTCCCAAACCAGAGGATCCTCTGAATCGATGACATGCAAAATAAGATCCGCATGAACAGTTTCCATGAGTGTGGATGTAAACGCATCGATAAGCTCTGTCGGAAGGTTTTTGATAAATCCGATAGTGTCGGTGACGAACACCTCCTGCATACGTATCGGCAAGTACAGACTCCCCACACTACTATCAAGCGTTACAAAGAGTGCGTCATTGACGGTATTTGTTTTACCGCACAAACGATTAAACAGAGTGGTTTTGCCGGCATTGGTATAGCCGACGATGGAAACCGTGGGGAGATTATTCCGTTTACGGTTTGCCATCTGTTGTACGCGGGTTTTGGTGATTTTTCCGAGCTGTTTACGCACATGTGACACCTCTCTCTCCCAATGGCGTTTCATAAGCTCCACGTTTGTCTCGCCAATTCCACGCGTCCCGATACCACCGCCTTGTTGGGAAAGCACCATCCCCATCCCATAAATACGCGGACCCATATGACGCATCGCTGCAAGCTTTATCTGTAATTTGGCTTCTGCGGTTTTTGCATGACTTTCGAAAATTCCCAATATTAAATCCACCCGGTCCCAGACGATTATTTTTGAATTCGATTTCATAAAGATATCGTGAAGTGCTATAAGCTGACGGGGTTTGACTGTTGCATTTACGACAACGACGTCTATCTTGTTCTCTGTTATGGAATCCACCAATTCTACCGCCTTACCATGGCCGATATACGTCCCTTCGTCGCTTCGCGAGCTATTTTGATAACTGGCA
>MFJV01000001.1:581320-784814 GCA_001780985.1 Candidatus Gottesmanbacteria bacterium RIFCSPLOWO2_01_FULL_43_11b | reverse complement strand
GCCATAGGCGACCACAAGAGAAGCGAGTTCTTCAAAATCCTTAAGGATACGGTCTTGTGTATCGCGTGGGTCTACGAGACCCAGAAGCATAAATCGAGGTTGATGAATCAGTGTTTGCACGGACCCTATTATACTCGAAACGATTAACGGAAATCGATTCTTTTCTTCAGCCAGCGGGATTTGAGGAGGCCGAGGGAGAGGGTTGAGATAATGTAGGCAACACTCGGGATGATGGCCGTTTCGAAAGGATGCTCGGCTTTGATGATAATAAGGAATATGGCAATGAGGAG
The DNA here is from genome assembly GCA_001780985.1 of Candidatus Gottesmanbacteria bacterium RIFCSPLOWO2_01_FULL_43_11b. Classification (GTDB taxonomy): domain Bacteria; phylum Patescibacteriota; class Microgenomatia; order UBA10105; family UBA927; genus 01-FULL-43-11b. The sequence continues at coordinate 784,524 of MFJV01000001.1, read as the reverse complement.
GTAGGTGGAGACACCGATAAATATCCGCCTCGTCCAGCTCGTTTCCCATGCTTTATCAGCTTCAACTCTGTGGTTTCGGGCTTTAATACTTTCTATTTCTTTTTCAAGCTCGCCAAGATTAGTCATTCTTCCTCCTTTTTTACCCCCACGGTAAGTGGGACGGTGGCACCGATCTTCCAAATGCCTTTCTCACGAAATGCAGGAATTGTTTGTCGACGTGCGGCATTGAGAATAGCAGATGCGGATACACTCTTTTTTCTGATTGCATCAGATAACGGCACAATTGATTCGCCATGAAGATAGGCAATTCTTTTATGGAGCGACTCCATGAGTGCCAAGTCTATAACCCGTTCCATAGTCCGCGTTTTTTTGTCATCCCGAAATTCAACAAATGCCCGATAGTACGTTACCTTCTCCTTATCTCTGATAGTGATCCGCGGAAAACCAAGTCGCAAAAGTTGATAATTCATAATCACTCGACCAATCCTACCATTACCGTCACCAAATGGATGAATCGTTTCAAATCCTAGATGAAATCTGGCTATTTTGTCCAAAAAATAACTCGTCAGATCACTATTATATTCAATAAATAACTCGTCCATGAGCCGTCCGACGTGTTCCGGCGGCGGAGCAATAAAGGTCCCGATCCGCACATACTCGCCTGCAGTCCGCATCCGCCCGGCAACCTTATCGTTTATGTGAGAGAGAAGCATTCGATGTAGAAAGACCACGAGATCGAGTGTCAAATCTGTCCTTATGGATTTTTCACGCGTATACTCTATGACCCGAGCGAGATTTTTAGCTTCAAAAACTTCACGAAACGATATCTTTCTTGACACCTCCAGCTCCATGAGTATGCGCTCTGTTTCTTTGAGAGTTAAAGTAGAGTTTTCAATAGCATTAGAGTTATAGACACTTTCTGGTACATCTGCTTCGTCTATAATCGCAAGAAGTGCATCCTTCCCTTTTCGAAGGGTATCGTATGATTTCTTTAGCTGCGCAATGTACGTTTTAACTGCTGATCCTGTGGCCATGCATGGAGTATAGCATATTCACGATATTTTGTCAATTTGCCGTGAATTTGGGCTAAAAACGACCTAAATTCACGCCTTTTGGGTCACTTTGAGTGAATGTCCCCGAGTGACATTGCAAGATATTGCACAATACTGCAAGATATGCATAAGATTCAGGGACGGTCTTTAGTAGTAGAATGAGAATGCATGAAGAAAAAGACGAATAAGTATTTGTACTGGGCTCCGAGAATCATTTCCATTCTTTTTATCCTCTTTCTCATGCTCATGTCCCTGGATGTTTTTTCTCCAGAATTAAGTGCGAAGGAAATTGCTATTGGGCTTTTGATGCATAACATTCCTGCACTTATTCTGCTTTTAGTTCTTTTGGTTTCCTGGAAATATGAAATAGTCGGAGGAGTTGCATTTATTTTGGCAGGGCTCCTTTATATCGGAATAATGGTAGCAAACGCGATAAAATATTCGTTCGAAGGATACATGATCTCCTATTCCTTTATCGTCGCCGGGCCGGCATTCCTCATAGGCATACTCTTCCTCGCCAATTGGCTCCAAAAAAAGAATTAAGGGACGGTCCTGGAAACTTTGTAGTTTCATTTAATCAGTAGTTGTGAATTTAATCGAAGAAAAAACTCCATGCCACCCGTATTTATTGCGCGTGCTAATAGTTTTGGTTGTTTATAATTTTCATGTAATGTTTTTGTCATTGCAGCAGCTCGCTCGCCCTGGTGTAAAGACCACTCGCCAACATCTTTATCTGCCATGTGAGCAAAATAGGTAGCAGCGCTTCTTCAACATCTTTAGTCGCGGAATATCCGTACGGTGTATAAACCTTTTTTCTCAGTGCGCTTGTTATATGTTGTGTAACACCTGTCATAATGACATCATATTTTGGTTTTCTCATTATTCGCCAATTAGATATTGGCCTAATGGCTGTTTCCTCTTCTAAGTATTTTCGTGATTGTGCGTCTTCAATACGTCCTGAGTCAATACTCTTGCTTACAGCAGTCAAGGCATGCACTGGATCTGACTCGTAGTTACCCCAATTTAATAATTCAATCTTAATTGCGTCACTCACAATATAAGGGTAATTATTCTCATCCACTACAACAACGCCCGCGGCTAGGGCTGCAATGTCTTCTTCTGTAATTACACCTGTTTCTATGTGAGGAAAAGACTGATTAGGAACTAAGTGAGATTGAATAATTCCATGAACCATTTCATGACGCCGCATTACATCTGTCTGTTGTTTATCCGCAAAGGAATCACTCCATCCATAGAGAGCTGTTCCTACAAGCATTGCGCTTTTTAAGGACATAAAGTCAGGATGATTTGTATGGATTCCTCTGAAATGCTCTCCGTTTGGCAATTGTAAATCCAACTCTTGTAATTGTTGTTCTAAAACCGCATCAGGAGTGTAGTGTTCAGTTACGCGTGCTTTTTCACCTGTGGATTCATCCATGCACAATGAATTGTAAATTAAGCGTGGATATTAGACAAATTACCCTATAAATCGCATGGTTTTAGGGCTGGCAGTTGGGCCAGAGGGAGGAGCCGCGGGTGGAGAGGATAAATGCTGCGGTTTGGATGGATTCTTCGGCATTGGTGCGTAAATCCGGATTGGGATCCTCATTCATGATTTTTCTATTGTTTGACCAGGTATTTGTGGTGAATTGATAAAGCCCTACGTACGGGCCGTTTTTGGCATTGGGGTTAAAACCGGATTCACAGACGGCTATATGACGGAGAGCATTGGCGTCAACGGAATACTCTCTCGCATACCGCTCGATAAAGCCGTTGATTTCCGAAGAACTGACCGGGGTCGGTTTGGGCGTAGGGGTGTTTTTGGGAGTCGGAGTAAGTGTTGGTGTGTCTGGCAAAGCCAGATCCTGCTCTGCAGGAGGTGTGGGCGTCGAAGTCGGAACGGTAACCGTGACGCTTAATACCTCGGGTTTTTGTTGTCGGGAAAACAAAAGTGCTGAGGGGAAAAGCGATAAAACGAGCCCCAAGACGAAATATTTCCATGCAAATCGCATGTCCCGATTCTACCACTTTCGTCAAAAATAAGAATTTTATATCGTTGTTGTAGTCTAATTCAATAATCTCTACAATAAAGACAAGTCAGAAACTATCTATGGATGCACCAATTGAACTAGAATTTCAACAAGAGTTACAACCATTTATTGAACCCATAGTGAGGAATCAATTAGCTCGATTTATCAGACTTGGCAGTCTGCCTGACACTCTTAAACAAACGAGTATTGGAGATATACGAAAAGCTGGGCTCAATCCAGAAGAACTATTACAAATTAATCGATCTTTGTCGTCTTCGACTCTCGATATATTGATAAAACTTTTGCCCCCAGGTAACGGGAAAAGCGACGCAAAATTAACTCCTCAATTAACCCGCCAGGACGAGTTAGAAATTCGTAGATGGGCCCTAGAGATAGCTGCAAGTGAGGCAGGACCACAACCAATAATAAACCCTCTTCAAAAACTTATTAACCAAGCAGGAAATGATCTAGAGGACTTGAGCGCTGCTATTGTCGCAAAAGGACAAAGGTTTAATTATGGCTATCATCCAAACTTAAATAACTTGCGAGAGGATGTTGCATCAGTTGTCGGCCTACCAATACAAAACCCTACGATGCTTCAAGAAAATAGGACGTATGCTACGTTTCATTGTCTTCCTGTACAAACAGAATCAACGAATTTATCTGTAAATCCTCAAGGATTTCCTAGAGCGGGCTTGCTATCACCGCGAACTGATTTATATATTGTTACCGGCGAAGCGCATAATAAAGAAATATCGCAGATGATTGCTGAAACTCCGTCGTTGCAAAAACTGTACCATGGAATCGAAATCGCCATCAACCAAGAGACTTGGATTGGCTTGCTAGGAAGTCGCATGGTTAAAACATTAACAAACCGTTAAACACCCTCTGTCAAATCTTTTTTCTTTTCAAAAAAATCTTTCATCAAATTCACGTAATTTTGTCAATATAGCGTGAATTTAGAGTACTTTATGACCATAATTCACGGCGGAATCGGATGAGTGTCCACACGGCAATCGGAAGGACGGTGCCGATATTTTTAAGAATGAGGGCAGGAGGATCCCAACTGCCGGCATAAAGAAACGGTGCGTAGCGAAGGAGTAATCCCAAAGAAACCGCGCTCGAGAATGACGTGAGGGTACTATTTGACGGAAGAATAGCAATAAAGGGTACGATCCATACCCAATACCATGGGAGTACTTCCCTTGTTGCAATAACTGCCAAGAGTCCTCCGACCATAAAAATGAGTATCCAATTCCGCCAGCTTTTTTTGCCAATAAAAAACCAAACCGGAATAATTGCTGCGGTAATTAGTTTTGCTGCAACTGACAAGGAAAGTGCAAACCACGATGCAAGTTTTTTCTTTTCAAGGAAGAAAACGATTGCCCAGACGGCAAAGGCCATCATGACAACATCGTTATGGCTGCTCACTAAATCTTCGACAATAATCAACGGATTAAATGCAAAAATCGCCATTCCCAAAACTTTATATTTTGGCTCTATTCTCTTCAATATTTTCCCGATTCCTACGATTGTTGCCAGATGAAAAAGAAGAACGAGAAGTTTAATACTCCACATGGTGGTCAGCAAAAACCCGAATCCCAATATATATGCAGGGACTGTAAGTGCAATCCAAAAAGGAGTGTAGGCGCTCGGCAGATGCGTCCAGCGCATGAAATTAGTCCAGACATCTATATCAGAAAATTGAAGCGGGATCACTTCATAGGGATTTTGGTGGTAAACTACAACCGTTTTTGCCGTAAACATGTAGTTAAACATGTCGTAGGAAAATGCTGGGTAGGAAAAGAGAAGAATAGCAGATGTGACAAGCACTATCCGCCAAAACTGTTTCTCATCGATCTTATTATTTCGTATGTGTGCTAATATTTTGCCGTATACGGCAAAAAGAATTACCAGAAGCCCTAGGTATAGCCACATAGAAAGTGGTCGTTGGTAGTACCCAATATTTTGGAATACTTTTTGGACCGCTTGAAGAATCCCAACGCGCGAGAGAGTCATATTGAGATCTGTTTGCGTATATGAGTAGAGAAAAAGCAGGAGTGAGGCAATAATTTGTATCATGAAATTTTATACTTTCCGCCCAATGCGTTCATGCGAATTTTCATAATATCCAAAAATCCCTGCCATGAATCTTTGATCGGATTAACCCTGCGCGTTTCTACGTAATGCCACTCAACCGGCACTTCTTTAATTTTGTACCCTAATTTCTTTGCGATAAAGAGAATCTCAATATCAAAGCCTGCTGTCACCATAGCACCACTTCCCTGTTTTTGACTTCCGTAGAGAACCATGCTTGAGAATATTTTCTGAGCGGCAGCGGTCCGGAACATTTTAAATCCGCACTGTGTGTCGATAATGCCATGGAGCCCCAGAATAAGACTTCGGAGAATCATAAATCCCCGAGCCATGATGAGACGAAAAACCGGCGCGCCTTCACGCCTGCCACTCCGCGATCCGATAACGACATCAAATCCTTTGGAAATCCACGGAAGTAGTTTCTCGGTTTGATTTATTGGCGTTGCCTGATCAAAATCTGTGAATAATGTAATCTTTCCCCGGGCTTCTCTGAACCCGGTCACCACAGTCATGGCTTTGCCTTGGTGCGGATTGTGGACAATTCGGACGTTTTTATTCACTTGGGCAAACTCATCGAGAAGCATTTTTGTCGCGTCTAATGAGCCGTCGTTGACGACAATTACTTCCCATGCGTAGCTCTGGTGCTCCAGATACCGAAGCACTTTATCGAGGGTCCCCAACCGAATGTTGGTTTCCTCGTTGTAGGCCGGGAGAACGACGGAAAGGTGAATATCTTTCACTGTTTGTAATGCTCCAGTTTAAATATTGTAACAAACGGCACCGTCCATGTCCCGACTATCTCTGCTCTCCCAAATCCCGCAATCTCCCACAACGGATGGCCCAGGGGTTGACAGTCAGTATGATAAAGGTCACAGATAATCAGCAGTTGGTCTGCAACTGTTTTCCTTTGCGGATCAATTGCTTCGTTTTCTATGGTTACAGGAGAATTGCCCCAAATTTCAAAAAAGTAGCGGTATGCATGATCGGAGTTATTCCGGGTAATGAGTGCAAAGTTAAACGGCATACCCTTCGCCTGGTCAAACACAACTTTTGAGATTTCTTTCGTTTGCGATAATTGTTTATTCGGAGGAAACAAAAACGGCCGCCCTAACCAGTTAAAGTAGAGTAAACCAATAAGTACTGCAAAACTAATTGCTTTCCAAAATTTTCCGTATGTTGAAAGAGTAGAAAGGACCAGTCCCGTTAAAAGAAACGGCAATGCAAAAAATATTCCGAAGTAGTAATCAAAAATTCCTTTCCTGTAAAATCCGAAAAGCAACACGACGACAAAAAACCATAATGCAAGAAGTTTTGCACCTGCCTTTTTTTTAGCAAAAAACAAAGCGCTCCCGACTCCGGTTAATAAAAGTAGGATAGTTCCTGAATTCCACAAAACTTTGACAACGGGAGAATACCTATACCACCACTCTGGTTGCGGGAACCGGAGAATCAACCTTCCGAAAAGGCGGAAACTCACATCAGATATGGTTCGAATAAATGAGAGTATGCCAAATCCTGTTTCTTTACCTTCCAAAAGAAACCTGTAGAGAGTCAGCGTGTTAGGAAACCCGTGGCGCAGTTCAAAAAGGAGAAACGGAGCATACCCAATTAAAAACCCCATGCCGGTAAATAATAATGATCCTTTCTTTTTTATAAGAAAAAACCAAATGAGGGTAAGGACTCCCAAAAAACTAAAAAGGTAATGCAGTTGTAACCCGATGCCTATGGCAATACCGGCAAAGATGAAATATTCTCTCTTTGCTTTTTGCTCTGCTTTCCAAAGCATGTAAATAAGAAGCGCTGAAAAAAACTGAACCACGTTGGGATTCCAGCTCGACCTCGAAAACGCAATCACTACCGGTGAAAGCGCATAGAGAGCCGAAGCGGCTAATCCCACCCTTTCATTGAAGAAATCACGGCCAATTCGATACACAACGTACACTGTTGCCGTACCAAAAAGCGCAACCATGACTGCCGGGCCAGTGGGGTCCAATCGCCACAACCATAAGAAAGGGAGCATAAAATAGTAGTAGATAGGTCCCATGAAAAATCCGCCCACAGAGGCGGTTGGTCCCAGAAGTGTCCATTTACCGTCAACAATCATTCTCTTAACAACAAGCATGTCTCTTCCTTCATCACCAAGGAAAGTCATGTAGTCTGAAATGTGCCAGATCCGGAGATACGCGGCAACGCCCAGGATAAAGAAAAGCAGAAGGAATTTTTTCATTGTTTCTTCCAAATAACTTTCTTATACATTGTGTAGTTCCAGAGTAATCCTAAGCCCACGCCGATGACATAATAGTAGCGGTAACTATCCCGTCCGGCTACCCACACGCCGAATGCAACCGTTCCTGACTGGATAAGGAGAGCCCCGAGGCTCGTCATATTAAACTGGAAAAATTTTCCGATTCTTTTGAGACCGGTAATTTTTCTGTGACGGAATGTCCAACTGTTGTTAAAAAGAAAATTGGAAACAATAGCTAGTTCTGCACCAAAGGCGCTCGCCGTTGCCGGATGAAATCCCAAACCGACAAAAACTTCAAGAGCAATCGTATTAATAATAAATCCTACTGTACCAACCACGGCAAATTTTCCAAATGTTCCGGCAACCAAAGAGTAAAATCGCTTTGTTATCACGTATTCAAAAACATTCCGTATATACTCTGCTGGTGCAATTTTCGAATGACCAAACCGTCTGTCGGTAAAATGAATCGGCACTTCTCCTACATTTGCGCCGTTTAGTATTGATTTGTGAAGGAGTGCAATTTGAAAAACATATCCTCTGTATTTAGAAAGCTCATCATTGGCTAAATCAAAGTATTTTTTCGCAAATACCCTATACCCGCCGGTCCAGTCATGCACTTGCGGAAATCCAAGACCGAATCGCACGAAACTATTACCGACAACACTATATACTTTTCTGTACGGCGCCCAATTATCCGGTATGGATCCTCCCGGAATGTAGCGACTGCCGACAACAAAATCAGCACCCTTATTAAGTTTGTCGAGAAACTTCGGGAATACCTTGGGGTCATGCGAAAGATCAGCATCAATTTGAGCAATAATGTTTGCATGCAGCTTTTCAATCGCATAGTGCATACCGCGAAGTAATGCTTTCCCCAAACCCTCTTTTTTTCCGGATAAAAGAAATACATTTTTATGCCGTTTGGCATATCCCGAAACAAGAGTTGCAGTGCCGTCGGGAGATGTATCGTCAACAACCAAAAATGATATGGTATACCGTTTATTGGATGCTGTAACTTCTCTTAAGGAATCAAGGAGTTCAACAATTGTGTCCCGCTCGTTATACGTGGGGATGATGACAACCACGTTCATGCCACCTCACACCCTTTCCCGCCAATAGTTGAGGAGCTCTTCCATTGTTTGCTCGATCGGAATTTTCGGTTTCCAGCCTGTCTTTGAAACAAATTTGCTGCTATCTCCTGTGAGTACAGGCACATCAGACGGCCGCATACGGGATGGGTCCTCTTTAATCTCCGGTTTTACTTTGCTGAAAGAAAGCAGCATGGTAAGAATGTCAGCAATTTTTATGGATCTTCCCGTACAGATGTTATACACATCACCGGGATCGCACTTTTCAACTGCCAAAAGATACGCTTGCACCATGTCGCGGACATCGGTATAGTCGCGACTGGACTCAAGGTTGCCGACACGAATGACAGGTTCCTGCTTCCCTTTTTCAATCATGGCGACCTGTTTTGCAAAATTACTTTCAGCAAACGTTTCACCTCGTCGGGGACCGGTGTGGTTAAATCCCCGCGTTCGGATAATTTTCATTTTGTAGGATTGGAAATACTGATACCCAAGGTAATCCATCGCGAGTTTGCTTACTGCATAGGGAGAAAGAGGACGGAGCGGATTGGTTTCTTTAATCGGAACCTCATCTGGCTTAACCAGTCCGTACTCTTCCGATGAACATGCGATTTGAATAACCGGATCTATCCCCACCTGTCGCACAGCTTCAAAAACGTTAGCTGATCCCACAACGTTGACTTCGAGAGTAACCGAGGGCGACCCCCATGACGTGGGAACAAATGATTGTGCTGCAAGGTGAAAAATGTAGTCAGGTTTAATTCTTTGGATTGTTGTGTAGAGACTGTGCGAATCAAGAAGGTCTGCATCTTCCAGGTGAAGTTTATCGATAATACCTTCTATATGATCTTTTTTGGTACGGGACCTACTTAAGCCGTAAACCTCATAGCCCCTTGAAAGCAACAGTTCCGCAAGGTGGCTGCCAGCAAATCCTGCAATACCGGTAATAAGTGCTTTTTTCATGATCTCCCCACCCCGTAGTACATAAATCCTAACCGCTTAACTGTGACGGGGTCATAAATGTTTCGACCATCAAAGAGTACCAAATTTTTCATGTGCTTCGCAAGACGGACAAGGTCTAATTGGCGAAATTCATTCCACTCTGTGACAACAGCAACCGCATGAGCTCCGTTTGCCGCTTCATATGCACTCCCTTTTAACTGAACTCCTTTGGGAAGTACTGTTTTTGCCTTTTCCATAGAAACCGGATCGTAGGCTGTAATGCTTACCCCATATTTAATAAGTTCAGTGATAATGCCAATCGAGGGAGCTTCACGCATATCATCTGTATTGGGTTTAAAGGAAAGACCTAAAATTGCGATTGTTTTCCCTTTGAGTTTACCGCCGAAATGCTGGACTATCTTTGAAACAAAATTCTTTTTTGCTTCCTCGTTAACATTATCGACGGATTTGAGAAGCGTAAAGTTATATCCGTAATCCTCTGCTATTGCAATGAGTGCTTTCACGTCTTTCGGGAAACAGCTACCGCCGTAGCCCACCCCGGGATACAAGAAGCTTCTACCGATCCTCTTATCAAGACCCACTCCCTCAAGAACTTTTTCTACATCTGCACCAACTTTTTCTGAGAGAAATGCAATTGCGTTAGCAAAAGAGATTTTCGTTGATAGCATGGAGTTACTTGCGTATTTAATAAGCTCTGCGGTTTCCACATTGCACCAGACGATTTTTCCGTCAATCGGTTTATGAAGTTCTCCTAAAAGCTCTTGTGCTCTATCTGATGAGGTCCCGACGACGATGCGATCAGGATGGAGTGTGTCATCAATAGCGGTTCCTTCCCGCAAAAATTCAGGAACCGATGCTATTGCAAACGAAGCACCTGCTGGTTTATGCGTGTTGAGGATATCCGCTACTTTTTTATTGGTTCCGGGAGGAACCGTGCTTTTGGTTACAACAACCTTATAGCCAACCAATGCCTTGGCAATAGAAGTGGCAGCAGCCATAACTTGTGTTAAATCCGCTTCTCCTGTGGTTTTAGATGGTGTTCCGACGCTTATAATTACAACTTCTGAGGGTTTCACTGCTTCTTTGTAGTCGAGGGTAAACTTCATCCGTCCGGCGTGGAGGTTTCTTTTCACGAGTTCCTCGAGTCCGGGTTCAAAAAACGGGACGATGCCCACTTTAAGCCTCTCTATCTTTTCCTTTGTTCTCCCAACAACCCAGACTGTATTTCCGAGGTCTGCAAATACAGCAGCTGTAACAAGCCCGACGTAGCCGTGGCCGATAACTGCAATGGTCATACGCTATTATATTCCAAACGTTTCACTTCCTGCAATCCTTCTTCAAATGTACGTAAAGTAACTCCCAAGGCTCGTATTTTATCATTTTTAAGTGCAGCTAATTGCGGAATCGGCGCTCTATCTTTGAAAAACTGCGCAAACGTGGTTTTTTGAACAAGGGTGTTGGATAACCTCCATATTTTCGCAATTTCAATGGCTGCATCATAAGGACTTAGTGCAGTACTCCCGACGACATGAAACAAACCCGATCCTATACGCGCAAGGAGAGTTTCGAGAGCGGTTGCTATGTCATCTATAAATGTCGGGACAAAAATCTGATCTGTTGGAGCTAGTATTGTTTGTTTTTGACGAAGTCTATCGATCATTTTATGAACAAAGTCCTTCTTGCCTACCGGGTTTGCCCGGTAAGGATTCGAAATTCGAATAACTAAGGAGTTTGCTCCCAATGATAGCACTCGTTTTGCGCCTTCGTATTTTGTTTTTGCGTACCAACCGAGCGGGTTTGGGGAATCTTGTTCCGTATAGAACTGTTTTTTTCCGTCAAAGGCGTAGTCTGTATCTATATAAACAAGTTTTTTGCCTGTCTCTTTTGCAATAGACACAATATTTTCTGTTGCCCCTACATTAATTTTCCATGCAATATCTTTTTCTTTTTCCGCTTCCTGGACGTTTGTGTAAGCAGCAAAATGGAAAATCCAGATCGCTTTTGATGCCGAAATACGGGATGTAATAGATTTAAAATCCGTTATATCAACACCGGTCTCCAGACTAAGGTCTTCAAACGAATGATGTTTTGAAAGAAGTTCAACAACGCGTGAGCCCACGAGCCCCGAAAGCCCTGTACCGATAATGTTCATTTTTTATATTCTCCGGTTTTAACTCTCTTCCACCATTTTTCATTTTCTTTATACCAATCAATAGTTTTAACAAGCCATGTGTCAAAATCGTGCAATGGTTCCCATCCAAGCTCTTGTTTAATTTTCGTCCAATCCATAGCATACCTGCGGTCATGTCCGGGTCTATCTTTAACAAATTCAATCATTGACTCGTCCCGACCCATATGAGAGAGAATTTTTTTAATGACTGCAAGATTATTGATGTCTTCTGTAACACCGCCTAAACAATATGTTTCTCCTACTTTTCCTTTTGTGAGTACTGCTTCAATGCCGCGGCAGTGATCTTCCACATAGAGCCAGTCGCGGACATACAACCCGTCACCGTATACAGGAACCTTTTTTCCTTCTAGAATATTCGTAATTGCCAAAGGGATAAATTTTTCAGGAAACTGATAAGGGCCGTAATTATTGGAGCAATTCGTGATTGTAATGGGGAGACCGTACGTTGCATGGTATGCTTGTACTAAATGATCTGACCCAGCTTTACTTGCTGAATATGGACTTCTGGGGGAATAAGGTGTTCGTTCATTAAATTTACTCGGATCATCGAGTTTTAGTTCTCCGTATACCTCATCCGTTGATACATGATGAAATCTTTTGACATTTTGTTTAACTGCAGATTCAAGAAGCACATGTGTTCCCACAACATTTGTGGTGACAAACGGAGCAGGCTCGGCAATTGAACGATCTACATGGCTTTCTGCGGCAAAATGGACGACCATGTCAATTCCGTTCATTGCGCGATCAACATCTTCTCTATTGCATATGTCTCCTTTCATAAACGTGTAGCGGGGATCTTTTTCAACACTCGTGAGGTTTTCTAAATTTCCGGCGTAAGTAAGTTTGTCGAGATTAACTATTGCATCATCAGCATGATGCTTCATCCAATAGAGGATAAAGTTTGATCCGATAAACCCGGCTCCGCCTGTTACGAGGATTTTCATTTGTTCCCATTCACACGTTCAGCAACTTGAATATTTGCATTAAGAAGTTCGTCGGGGGAGGTTCCTGCGTCAATCCACCAATCAATGATTTCACATCTTAATGATCCCTCGCGAAGATAAATGTTATTTAGATCGGTAACTTCCAATTGCCCTCTGGGAGAAGGCTTCAATGTCTGAATAAAAGAAAATACACGATCATCGTATGCATATATTCCGGTTTGTGCTATGTCTGATTTTGGCTTCGCCGGTTTTTCTTCAATGGATATAACATTGCCGTCTTTCCCCATCTCTATAACTCCGTATTGACCGGCAAGTGCAGGCAAATGGACACCAAAAACCATGGCTCCTTTCTTATTTACTTTAAGATCATTCTCAAATGCCGACAGAGACTTTTTGAGATCGAAGTTAAAAATATTATCCCCCAATATAACCAGTATTGGCTCATTGCGGGCAAACTCTTTGGCTAAATTTAATGCTTCTGCAATTCCACCAGCCCTATTTTGCTGAATAGCGTAGTAGAGGCGTATGTCAAAATCATCCCCCGACTGGAGTAAGTTTGCAAAATCCCCGACATGTTCCCCTGCAGTCGTAAGAAGTACTTCTTTAATTCCCACCCGCTTCATAGCTTCCAGCGGATAGTAAATCATTGGTTTGTCGTATACGGGCAATAAGTGCTTGTTGGTTACTTTTGTTAAAAGCTGAAGTCTTGTTGCAAGGCCGCCTGCGAGAATGACACCTTTCATATAAGTTTTATTTACGAGAGCATCGACCAAATGAGGACGATGGCAATACCTCCAATGAGAATGTATTCTATCACAATTTTTGGGTGCAGTTCACGCTCGAGAGCGTGGTGAATAATTCCCCATAAAATGTAGCTTATTGCAGTAATCGTCCCCACTATCAGCTGTATTCCTGTATTGCCTTGACTTGAAAAAAACATAAATATACCACCTAAGAGAATTACAGCTAATACAAAGTAGTGGAATAGGCGCGTTTTCATATGAGTGCTCCACGCTCAATAAACGATAGAGCTATAATAACCATTGCAAAAAACACAAAGTGAGCTAAGTTGTGGCCGGCAAAGCGTACGATCTTTCGTCGGGATACCACCCATGCGTCAAGTACCAACACAGTCATAACAATACCTAACAATAGATACGCAACCTCACGGGAGAGTGTCGGGATGTTGATAATCGGCTTTTTGGTTACCTGCTCATATGCACTCGCCACAGTCTCCGGGGGAGCAACAGGTGCCTGAGCGGCCAGATCCGGAACCTCAACCGCAGCAACCGGCGGAGGAGCTTGCACAACGGGTTTTGCTGTAGATGAACCGAACATTTGGACCACCAGTGTCGTTTCTTCACCGTTAAGAACTCCGTTAACTACGGCAAAGCCTACATCCCTGTAGCTTTCTTTGAGAAGATTATCTCTATGTGTCGGCGATGCCATCCACGCATCGACAACCCCGCCGCTATTTCCGAAGTTCTTGGCGAGATTTTCTCCGGCAACCGTATAGCGGTAGCCTGAAGAAACAATGAAGTCCCATGGAGTTTTTCCTTCGGGGTTGTTATGCGCCCAATAGTTTTTGGCAAACATGTCAACTGCTTTAGCTGCAGCGGCGGCGGAAAGTTCACTGTTTAGATTCAAGGGGGACAACCCTTGTTCCTGTCTCTTTTGATTGGTTCCAGACAGGAGCTGTTCAACATGAATATCCGTGGCATATCCCAGAACATCCGGGAATATCTTATGACCAAGTTTGAGGCCATTCTGAAATACGATAAGAAGCAGTAAGTAAACGAATAATACGTCTATGTGTATCGCCTTTGCTCTGTGATTATTGCCTGAATACGGTATAAAGAAATGTTTAACAAAACTGGTCATATAGTCATCATACACGAGCTTTTGGTTCGTAGAAAGGGGATGCAAAAGTTCCGACCGGAAGATCGTTTATGGGAATATTGAGTAAGTTTCCCAACATATTAGCAACAGCAACACCGACGCGGAGACCGGTGAATGATCCGGGACCAGTCGCAACACGAATGTGAGTAATGTCTGTCATTTTCATTTTATTTTCGTTCATAAGTTTTTCAATAAGCGGTAATACCATCTGTGCGTTTGCCTGCTTAGAAGATGATTTTTCCTCATAGCGTTTCCCGTCTTTTTCAATCGCTACAATAATTTCATGCTGCTTCGATGTATCAATAAAAAGTGTCGAACCAATATGTATAGCGCCTTGTCTTACTATGCGAAACGGATCGACCGAACAATCTACCACTGTTGAAACATTTCCCAGCATGCATCTACCCGGTACAACGTAATCAACAAGTTTAATTAGTTTTTTATCCAGATCTTCAAATCGATAGGGGGTAGGAGCGCCATGAAAGTTAGCTGACGGACCTAAGATCGGTACCCCAACCCCACGGATAATTGAACGTGCAGTTTCATGATCCGGCATTCTCACCCCCAATGTTTTTCCGCAACCGCGAATAGGGGAGTAAACGAGATTTGTTTTACAGAGCGCAATAATTGTTAATGCGCCAGGCCAATGCTGTTTCATTAAACGTCGTACAATATCTGATGGGGAATCGAGGTAGTGAAGTGATTGCTTTATGCTATCCACTAAAACAGGGGTTGCTTGGTCTCTTGGACGCCGCCGGATTTTAAACAATCGATCAACGGCTTTAGGATCATCGATCCTACACCCAATTCCAAACGCCGTATCCGTAGGATATATGACAATCCCACCCTCCCGTACGACCTCAATAGCTCTTTTTACATCTGATTTCATGGTTAGTATTTTCCAATACTTTAAAATGCACATCTATTCGCTTTTCTGGAATTAATTCCCCTAATTTTTCCGCCCACTCGATGGCAATCACCGATGAGGCATCAGATAGAATTTCTGAAATTCCAAGTCCTTCGAGAGCTAAATTTGACTCGATTCTATAGAGATCAATGTGGTAGAAAAAAGAAAAAGGTTTCCTGAGCTGATAACGTCGCACAATAATAAAAGTGGGAGAGAGTAGGCGAGTGGTAATTCCAAATTCTTTTGCTAATCCTTGAATAAATGTTGTTTTACCGCTCCCAAGATCACCATACAAACAAATGGGCAGTGGTTTTTTTAGGTAATCTGCCAGTCGATCGCCCACTTCCGCAGTCTCTTGGGCATTTTTGGTAATACGTGTATAAGGAAATACCATGTTATGCTTGCTCCAACCGTGTCAATTATAACATCACGCAGTCTCCCTTCACGGGATGGAATGAAGGTTTGATGGATTTCATCGGTTATTGCATAAATAATTGTAAGAAAAAAGGAAACAAGTGAATTTTTTGTTGCACGGACGTAAAGAAGAAAGAGAATCCCGTATTCAATAACATGAAGTGTTTTGAAAAAAAGAAAATTGAGAATCTGTTCTTCGGAAACTTGTACACTTTCTTGCGTTGAAAAGAGAAATATAAGACTCATCCAGATTATTGCAGGTACCCATAAACGTAAATATTTCATTTTACTTTTCTCTTTCTCCAAACGAAAACAAATGACAAAAGTGCCAGTCCCAATCCTACAAAAAGAAATGAGATAATAAGAATTCTCCCGGATCCTCCAGACGGTGTGCTTTCTGTCTGAGGAGAAATATCAACTGATGATAACACTTGAGCGGCCACCGTTGTTTCACCTAATGTAGTTGTCTGCGAAGTTGGTATGACTGTATTAATCAGTTTTTTTGTCGGTACGGAAGTCGGCGTGGATGTGGGCACTGATTGGGTTGGGGTTGGTGTCTTTGTCGGCGTCGGAGTCTTTGTTGGTGTGGGAGTTTTGGTAGGAGTGGGTGTGGATGTTGGTATAGGAGTTGAAGTGGGTGTTGGAGTAGGTGCTAAGCTCGAACAAGATATTGATATCTTCGCGGGCTCTTGATCTCCCTGCCACTCTCCACCGTCAGGAATTCTACTATATGACTTACCCTCCGTTGGTGTGGTATACAGGTGTGAATCGATAACTACTCCACTAACATTAAATAATGTCGGTGTATCACCGGTATTGTTTAAATATGATGATAAATCAAAGTAACAGAGACTCTGAGGCCCAAGTATTCCAGAAAGCGTCTTTTTTGGAGAACCGATATCTGATTCAAAATTATCGTCGTCATCAAAAAAATATTGAGATAAATCTACGGTCAATGAGTCTGGATTGTAAAATTCAACCCATTCATCCGTATCACCTGAACCCAAAGGATTTGGAAGAAACTCATTTATGACTACTGCAGCAGAAGCGGAAGAAAGGGGAAAAACAAAACTGAAAACAACGGTAATTAATAAATATATCAAAACAGATCTCATTACAGCCTCTGAAATTCATTGTACCAGAACCGTTGACAGCAAAAGAAAAGAGTATGGTATAGTACTGTCATGAGAAAAACTCGGGTACAAAATCCACAATCGAATCAAATCAAAAAACTGTCAATAAAAATCGACGATGTCACACAAAAAATCGATCGGAATCAGAAAGCATTAGATCAACTGGATGGTGTGGGGAGAATTCTTCGAGAGAACGAACAAAACCTCAAAGATCTTGGTGGCCTCAACAATAGACTTAACACTCTTGATAAAATTATGGTTTCTGTCGATAAAATTGCCGGTAGCGTCCAAAAATACGATCAAGAACAAACCCTAAACTCAGGCAAGTTATCAAATCATGATGACAGACTGGAAAAAATCGAAAAACACCTCAATCTCCCCCCAACAGGCTAGGTACAAAATTATCCCCTTATTGCACATGGAGGTAGAAGCTCAAGGTGTTGTCGCCGTGGTCTATGTATTTGATTTTTATAATACTGCTTCCGCCGCAGGGTTGACTGCTACTATAGAGCGTTCCCTCTTTTGGCGCACGAATAATGTCACTTGATGAGGAAATCATATCGAATCCAGTATGAATGCCGCCGGAGTACGCATACCGCCACGAATACGGGGTTTGACCAAATCGTTGTGTGAGTCGTATGGGATCCTGGAGAGGCCACGTCCAGCCTCCACTCCCAAATCCGGAATTACTATTGGTCTGTTCATCAAAAACAGTTTTATTCGAAAGGTATCCGCCCGGGTCTACCCAACCGCCGTTTTTCCGAATCTCAAAGTGAAGATGAGCTCCTGTGGAACAGCCCGGATACCCCGTATTTCCCACAATCCCAATAGGGTCACCGCTACTCACCGGTCCTACCTTGACCGCATCAACAATAGCCCTCTCCAATGCCTGCTTTTCCGCAAGTGCCTGTGCAAGAAGTTTTTGATACGTTGCTTCACTGCTTTTTGTTTCGGTAAGAAGTATTTGTTTGTCCCGCTTTTGGCTAACGAGCTTTCTGTTTTCATCTTCAAGCTGTTTTTGCAGGGCAACCTGTGTCGTCCGTTTTTCTTCGCGAAGTTCTTTCCTTTCTCCAAAATGGTTTTGTGTAGCTTTAAGCTGAAACAATAGTTGTGCGTCCTGCTCCTGGACTGTGGAAAGATATTTAATACGAGCCAAAAAATCCGAAAAATTTTGACTGAAAAACAATATGCCAAATTGCGGTGTTACCTGTCGTTTGTATGTCTCCGGAATCCTTCGTAATACAAGTTCACTGCGTTTGGTTAGAAGTGCTTCTATCCGGCTAATCTCGTCTGCGAGTTCATCAATTTCCGTTGATAATTTTGAAATTGCATCTTTGATATTGCCAATTTTAAGCGTCGTAAGCGCAATATTTGAATCGAGGAGTGAAATTTGTTTAGCAAGAGTATTTTCCTGACTTTGAAGTTCTGTAATTTTTTGCCTGAGCTCTTCAATTCGTTTGTCAGCATCAGAAGTCTGTGCAAAAACAGGAGTCGTCAAACAAAACAGCGCAAAAGCAAGAATAAAAAAACGAATGAATCTCATTGAAGGAACCGACCAACGGCAACCAAGCTCGCGACACTGCCCAGAAGAAATCCTGTCAAAAGAAGTCCTATGAGAAAAAGTGATGAGAAGATAAGAAATGCTGTACTGGTTAAGCTCCCGAATACTCCATAAATTATCGGAATTCCTCCTAAAAACGAAAGGAGAAATGGTTGGAGCCAGATGACGATGGGTATGATGACTATCCAGGATAACAATGCGCCGATTGCTCCATACCAACCTCCTTCAAGGAGGAACGGGAATTTAATGTACCACGGGGTTGCTCCAACAAGTGTCAAAATTTCAACTTCCTCACGACGGAGTGCAATCTTCATGCCGATAACTGTCATGACTATAAGAAATGAATTAATAGTCAAAAGGGTTACTAAGACTATTCCGACAATGCGAATTGCATTCGTCCACGATAAAAGCGCATCCACCACATCTTTTTGATACACCACTTCCTCAACACCACCGGCTGCTTTGATAAGCGGTTCGAGTTCGCTTAAGAGTTTTGGATCAGTCGCCGATACCTCTAAAGATGCCGGAAGTATATCAGCAGTCACCATTTCAAGAAGTAAGGGGTCATTTTTGTTTTGTTCACGATAGATTGCGAGTGCTTCTTCTTTACTTACATACGTTATGGATGCTATTTTTTGTGTTTGTTCAAGTCTTACTTTGAGCGTATTAATTTCATCCTGGGTCGCCTTATCGGCAAAAAACACGGTAATTTGCGGTTTGCTTTCAAAGTAGTCCAAAATTGCAACTGATGCGACCGTTGTGAGAAAAAAGACACCGGCTAAGAGGAACGTCACAAACATCGTAATCACCGCAGCAAGTGCCTGGTATGGTGACCGCCAAATATGTGTTCGTGCAGTATCAAGAGCGCCCATGTGGATATGATCCTTTCTTTTTATCACTTACTATCTCACCGGCAATTAGTTCAATTGTGCGTTTCTTCCCTTCGTTCACAATCCCTTCATTATGCGTTGCCATAAGAACGGTAGTCCCGAGCGCATTAATCTCAAATAGCACTTGCATAATGTTTTTTGCGGTTTCAGGATCGAGGTTTCCTGTCGGTTCATCGGCCATAAGAATTTTGGGTCCTGCAACTATTGCTCTTGCAATCCCGGTCCGCTGCATTTCTCCTGCTGAAATTTGAGCCGGGAAGAGATTCTTTTTTTCGCCAAGCTTCACAAGATCCAAAACTTCATCGACGCGTTTTTCTATTTGTGCTCTGCTTTTCCCGAGAATTTCCAAGCCAATACTTACGTTTTCAAATACCGTTCGATCAGCAAGAAGTTTAAAATCCTGAAAAACCATCCCTACACTTCGTCGCAGTATGTGGACTTTGTTGGTTGGAAGAGTTCCTATATCCCACCCGTCGACAACAACTTTTCCTTTTGAAGGGAGGAGGTCTCGGGTGATAAGACGGAGTATGGTAGTTTTTCCGGCACCTGACGGGCCGACGAAAAAGACAAAATCCCCGCTTCCGATTTCAAACGTTACATCGGAGACAGCGGCAGTTCTTCCAAAATTCTTTGAGACATGTTCAAAATGTATCATTCCAAAAGTTCTATCTTGCCAACATCCATGAGCCAACTGACTTTCTCTGCAGCAAACGTCTCTCCGTACACTTTTACTTTTTTACCGACATAATCGTCGAGATTTATAAGCGAGGAGGTAAGGTATGCGGTCTGTGACGGTCCCCCTTCACGAATGAGTTTATGGGTTCCTTCCCCCTCAATACCGTCTTTTTCAATTGTTCCTTCTGCCGAATCACGAAACGTTTTTGAATCAGTAGTCCCGACAACTTTCCCTGTATTAATAAATCCGGGTTTTTGTGCAATCGGAATTTTTTGTGAGAGAAGATAGCCTGTTCCAATGCCTAAAAGCGCAAGCAAACCGTAGACGCCGCCGATCATTATTTTCATTTTTTTTTGATCCGTCTCGACCGGTTGAACAATGGACTCTTCGGGTAATGGTACAACCCTTGCCATAGGTACACTCCATTATCACTTCTTAACTTATTTTTTTCAAGTAGGCGATGACAAAATCTTCTATGTCACCATCAAGCACTCTTTCGGTATTGCCTGTTTCATATTCCGTTCGAAGATCTTTGACCATATGATAGGGGTGCAGGACGTAAGAACGAATCTGATTCCCCCACCCGGGTGTTTTATATCCACCTTTAAGCTCAGTTTCCATCTCTTTAGCCTGAGCTTGTCGAATGGCCCACAACTTTGCCCGGAGTACCCGAAGTGCATATTCACGGTTTTGCCCCTGATAGCGCTGCGCTTGGCTTGTAACGATGATACCTGTGGGTTTATGTTTTAGGCGAACTGCGGTAGAAACCTTATTAACATTTTGTCCGCCTTTCCCACCGCTTCGAAAGAAATCCCATTCCAAATCTTCCTCCTTAAGAGGAGCTCCCGTATCTTCTTCAATAACCGGCAATACCTCGACCATTGCGAAAGATGTTTGTCGAAGCTTATCTGCGTTAAACGGAGACTGACGCACAAGTCTGTGTACCCCTGCTTCTGCTTTTAAAAATCCATAGGCAAAACGGCCTCCAACTTCGTACACAATGCTTTTTGTACCCGCTTCTTCACCGGGCGTTTCGTCAATAATGTCACTTTCCCATCCTTTTCTCTCGAAATAGCGGGTGTACATACGTGAAAGCATTGCGGTCCAATCCATCGCTTCCGTTCCCCCTTGCCCTGCATGAATTGCTACTATTGCATCATTTCTGTCGTATGGACCTGACAAATAAAGTGCAAACTCCAGCTTTTCAAGCACTTTGACAATGCCTGCCTCATCCCCATCACTTATCATTAGGGATAACATCTCTCCTTCTTCAAGTTCTTTTTGAAGTTCGGAAAGTTGTTTCATTTTTTTTGCGGCTTCCTTGGAATCTTTCCAAAATCCTTCTTTTGTTGATTCTGCCTCAAGCTCCCGAATCTGCCGGCGTTTTCCATCCAAATCTAATTTGGCAAGAACGTCTTTTGCGCGTTTGGTTAAATCTTGATTCATGAAGGTAAGTAATAAATAAGACTAATTCCGGCAATCAAAGCGATAATATGAAGTATTGAACCGAGTCGGGATCTCCTTCTGTGGAGTTCCGGGATAAGATCACTCATTGCAATATAGAGAAAATTACCGGCTGCAAAAGGCACAAGGTACAGAACTAGCACTTCTGAGGTTGTCGAAACGCCTAGTACAAGAAGAGCTCCGGCTATAGCAGTTGTCGCTGAGAGAAAATTATAAAACAATGCCTTGCTGTTGCTAAAACCGCTGTGAAGGAGAATGGTAAAGTCTGCAAGTTCATGGGGTATTTCATGCGCAATAACAGCAAGTGTTGCCGATATCCCAAGTGGAGTTGACACAAGGAAAGCTGCAGCGATAATTGTTCCGTCAACAAAATTATGAATGCCATCGCCGATAAGCGACAAATAACCGACTGCTTTCCCCTCCCCGGGGTGATCACCTTCTACGTGGTGGTGCCACTGCAGTAGTTTTTCAAGTGAAAAAAATGAAACGATACCGATAATAATAAATACCATTGCTTGGTCGGGGACAAGTTCCTGGCTTTCCGGAATGAGATCAAAAAACGTACTTCCTAAAAGTACGCCCGAAGAAAGTGCCAGAAGTGGAGACATAATCCGCGTAAGCCACGTTCGTTTCACCACGAGAAATGCTGCTCCCAATAACGAAAGGAGACTGACGAATGTAACCGCAAGGAGTGCCTGACTATTCATTCTTTTTGCAGATTGCTTCTTCGAGCAGTGTGCGCTGATCTTGGGGAAGTGTATCAATTTGCGAGATAATTTGCGAGACTGCGCGGCTTGTTACTTCCTGCGTCACTTTTTCCGTCACTGCACTTCCCGCCTTTTCTGCTAGTGTTCCTGCAACAGAAGAGACATTAATGGGTTCTAAATATGCTGCTGCTTGTTGACCTAGAGGAGTTTGCATTACAACTTCACGAACTTTTTCAAGCTGTGGCGGCCTTGGTTGATCGGTAAACTTTGGCCACACTAGGCTAACGGTTGATAGAACCAATCCACTACCCACAAGAGCTACGAGGAACTGTAAGATCATGTGCTTCTAGTATATACTATAACCCATGATAATCTTCGGTGTTGATCCCGGAACTGCACGTGTCGGTTGGGCTGTACTTAGTGCGGTCGGGAAAAAAATGACAGCAAAATCCTACGGATGTATAGAAACAAAGAAAACTGACAGTCCTCAAGACCGACTCCTCATTATCTATAACAAGCTATTACCTCTTCTCAAAAAGCACAAACCAAAATATCTCTCGTTGGAAGAACTTTTTTTTGCAACGAATGCCAAAACAGTTATGTCTGTGGGACAGGCTCGTGGAGTAGTAATTTTAGCAGCCGCATTTCATAAAATTCCGGTTATTTCTTACTCTCCTCCTTCGGTAAAACTAACAATCTGCGGCAACGGAAGGGCAGATAAAAAAGATGTGCAGAGGATGGTAACAAAACTTCTTAAACTCAAGGAAATTCCCAAACCTGATGACACTGCGGATGCTTTGGCAATTGCTCTCACCCACGCCTATCGATTAAACGGACACACTAGAGGTTAATAGCCGATTCCATCTCGGTATAGCTGTATGCCCCGGAAAAATTCGTTGCGTTGATGTAAAAACCCGGAGTACCTGAAATGCCAATACCTGAAGCAATTTGAACATCTTCCTGTAAACGACTATCGTGTTTTCCGCTATCGAGACACTCTTTCATTTGATTCTCGTCAAAAACTGATGCAAGAAATTGTGATAACTCAACTGACTTTGTATTATCATTTTTTATCGTATTATTGAGAAGATCATACCCCTCACTTGTCATCAAAGCATCATGAACTTCCCAAAACTTATTACTTTCAAATGCGCAGTAGAGGGCTTTGGTTCCCATTTCACCGTTACCATGGCCGGGGGTATAGAGCCAGGCAAATGATGCTTTATCAGCATCAACAAGCTTTTTCATCTCAGGAACCGGGGCAACATAGTTTCCGCCGTCAGCAACTAAAGTAAACCTATCTCCTATCTGCTTATTGAGCTCCGGATTAAGCCCTGCAGCAACGTGACAGTATGGACAACTCGGGTCCGCAACCTCAATAAGAACCAACTTGCTATCCGCATTGCCGAATTTAATAATACTCTTGTTAAATGCATCCTTAACTTGATCCAGAGTAACCACCGCCTTCGTTGGTGCTTGTTGTTGTGTGGTTGTCGTCGTCGTTGGGGTGCCGCCTTTTTCTAAATACTTAACTTTCGTATACAAAGATCCAAGGAGAAACGAGGCGATAATAAGTAAAATCCAAAGGATTGTTTGGGGTACCCCACGAGGCACTTTCACTTGCGGCATAGGCATTCATTGTATAATGACGGCGATGAAAAAGATAGTTTGCGGAATTGATGAGGCGGGGCGAGGAGCTATGGCAGGTCCTCTTGTTGCTGCAGCGGTCATACTCCCCTCCCGCCCTCTGAAAATTAAAATTCGTGATGGAAAATTATTATCTGCCCGTATAAGACAAAAAATCTATCGGAGACTTAAAAAAATGAAAGCTGAAATTGCAATAGAAGTTGTCTCCAGCCGGAAAATAAATAATCGCGGAATACAGCGGGCGAATCGAATGGCAATGAGAAGCTTAATAAAGAGAGTTGAAGCAGACAGGTTTATAGTTGACGGCAATATCAAACTTGGGCGTATTGCGGGAAAAAGAGTTAAAACATTGGTAGATGCTGACGCAACAGTTCCCGAAGTAATACTTGCCGGAATTGTTGCCAAGGTTGAGCGGGATAAAATTATGCGGGCGCTCCACAAGCAATTCCCTCTCTATAACTGGAAAAGAAACGCGGGTTACGGAACAAAACAACACCTTGAGGCTCTCAAAATTCACAGCACAACCATCTACCACCGCTCTATCTTTGTCACCACTGCTCTTCGCTACCACACAAAATAGTCGATTTAACGATGATTTTAGAGGGAATTAAATTAACTTTAGAAGTCCGTAAAATGTTTCATTGAATTTTGCTTTTTCCGGATCGCTTGAGGGAAGATTATTCACAAAGCTAATTACCCAAGGCGCTTTCTTGATAAATTCGTAAACAACTTTAGCGTATTCTTTACGGTTATTTTCTTCGTCAATTTTTCCCCTGGCCACAGCATGATCGAGGGCACTAAATTTATCGGCGTCAGCAAATTTAATTGCAGATAATGCTAGATTGACCAATAGCTCTGCGGGAGTACCTGCATCGCCAACACATCTATTTATTGCTTTCATATATTCAGCTGATCCTCTAATGGCTTGGAGATCTGTGAACCTCGTAAGGAGATAAACCTCCCTTGCTCCCCCATAGCCAACCGGGGTACCCATAAAAGTAATTTTTGCAGAGTGGATTGGTGGTACAAATCCTTTATCATGTTTTCCAACCGGCTCTTCGGGCAAACGATCGATAGTCACAGATATTTGCTTATGAAGGTCTGGATTTAGTTCTTCGGCTATCGGTAACAGCAGGTGTCGGGTGCCTCGATTGCAACTGTCGTATCTGTTTAAAATCCAATTCGCCGCTTGCGCTGCAGGTAGATAGGCATCTCCTACATCTGTAATCGTCGGACAGGCAGCAAAATGCCCAAGGATAAACATTTCAAGATGAGAAGGCAATTGACTAATTTCCGGATATTCTAGCCTGGATTTGCCACTTCCCCAGTTAGTCTCAGCAAAATAATGAAACTGATCAGGCTGGAAATAGTTAGGGACATATACGGGCATTTCACTCATTTCGGGTTTAGACATAATGAATATATTATAACACTATAGGCCAATTTTATCCATAAAGACCTCGTTCTTAAAAAATAACTTAAATAATTTAATAACTTTGTAATGCAAAAAAAATCATTCTAGTTAACTGGTTTTCAACACTAAGCCTATAGCTTTTTGTTCTATTTTGGAGTATAATACGGCCCTCTGTGAAAAAACTCAGGAAATTTCTCAAAAAACGGTGGGTTATTGTACTTTTCATCCTCATACTCCTGGGAGGAGTCTTCTGGAGAAGGCAAGCGGCACAAAAAGCCGATAGTGCCCTCGTGACTGCAGTTGTCGAGAAAAAGGACTTTGTAAAAACCATATCCTCATCCGGTAAAACCAAGGCGGACCGGTCAGTCAACCTTACCTTCCAAACATCAGGAAAACTTGCCTGGGTAGGAGTCAAAGAAGGAGACACTGTCTATGCCTACCAGGGTATCGCCGGCCTCGATGCACGCGAAGTACAAAAAACTTTGGAAAAAACGCTTCTTGATTATTCCAAACAGCGAAACGACTTTGAACAATTATGGAGGGTTACTTACGACGGCAAAACAGTACATGATACAGTCACAGACACGGTGAAGAGAATCCTGGAAAAAAACCAGTGGGATTTGGAAAAAGCAGTACTCGACGTCGAACTCAGAAGTTTAGCGGTTGAATACGCAACGCTTGTTACTCCAATCGGAGGAATTGTTACCCATATCGATACGCCTATTGCCGGAGTCAATATCATGCCTACAACTGCTGTTTTTTCTGTCGTAGATCCGACAAGTCTCGTCTTTGAGGCAACCGTTGATGAGACTGATGTTGGCAGTTTGAGTCTCGGTCAAAAAGCAACAATAACCCTCGATGCATTTCCTGATAGTTCATTTTCGGGGGTCATTAGCTATATTTCATATACGTCTGTTCTCTCAAGCGGCGGAGCAACAGTATTTCCCGTCAAGATTTCTTTTGACACTGGGGGGAATATTCGCATTGGCTTAAACGGTGATGTTTCAATAGAAACAGATCGGAGTGAGGGCGCCCTGACTATCCCTACAGAAGCATTGCGGGAAGAGAATGATGAAATATTTGTGTACAAAAAGACAGACGGAAAATATGCGAAAACGAAGATTGTAACCGGTCTCAAAAATGAAGATGATATTATAGTTACAGAAGGGTTAGCTGAAGGTGATGCAGTTGTAACAAAGGGTTTTGCAACAATCTCAAAATGACCTCACTTCTGTCAGTCGTCAACGTTTCCAAAGTGTACCAGATGGACGGCGTAGTCTTTCAAGCGCTTGATTCTGTCTCACTTTCCATTAAAAAGGGTGAGTTTGTCGCCATTATGGGTCCCTCCGGATCGGGAAAATCCACGATCATGCATATCATAGGATGTCTCGATCGCCCGACGAGCGGAAAAGTATTTATTGAAGGAAAGGATATTTTTAAAGCAGATGATCAGGAACTTGCGGAAATCAGAAACACGCATATTGGTTTTGTCTTTCAGCAATTTAATTTACTGCGAAAAACCAGCTCACTTTCCAATGTCGAACTCCCGTTAATCTATGCGAAAGTACCAGCAAATGAGCGACACGAACGGGCAAAGGCAACGCTTGTTGAAGTGGGCCTCTCGGATAAAATGAGCAATTTCCCCTCACAACTATCAGGTGGCCAACAACAGCGAGTCGCTATAGCACGTGCACTTGTGACAAATCCAAGTATCATTCTCGCCGATGAACCAACCGGCAACCTCGACAGCAAATCAGGTCGGGACATTATGACTATCTTTGATAGATTCCATAAAGCAGGTAAAACCATTATTCTTGTTACCCATGAAAAAGATATTGCGAAGCACGCAAAACGCATTATTTCATTAAAAGACGGAAAAATTATATGAATTTTACCGAATACATAAAACTTGCCATCAATGCACTCCGGACCAATAAAACACGGTCTCTTCTGACTATGCTCGGAATAATTATCGGGGTCGCTTCGGTCATTCTCCTTGTTTCAATTGGAACCGGGCTCCAGAAATGGGTAACAGAACAGTTTCAAAGCATGGGAGCCAATACCATTATGGTCATGGCGGGTGATGTGGATGTGACACAAGGTCCACGGGGAGCAATGATGTCTGCAAGTAAATTTGAATTATCGGATGTCGCAGATATAGAACGCGGAAGCGATGCAATAAAACAAGTGTCACCGATGGTACAGGGATTCGGTTCATTCTCTTATGGGGGTAAGACTTCATCAACAGAGGTGTGGGGACTTTGGGAAAACTATTTTGATATTGCAAAGTTCGAACCAGAGTACGGCCGCATCATTACACAAAACGACGTTGAACGATCCCGCCGGGTAATTGTCCTCGGCAACAAACCTTCCAAAGATCTGTTTGGAGACGGTGCTAA
The DNA here is from genome assembly GCA_001780985.1 of Candidatus Gottesmanbacteria bacterium RIFCSPLOWO2_01_FULL_43_11b. GTDB lineage: Bacteria > Patescibacteriota > Microgenomatia > UBA10105 > UBA927 > 01-FULL-43-11b. The sequence goes on along the minus strand of MFJV01000001.1, from coordinate 756,803 downwards.
TCCTGTTGGTAAAACCCTAACACTCAATGACGTACAGTTCGAAATTGTTGGTGTTCTAAAATCTAAAGGTGGGGGTGGTGCCATGGGTAGCGCAGATGACTTTACTGCAATTCCCATAACAACGGCCATGCGTCAATTTGACCGGGACCGGCCGTTTATGATGTTTATTGAAGCAATTGACAGCGAACACGTCGCACAGGCTAAAACTGATGCTGAAAAAGTACTTCTCCGGCGACTCGAAGATGACGAGTTTACCGTACTTGAGTCGACACAACTCCTTGAAACCATTACACAATTTCTCAGTGTAATTACAGCAGCACTCGGTGGTATTGCAGGAATATCACTTCTTGTCGGAGGGATAGGGATTATGAACATTATGCTTGTATCCGTTACTGAAAGGACAAGAGAAATCGGGTTGCGAAAAGCGGTTGGAGCAACTCCACGGGATATTATGATGCAGTTTTTAATTGAATCAGTAATCTTGTCACTTTTTGGTGGAGCTATCGGAATAGGTCTTGGGTCATTGGGATCACTTGGTATTAATCAGTTTATCGGCACATCCGTTACCTTATGGTCAGTTCTTTTAGCATTCGGATTTTCTGCATCAATCGGGATAATCTTTGGTGTTACCCCGGCTATCCGCGCCGCCCGCCTTGACCCCATTGAAGCATTACGCTATGAGTAACACACCCGCAGTTACAAGCACTGCGCTTAAAATTTTCTGAATTAAATTTTCCCGTTCTTTGAGAAAGAAAACAGCCAAAAGCACAGTCAGAATAATACTGGATTTTGAAATCGGGGCAATTTGTGAAGCATTTCCCCCACTCTCATATGCCACAAAATACGTCACAGCCTGAACAGAGTAGAAAAACGTTACTAAAAACATGTTTTTCAAAAATGTAGCAGTCATATAAGTTTTCATACGACCCAGAACCGCCGGTCGAACTACAAGGAGAATTAACGCAGGAAAAAATGAAATAATCGGAACATACGAGACCGCATCGTAACCGCTACCAATAATATAGGCGTCGTTTGTTATTGCAAATCCATAACATACGCTGGAGAATAATGCCCAAAAATGATGAAGGGTGAAACGCAGTTTTCCTTTGATTTTGTTGAGTAGGTAAATTGAAATAAGTATGAGCAGAACACCAATCCCCTGTCTCAGACTAAATTGTTCACCTAAGAAAATCATTGCCGACCCAATTGTTGCAATTGCGCCGAAGGAGGAAAGTATTGTCGCCTCAGCTGAGCCGATTTTCTGAAGTGCTTTAAACCATACAACGGTTCCTATCGCATATAAAGGTGAGCTCAAAAGAAAGTTAAACCAGTATTCGGAAAGTGGCGGAAAAACAAATCCTTTGAATGCTGCAAATATTCCTGTCATTACTCCCAAGACGAACAGAAACACAACGGTGAAGGCAACCGGATCACTCCCCTCATCCTTCATGAGCACCCTTGAAAAATATTAGAAACAGCCAGCGCGGCAATGCTTATGATGATCCAAACAAACCAACTCATAACGATTTCAGGGACGATCCTTTGATTGATTACTAGAACGCTCTAGGGAATGCATAGTCTATCAGCCCAGTGTTGAACCTGGTCGCTGAAGTTTTTCCATGAGCCATATGCGGGCGAGCGTTGATGGTGTTATGCCCTTTTTATTTGCAATTGAGGCAAGCTTTTTTTTAAGTGATTTCTGGACACGCAAGACGAGCGTTTCGTCTCGAGGCTTTGCCAACTCTACGATGATATCAACATCTTCTGTCTCATCCTCAAAATCGGTAACGCTATGTGTGTCCCAAAATTTCGCTTCTTCCTCAATGCTTTTAAATTTTGGAATTTTGCTGATTTTTTTCTTTTTCATATACATCTCTCCTTTCTTTCTTATTTGCATCGCGCGCAGTCACAAGATAATATGTTGTCGCTCTCTTTCGTCGCAGTATTACAGTAATAATTCTTTTTCCTGATCTTCCAACGCTCAAGTATCTTCCGCTATGTGCGTGCCTATGGTATGCAGTATTCCGAATGCTTACTATAACTTCGTCCTGAGTTACTCTATGTTTTCTTATGTGTTCAATATTCCAAGCATCCCAAATTAGTTCACGAACAACAATCTTTGTCATATTGTATTACAAATGTATTACATTTGTCAACCTGCTTGCGGGTAGTGGCATTTTTTCCACTTTTTGCCGCTTCCGCACCAACAAGGATCATTGCGGCCGAGTTTGTTGGAAGAATTAACCACCGGTTGAGCAACGGACTGTTGCGGAGCATTGGTTTGAATTCGGCGGACGATGGATGGTTGTAACCCTTGGGGTGCTACTGGCATTGGAGCAGGTGTTGGTACCTGCGATCTCGGTGCCTGCGGTGCAAGCTGAACCTGCACTTTGAATATTCGGTGAACTATTTCGGAATCGATTGAAGAAATGAGACGCTCAAACATGTTAAACGCTTCATTTTTGTACTCGACCAAGGGATCACGCTGACCATAGCCGCGAAGCCCGATCCCCTCACGAAGATCATCAATTGCATCCAGATGTTCCATCCAAAGATTATCAATTACCTGTAAACTCACCCATTGTTCAACCTGACGCAGGATTTCCGGAGTGACTTGTTTTTCCCGGGCTTCATACATGTCAGCAGTAACCTTCATAAGAAAATCCGTGATATCAGCTGACGTATGCAATTGTTCCAGTTGTTTGGTAAGTTGTTGCGCTGAGGCATCATCAAACGGGATAATCGTTACGAATTCAGTAACTATTTTTTGTCTGTCAAACGTTGCCTCTTTCTCCTCAGCGTAAATAGCTACAACATTCGCAATCTCTCCTGAGATTTTTTCAATTATTTTTTCTTTTTGATTCTCCCCTTCCAGAATTTTTCTCCGGCGTTTATAGACAATTTCCCGTTGTTTATTGAGAACATCATCATAGTCAACGAGGTGTTTCCGGCTGTCAAAGTGAAATCCCTCAACTTTAACCTGCGCCTGTTCAATCGCCCTTGAAACCATTGCATGCTCCAAAGGAACATCCTCGGGCATCTTAAATGCAGTCATGAGACGAGCAACCTGATCACCCCCAAAAAGCTTCATTATTTCGTCTTCAAGGGATACATAAAATCTACTGGATCCCGGATCTCCCTGTCGACCGCTTCGTCCACGAAGTTGATTGTCGATTCTTCGTGATTCATGGCGTTCTGTACCGATAACATGAAGACCTCCAAAATTTACAACGTCATCGTGTCTCTTTTGCCATTCCTTCGTATCTCGTTCCCATTCCTTTTCATCTTCATATTCCCATTTTTCTTTTTTCGCTCCTCCGAGGATTATGTCCACTCCTCGTCCGGCCATATTCGTTGCAACTGTCACCGCACCCTTTTTTCCGGCATCGGAGATAATCATGGCTTCGCGCAAATGATTTTTTGCGTTGAGGACTTCGTGTGGGATGCCTTTACGTTTGAGAAATTCACTTATTATTTCGTTTTTGTCAATTGATGTGGTTCCAACGAGTACCGGCTGACCCCTTTTATGATGCTCGATAATGTCATTCACAACTGCTGCGTATTTTGCTCGTGTGGTTTTATACACACTATCCGCATTGTCTTGGCGTACCATTGGCCGGTGCGTTGGAATGGTGAGAACATCAAGGTTATAGATTTTTTTAAATTCTTCTGCTTCCGTTGCGGCAGTTCCCGTCATACCCGCTAGCTTTTGGTACATGCGGAAGTAATTTTGTAAAGAAACTGTTGCTAATGTTTTACTTTCTTGCTGAATGGCAACACCCTCTTTTGCTTCTATTGCCTGATGAATTCCTTCACTAAAACGCCGACCGGTAAGGAGCCGACCCGTAAACTCGTCGACAATAATAACTTGGCCCTCTTTGACAATGTATTCTTTCTCACGATGGTAGAGTGTTTTTGCTTTGAGTGCTGCCTCGATGTGGTGTACTGTTTCAAAATCCGTTTCGTAAATATTCCCGAGTCCCATCATTTTTTCAATCTTTAAAATTCCGTGATCAGTTAGGTGGGCGGTGCGAAGTTTTTCATCGATAACAAAATCAGTATCCTGTGATAATTTCTCAACTATTTTTGCATAGTCATAGTACTTGTGCGTTGCTTCCTCGGCAGGTGCGGAAATTATATGAGGAGTGCGGGCTTCATCGATTAAAATTGAATCAACTTCATCAATGATGGCATAGTGGTATTCGCGTTGAACCAGTTGATCCATGCTTCGTGCCATGTTGTCCCGCAGATAATCAAAACCGAATTCACTGTTAATGCCGTAGGTAATATCAGCCAAATACGCTTCTTTTCGAGTGATCGGACGGAGGTGTTTTAGCCGCCAATCAGTAGCTGTCTTATCTTCAAACTGGGGATCATAGAGAAATGATTGATCGTTTATCATAGCCGCGACTTTAAGACCGAGCACGTGATACACAGGACCCATCCATCCGGCATCACGGCGGGCAAGATAATCATTGACAGTAACCAGATGTGCGCCCCGTCCTGACAAAGCATTGATATAGAGTGCAGGAGTGGCCGAAAGTGTTTTCCCTTCTCCGGTTTTTTGTTCGGCAACTTTTCCTTCATGCAGAGCGAGTGCGGCAACCAACTGCACATCGTAATGGCGTTCACCGATGGTTCTAAACGCAGCTTCCCGAACAAGTGCATATGCTTCAGGAACAAGTTCGTCGAGTTGTTGACCGCCGGTAAGTCGTTCCCTAAATTCGGCAGTTTTTTTGGTAAAATCAGCCGTCTTAACTTTCTTGGCATCGCCCTCAAATTCATTGATGCGCTCGACAGATTTGCGGATCCTTGACACCTCTTTTTCGTTTGTGTCAAGAAGCCTCGTGAGGAACTTAAACATACGTATATTTTACCATAAAACTAGGGGTTACGATGCCATGAAAAACCGGTTGAGAAAGAGTTGTTTATCCCGTACTATCGGGAATAATCCAACAAGTATCTTCTTAAGATTACCGGAAATTTCCTTGTATTCTTTTTCTCTTAAAAAATTAATGACCACTATCCCCTCACCCATGCGGATTTTTTTCAGAGCTGAAAGAAATTTTCTCGTTGTCACAAATACGGGTATCTCTCTTCCGAACGAAAGATCGACAATGATAATGTCATATGCGCTTTTCTTCTGAACATAGGTGTTTGCATCGCTTTTTTTGAGTATAAGATTTTTTATTTTCCCCAGTTCAAAATATTTTTTTCCTATATCAATCATCGTTTGATCGATATCAACGGCAGTAATTTTAGCTTCTGGGTACCATTGGTGAAGCAAATGAATAACAGTTCCCCCGGCGATACCTAAAACTAAAATTGATTTAGGTACGATTTTTTTGGGAAATCCGAAAGATCGAAGTGCGTTTTTCCACAATTTCTCTATATACGGACCGGACTGCGGAGAACCATTAACAAGAATTTTCAATTTCCCATGGTCTTCTACGACTCGTATATCGTGGTTATAGACAGTTGAGAATCGTTCAATAGTTTGGGGATAGATATACGAGCGCCAGTCCATTACCGTTTAATAACAGTTTTATTTAAGAATTGCTGCAATACCTTAGGCACTTTAATTGACCCGTCTTTTTGTTGGTAATTTTCCATTATTGCTATAAGAATTCTCGGAGAAGCAAGAGCAGTGTTATTGAGCGTGTGGCAGTATTTCATCCCGTCTTTCGTTTTGTAACGGATTTTTAGTCTCCGCGCCTGAAAGTCTCCCATAAACGAATTGGACATTGTTTCTCCATATGCCTGTCTGCCTGGCATCCAGGTTTCTATATCGTACTTTTTTACCTGTGGCTCCCCCATATCGCCGGTACACATGAGCATAACCCGATACGGAAGTTCTAAATCCTTCAAAATTTCTTCTGCATTGGCCAAAAGCTCCTCATGAAGAGTAAGAGAATTGTTCGTTTCTGCAGTCGTGATAATTACTTGTTCAATTTTATTAAATTGGTGCAATCTATATGCCCCTTTTGTGTCTTTGCCGTAACTTCCTGCTTCGCGACGGAAACAGGGTGAGAAAGCAACGAATTTCTTCGGTAAATCTTTTTCAACGAGAATCTCATCACTAAAGTAGGCAGTAACCGGAACTTCTGCTGTGCCTGCCAAATACAAATCATCCTTCTCAATCTTATATACCTCTTCACGGCCCCACGGAAACTGTCCGTTACCGAAAAGGGTAAAATCGCGAACTAATGACGGGGCGATAAGCGGTGTGTATCCTTTTTTTGTGAGTTTATTTAATGTATACCACATGAGCGCAAGTTCCATCTGCGCTGCATCGTTTTTAAGGAAGTATGCCCGAAATCCTCCGACCTTTGTTCCCCGCCCAAAATCAATGAGATCGAGGGATTTTGCCAGTTCGATATGATCGAGAATTGGAAAATTGAATTTTGGCAATTTCCCCCACTTCCGTACTTCCTTATTTCCGCTTGCATCTTTGCCGATTGGAACAGACGGATCAGGCACATTGGGAACAGTGAGCATGAGAAGTCCGAACTTTTCTTCAACATCCCGTAACTCTTCCTCAAGTTTTTTAAGTTCCTGTTTAACCTCTCTACCGCGCTCGCGGTCATCCTGAGTAAGTTTGTTTCGTTCCTCTCTTAGTTTTTCAGTAAGACCAATAAGTTCTCTTCTTTTATCGTCGAGTTTTAAAAGACCATCCCAATCCACATCACGGCCTTTATTTTTTGCCGCTTCCTTACAAACCTGTAAATTCTCTCTGATAAATTTAATGTCTAACATACGGGTATCTCACAAAAAAATCCGCTAACCCTATTATACATAAGGCTGCGGACAGATTTCATGCTGCGGAAAGATTTATATAATTTCGGCGGTTTTTTATGTCCGCCGTAATCTCGGTATATTACCGGGACAGCAACTCTATTGTAGGAGCATGAGGATTACTTTGTCAAGAAGGACCGTAGTATCGGCTTTAATTGATCGAGGCACAATTTCCGATGATTGTATTTTTCGGTTTCTTGGGGAGTAAGCTCATCATGATTGTAGTATTTTTGGATTTGGGGAATATATAAAATTGAGCGATATGGAAATCCTTTCACTCGAACTCCCGATGGTTTATCCGGAATAATACCCCGTGTTGCTGCTGTTGCCGTATGAATCTCTCCGTTTGGAAGTGCAAGTGCTAGAACTGCCCGTAATTGTGCTTTTCTGTTTTTAATTCCTTTCATTTTTTTGAACGTATACTCAATTAACTCTTCATCAGAATTCTCTTTATCCCCATGAACCCACCGGTGTGATTTGACCCCTGGCTCCCCTCCTAATGCATCTATTTCAAATCCCCCATCATCACCGATTGTCGGAAGTCCTGATTTTTGCGCGTAAAACTTCGCCTTTAGAATTGCATTTTCCTCAAACGTTTTTCCCGTTTCCTCAACCCTTTCTTTAATATCCACATCGTTGAGACTGACAAGTTCGAGCGGAACGTCAGAAAGGAATCTCCGAATTTCTGCTAATTTGCCGGGATTAGTCGTGGCTATGAGAAGTCTATTCATATTACAGTCCTAATTCATTATGATTCTCTTGCATTGTTTTAAGGACTATGTTTATAAATTCGTTTAATAGGATATCTAACTTCTCTTCACATTGAGCTATCTGTGACCGATCAACTGCTTTGGCAAACTCTTTTGTTTTCCATTTTTTCATAACCGAATCGACACCTACAGCAGCAAGTTTTTTATCCGGTCGAACTAAAGTAACTGCAACAATAAAACCGGTTAACTCATCGACCGTCTCGAGCGCCCACTCCATCTTGCCTTCAAGCTCTGCTAAATGAGTGTACTTTCTGTTGTGGGACATCAAGGCATGAACGATGGGACCTTCGTTTTCTCCAAGCTCTTCGAGCCAACTCAAAGTGTTTTTCGTATGCTGATCTGGATTATCCTTCGTTTCTTCCCAGTCGGCATCATGGAGAAGTCCTAAGACCTCCCACACATCGGGATCTCCGCCGAGTTTTTTGGCAAGAGCGCGCATCGCAAACCCGACCGCATACATGTGCCGACGAAGATTTTGGTTTTTGGTATGCTGATGCAAAAGCGCAAGTACTTGTTGTTTGCTTATCATACCAATTATTTTTCAGGGCGAAGGATCGGAAAGAGGATGACATCCTTAAGCGTGTGTTGATTGGTAAGAATAGCGACTAAACGATCAATACCTAACCCCCAACCAGCTGTCGGAGGCATGCCGTATTCGAGCGCGCGAATATAATCTGCGTCAAATGCTTCGTGGTCTGTTTTTCCTTTTTTCCCAAGTTTTTCCGACTCTTTCCACCGCTCTGCTTGGTCAATCGGATCATTCAACTCATTATACGCATTTATAAGTTCCTCTCCTGCAACCAAAAGCTGAAATGATGCGGTTTTTCTGGGATCTTCCGGCAAGCGTTTGGCTAGCGACACAAAAGCGGTCGGGCGATCTGTCAGAAATAGCGGACCCGAAAGGTGCGGACGGGTTGTCTGTTTATACAGCGCATCCAGCACCGCGCCAAATCCTACAGCCTTTTTGTCTTTGAGCGTTATTCCTTTTTCTTTGATAACTTTTTTGAGTTTTTCTTCACTATCCGCTTTATCTATATCAACTCCAGAATGCTTGAGCACAGCGTCACGGTACGAAATGCGCGGCCAGGGAGGAGTAAAGTTATATGTGACCCCCTGATATTCGACCATCAATGCGCCTTGCACCTCCTTGATGAGTGCGGCAAACATTCCTTCCGTAAATTCCATCAGCTTTTCATAATCCGCATATGCCCAGTAAAATTCGAGCATTGTAAATTCCGGATTGTGGGCGCGGTCTACGCCCTCATTGCGGAAGTCGTGACCAATTTCATATACCTTTTCAAATCCTCCAACAATTAATCGTTTTAGATAAAGTTCATCTGAAATACGAAGATATAAATCTATGTCGAGCGTATTATGATGCGTCACAAAAGGTTTCGCCGAGGCCCCACCATAGACAGGTTGAAGTATTGGCGTTTCTACTTCAATAAAACCATACTCGTCAAAAAATTTATGTAGAAATGATATAACTTGTGAGCGTTTAAGAAAAATCTTCCGCACGTCTTCATTCATCACTAAGTCAACATAGCGCTGTCGATATCGTTCCTCAATGTCTTTGAGACCCGACCACTGATCAGGAAGCGGACGTAAAGACTTAGAAAGAAGCTGAAAACCTGTGACAAAGAGAGAAACTTCACCTGCTTGAGTTTTTCCGACTTTCCCTTGAGTAGCCATAAAGTCGCCCAGATCGAAGAATTGGAGGAGTCCAAAGATTTCTTCTGCAATCTCATCCGCCTTAAAAACCACTTGGATTTTCCCGCTTTCGTCCACAAGATCGGCGAACATAATCTTACCATGACCGCGTAGCCCCATGATTCGGCCACAAACGGAAACAGATCTCCCATCCATTTTCCTCACCTCTTTTATCGTGTGCTCACGTCGAACTATAGCGGGATACGGATCAATACCGCGTTTGCGTAAAGCCTCGAGTTTCGAAACTCGTATTTTTGTTAACTCATCACTTGTCGCCATATAGCTTGTATTATCATACATTCAGGTAACAGCTTCAATATTCCTTTTGCCAATGACTGGATTAGCAGGACCGGTAAGATAGAACTCGCAATGAGGTGCCCGAGTTATATATAATGCACCTCCCGGCATAAGTACTTCTATTTCCTCTAATCCTTTATTATTATTTAAAAGATATGAACCAATTACTGTTGCTCCTGTGCCACAGGCTTGCGTCACGTACTCTACCCCACGTTCAAACGTACATGCAAGCACGGAAATGCTTTTACTATTTTTTGTTTTTATAAGTGCAAAATTAGAATTAATGCACTCCGGAAAATATTCTCTATTCGTCGTTATTGCCGGTCCAAGCTTTTCTGCCAATTTTTGCAACGCTTTGAGAGTTATATTTTGATGATTAGGCAAAAATACAACCATGTGTGGTTCACCATCTATAGCGCCGTCCAAATCCGGATTCCCGTTTAACCCGACAAAAACTTCCGCATGACGAATTCTGTTTTCAATAAGTTCTGAGAAATGAAAATTGCGTACATATTTTTGTAGGTGTTCTTTACGAGTAGTAAGTTTCCCCATACAAACACGAAACTGATTGTGAGGAAGTACAGTGGTTATCCTTATCCCGCTTCTCGTTCTGATATAACAAGCAAGATTTGAGGTATCTATTAAATACTTAGCAACTGCACGTATGCCATTCCCACACATCGTTGACCAACTGCCTGCAAGTTTTGGATGTTGAATATCGACGCCGCGTGGCTCAAACACATCCATCGTCACGTGATACCCTTGAATCAGACTCTGTTGTGGATCGCCTGTAAGTACCAACACACTGTCGGCTTTCTGTTCTAAACCCAGACGTTGAAGTTGATTCCGTAACCGTGCGTCCAGCATTGAAAAATCTTTCTGCATGTGCACGATGAGTAACCGGTTTCCACAACCTTCATAAAAACGAATATTGAGAATTTGATTAGATAGTTCTTGTTCTTCCATGGTGATCAGTCAATAAAATTCTGCTCAATACGTTTCTTTTGAAAAATATGTTTATAAAAATTCCCGGAAGTTTGTCGCCATTAATCGCGCTGAGAATCTCACGCATCCCTTGTTGCTGTGACACAAACTCAGTAGGGTGGATGATAATGTGTATCCCCGTCCCTTTTGTCAGTTGAAAACATGCATCTAATAACTCACAACTTACTCTCCCGCTTTGCACGCGTAAACGGGGCTGGCTTCCTTCCATTAAACGAAGTTCTCCTCGAAGAACCATGGTTCGCCGTGCGTCACGCAGGTGTTGTAACCGTGCTTCTGCCTCATCGGCAAAATACGACTCAAAATGAGTTATGTCTGGCTGCTGCCTCATTTGTCGGGTAAAAGTAGTAACATCTGTTTCTTGGTCGGTTGTATAATCATCAACCATGGCAATGTGAAGCGGTGAATACCCTCTGTCTCGAAGTAACGAAAGTTGTAATGCTAAAAGCCCGTTGAAACCGAATTCATGAGATTCGTCCCACGGTTGACCGGCATAAAGAGGTGTTCCTTCTATTGTCACTAAAGATCCCGATGGCACGAGATCAGCAACTCGCAATACCGCACGAGAAACTTCTCTTGAAGCGTATGGATTGTTTAGTCCTGGTTGATATTGATCTAACATACAATCTCCTGTTTTTCCCACGAAAAAACCCCTCATTGGAGGGGTTTTTGTGGTTGTTATTCTATTTTTCTATTCCACTAAAAAGATCCCCTCCGCAGGTGGGTTGCTTTCTTTTCCTTTTTGCTAACAACTATAAAATACGAACTATTCATGATAGAGAGCATTCTAGCAAACCATTACTCAATATGCAATATTTTATAGAGGAGTCTGCCCGCCGGCGCTTCGACCTCTACCTTGTCACCAACCTTCTTACCCAATAGCGCTTTACCAAGCGGAGATTCGTGGGAAATTTTACGTTCTTTCGGATCCGCTTCCCACTCACCCACTACGGTAAAAATCTCCCGTTTTCCGTTTGTATTGAGCGTCACTTTGCATCCTACATCGACTTGTCCTTTTTTGTGGTTTGTAATGACTTTAGCTCCATGGAGTATTTCTTCGAGCTCAAGGATGCGGCCGTCAATGAAGGAAAGGTCTTGTTTTGCGGCTGCGTATTCGCTGTTTTCAGATAAATCACCAAGATCCCGTGCATCAGATAGCCGTGCAACAGCTGAAGGTCTTTTTACGTTTACCAGCTCGTTATGTTCTTTTTTTAATTCTGCTAACCCTTCACGGGTTAGGAGTATTTTGTTGTTTGGATCCATAGTGCTCAAAAAAAACCTCCCCGAAGAGGCGAGGAGCAGACGTATAACTATAAATTCCTACTAAAATTGTACGGTAAATCACCTTACAATGTCAAGTGGAGTTATGTACCCCGTGCCGGATTCGAACCGGCGATCTATACCTTGAGAAGGTATCGTCCTAGGCCGCTAGACGAACGGGGCAATATTACATATTGTATCATTTGTGGTACAATTTTTCCCACGATGGAGTACTACGCACGATCTCTGCCCCAGAGAAATTTCAGCAGAGTTGTGCGATTACTCGTAGTACTTATTCTTTTGGGAATCGGAATCTACACATTGTTATTCTCCTTCCGTCCCCAGCCTGTTATCTCTCCCATACCGGACGAAAAACCTCCGCAAACACAATTTGGAGGTTTGTTTGCAAAGAAAAAAACACCGGAGGAGTTAGGCAAAATTCTTACCAAAGAAATCAACGACACCTGGAAAAATTATTCTCTTTACGTGAAAGACTACAACTCTGATTTTGAACTCGGCATAAATGAGGAAGTTATTTATACGGCAGCATCGGTTAATAAAATACCAATTTTGTCCGCCCTCTATTATTACACGCAAGCAGGAGAGATTGATTTGGATGAATCAATAACTCTTCAGGAGGCTGATATTCAAGATTTCGGTACCGGCGTACTTCGCTATGAAACGCCCGGAGCAACGTACACAATCAAAACACTTGCTCGGCTCATGATTCAAAAGAGCGATAACACAGCTGCCTATATTCTCCTCAATAATATTGTGAGAATTGAACGAACACAAAAGCTCATGGAAAGCTGGGGTCTTATTCAAACGGATATAGCAAACAACAAAACATCAAATAAAGACATAAGCATGCTCTTTGAAAAAATCATATCTGGCGATGTTGCCAACCAGGCATATACGCAAGAAATGCTCTCGTTTTTGAAAGACACTGATTTTGAAGATAGACTTCCTGCAATGCTGCCTAAAAGCGTAACGGTCTACCATAAAATAGGAACTGGAGTGCGCATCATCCATGACGTGGGTTATGTCACTGACGGCAATCTCAATTATTACGTTGGAATATTTACCTCTGATGTACCTAGTGAAGATGATGCAGTTTTACTTATGGCAAAACTTAGTAAAAGTATCTACAATTTTATGCGCTGAGATGAAGTGCCGGCCGAAGCGATATTTTTTCTATTGCCCGTGATTTCACCAGAGCAATTTTTAATACCTCATCCATATGTTCGACGAAATGGAAAGTGAGGTCGCTCAACACTTTTTTCGGAATATCTTCAAGATCTTTTTTGTTGTTTTTGGGTAAAATGAGCGTTTTAATTCCGGCTCTATGGGCGGCAATTACTTTTTCTTTTACTCCGCCAATTTCAAGGACTCTCCCGCGAAGCGTAATCTCACCAGTCATAGCAACGGTTCGTCTTGCCGGAATTTTAGTGAGGGCGGAAACCAGTGATGTTCCGATAGCAGCTCCTGCTGACGGTCCGTCTTTGGGAACCGCACCCTCCGGGACGTGTACGTGCACATCAATTTTCTGGAAAAACTTTTCAGGAAGCCCCAACATCTTCCAACGGGATCGTACGTAAGACATTGCAGCCTTACCGGATTCCTTCATCACATCCCCAAGTTGCCCGGTTAAGGTGAGATTACCCCGCCCTGGCATGAGTGCGACCTCAATGAATAAAATATCCCCTCCTGCCTCAGTCCAAGCAAGACCGGTTACCATTCCCACTTCATCTTTTTTCTCAGCAAGGTAGGACGTAAACTTGTACGGACCAAGATACCCGTGCAGATTATTGCTCCCTATGGAAAATGTTTTTTTAGTTTTCCCGTTTCCTTCAGCAATTTTTTTGGCTACTTTACGGAAAAGAGTTGCAATTTCACGTTCGAGATTCCGCACTCCTGCTTCCCGCGTATATTTCCTAATTATGTCCCGGAGTGCTTGATCAGTAATCTTCATACTTCCTTTAGGAACAGCGTGATTTCCCCGCTGCTTTTCAACAAGGAAGTCCCGCCCTATATGAAACTTTTCATCCTCAGTGTATCCTGCGAATCGAATGACCTCGAGCCGGTCCCGGAGTGCCGGCGGAATTGTATCGAGCACATTGCATGTAGTGATAAAAAATACGTGTGAAAGATCGAACGGAACTTCCAGGTAGTGATCGGAGAATGCGTAATTCTGTTCTGGGTCAAGTGCCTCCAGAAGTGCTGCTGAGGGATCACCACGAAAATCAGTACCCACTTTGTCTATTTCATCAAGCATGAATACAGGATTTTTCGTTCCCGCTTGTTTAACGCCTTGTATGATCCGGCCAGGCATGGATCCAACGTAGGTTCTCCTGTGCCCTCGAATTTCCGCTTCATCCCGAATCCCTCCAAGCGACATCTTTACAAACTTTCGCCCCAAGGCTCTTGCAATGGATTTTCCAATGGACGTTTTTCCGACCCCCGGAGGACCGACAAAACAAAGAATTGTCGGTGCTGCTTTTCCGCTATTCTTTTGCTGTTCCTCGTGTGCGCGAAGTTTCATCACTGCCAAAAATTCAACAATTCTCTCTTTTATTTTTTGTAAACCGTAGTGATCGGTATTGAGTACTTTTTCAGCCGCTGCTATTACAACATTATTGGGGCTTGACACAGCCCACGGAAGCTCGATAAGCCAGTCCAAATAGGTACGTACGTAAGAAGCCTCAGGATTATACTGTGACATTTGAGCAAGTCTCGAAAGCTCTTTTTCCGCCTTGGCTCGTACTTCTTCTGGCATTCCAGCCTTTTTAATTTTGTCCGCAAGTTCTTTTATTTCTTTATTTTCATTGTCCTCACCGAGCTCTTTTTCAATGGTCTTCATGCGCTCGCGAAGGACTTGTTCCCGTACTCCCTTCTCAAATTTTTCTTGAGTTTTGCTGGCAATTTTTCTTTCAAGTTCAAGTATTTTTATTTCTCTTCCCAAGAGATTAATTTCCTTTTCAAGACGGGATTTTACTAAGTTTATTTCAAGAAGTTCTTGTCGTTCATCCGGCTTAACGTCAAGAACTCCTGCAACTTGGTACGAAAGTGCAAGGGGGGTAATACCCGACATAATGTTCATGAAGGTGAGGAAATCCATAGTTTTTCCTAACTTCACAGCTCTTCGAAGTTCATTGGAAAGAAAATTGAATAATGCCTTCACCTCATCATCTGCCTCAACTTTATCAGCCGTCTCAATGACTCTGGCAACAAAAAAGGGTTCAACAGACTCGTATGAGAGGAGTTCCACCTTTTCAATTCCCCGAACCAGGGCATTTATTTCTCCCTCGTTTTTCATCATTTGAACTATTTCACCAATCGTTCCTATTGTATGGAGGTCAGAAGGCGTGG
This sequence comes from Candidatus Gottesmanbacteria bacterium RIFCSPLOWO2_01_FULL_43_11b, assembly GCA_001780985.1. GTDB lineage: Bacteria > Patescibacteriota > Microgenomatia > UBA10105 > UBA927 > 01-FULL-43-11b. The sequence continues at coordinate 741,600 of MFJV01000001.1, read as the reverse complement.
GATCATTGATTGAGGGATTTTTCTGCATCACCAAAACAACACGTTTTCCGCTACTTTGCGCTGCCTCAATTGCCGAAACTGATCTGGCTCGACCGAAGGTCAGAATCATTTCCGTACCTGGAAAAACTATACCGTCTCGTATTGGGACAACTGGAAGTGTATGTTCCATGTTAGCACTCGAGTATAACAACTGCTAAAACCCTTGTCAATCCCTCAGCTTTCGTTCGGGATGACCCTGAGCAAAGTCGAAAGGGTCAATCCCTCAATAAAACTCATTCAAGAGCCCTTCGAGGTTTTCTATTGTCAACGGCAAATCAACGAGGGGTTTGTCCGCCAAAGCGGATTCACGGTCTTCGCTTGTTGGCTTATTTTCTTTATAAAACACGCCGAGGGGTATTCTATCTCCCCACTCCATGGCTTTTTCTAAAGCTTTAATTTTATTTTCAGGTATCGTCTCTAATTTATAAACCCTTTGCCGATACCACTGGTACGTATGTACTTTGTCAAATGTTACGCATGGTTGGAGTATGTCGACAACGGAAAATCCCTTGTGCTCTATTGCAGTTTTCATAAGTGCAGAGAGCCCCTGCATATCTCCGGCAAAGCCTCGCGCTACAAACGTTGCGCCAGATGCTATAGCAAGTGTTAGGGGGTTAACAGGCTCATCAACCGCCCCTTCCGGCGTTGACTTCGTTTTAAACCCGGCTTGGGCAGTTGGGGAGGCTTGGCCGGTCGTTAGACCATAGACCTCGTTGTTGTGAATGAATACAGTCAAATCAGGATTTCTTTTGGCTGCATGGATGAAGTGATTTCCCCCTTCTCCTAAACAATCCCCATCGCCTGAAATAATGACAACCGGAAGTTTATGGTTAACAAGTTTTGCTCCCTGTGCAACGGGGAGCGTTCTTCCGTGTAGTGCCCGAATTGCGTACATATTCACCCAATCGTGCATATTTCCATGACAACCAATGCCGTAGACAATAAGACCGTCGTCACTGCCTATCCTCAAATTTGCAAGGGCATCACGAAGTGCCATCCATATACCAAAGTCACCGCACCCCGGGCACCATGTTGGTAGAAAATTAGTTTTTAAAGAATCTGGTGTAACTGTGCTCATAGTTTTTCAACAATTTCTTCCGGATAGAAAGGTCTTCCGTCAAACTTAAGAATTTTTTCTTTTATGAGAATCCCTGTATGCTCACGGATGAGAGAGGCTAACTGACCTGTTGCGTTCTGCTCAACATCAATAAGTCGGGTAACCGGAGAGAGAAGTTTTGTCGCCTCTTCAGCAGGAAAAGGAAAAAGCCATGAAAAATGTATGAGTCGTGTCTTCTTTCCCTTTGCAGCAAGGAGTTTCATCGCCTCTAGTATCGGTCCTTTACTCGATCCCCAAGACACAAATGTTATTTCTGCTTCGCTGTCCCCAACTATTTTTGGAGCCTTCATATCTTTTTTCATCGCTTCTAGTTTTTTTAATCGCTTTAAACTCATTTTAGTACGCATAGAAGTGTCCTCTGTCACATGACCTACCTCATCGTGTTCGTAGGAATCAGCATGGTAAAGTCCTTTTTTCATTCCAGGAAAACTACGGGGTGATATTCCATCGGAAACATCGAGACTGTAACGCTTAAACTCGCCATTCGAATTCTTACTATCGCTTGAGAATAGTTTCCCCCGATCGATTTCAACGCTACCCGAAAGTGCTGATTGCGGTAAAGACCACTGACTCTCATTCAGATACTTATCAGTAAGAACAAATACAGGTACTTGATACCTATCAGCGAGGTTAAATGCATCAACGGTCAAGCTATATGCTTCACCAATGTCAGAGGGTGCAAGAATTATTCGCGGGAATTCACCGTGTCCTGCGTGGATAACGAATTGGAGCTCTCCTTGCTCTGTATATGTGGGCATACCGGTGGCAGGTCCGACACGCATGCCCATATCAATAACAAGTGGAGCTTCAACGACACCTGCAAACGATAATCCTTCCACCATCAGTGCAAATCCGCCCCCGCTTGTTGCCACCATACTCCGAACCCCGGCAATGGAAGCACCAACTGCCATATTAATCCCTGCTATTTCATCCTCCGGTTGTTTGTAAACAAGTTTAAGATTTTTGGCGTGATCTGCTAAAAACGTAATCAGGGCATTGATCGGCGTCATGGGGTAAATTGCTGCAAACTTAAGTCCTGCCCGTACTGCCCCGACACCTACTGCTTCACTCCCGTTTATAACCAGTAGTCTCTCTTTCTTCTTGCTCGGCCCCAAGACAAAGGATTTTTCCGACGGAAAATCATAACCAGCTTTGGCTATAGTAAGATTTTGTTTGACGACTTCTTCTCCCTTCTTTTTGAATTGATCTGTGATAACTGAGGATAAACGTTCGAAAGGTGCTCCGAGAAGAGCTACCGTAACACCGAGTGCAACGGTATTACGCATGACCGGATCTGCAGTAAATTTTCCGACAATTTCTCGAAACGGCACGGGCAGGAGTTTTACTTTTTTTTGAAAATCCCCTTCTTTCCACTCACCGTCTTTCGGGTCAAAAATAACCAGCGACCCATCCATCAGTTCTTCTTTATGCTTTTCAACGGATTCATAGTTAAGTGCAACAAGAATATGGACGTCGCGATTCATCGAAGCAAATTCTTCTGTGGCAATTCGGACGGTAATGAAATTATGCCCGCCCCGAATAAGCGAGGGGTAATCATTAGTTGCCATCACATGGTAGCCAGCGCGGGAGAATGTGCGGCAGAGCATTGTGCCGGAGGCCATAATCCCAAACCCCGCCTCACCCCCGATTTTCCAGGTAACAGAATCCATCATAGTTCTACGCTAACAGATAAAGATAGGTTTTTCCAGCTGAATAATTCGTGCTACAATAGCCCTCTGCCTGTCCTAATATATGGCGCTTCCCCAAAAATCAGAAACACTCCCTTTAACTGAGTCGAGGGAATCTCAACTTGTCACGCGCATCCTCGAAAAAGGAGAGACTGATCTCTTTAAAAAAATTACAGAATTGCACAACAGATACTGGCCAAAAGAATTAGGAATTACTCATGACATACCGAGTCAATGGGCTCAAAATGGCCTTGTTTTTGCTGCGTTTCAGGATAAAAATCTTATCGCCACACTTGCGTGTAACCGCATGTCAAGTGATCAATTTGAAAGTGCAACGACATACAGAAACGCAACAGATGAAAATACTTTAAACAATTTTAATGATCGAGGTTCAATACTTGTTCCTTTTGCAGTTACCGTATCGACCACAAAAATTCCTGAACCACCCCGCCTCCTTAGTGATCCGCTAGAAATAATGCTCCACGGTATAGCAGAAATACTCATTGATAACTACGCATACTCTCACCGAGATTATGTATTACGCTTTCATGAAGATCCGAAAGGCGGGCTTTCTCATGGTGCACATGTTGGAAAAATTCTTCCCTACAGTAGGCTTGAAGACTATAACGCTATGGGATTTAACATTACGATGGAATATCAAAAACTTTCACCAGGAATGGTTATTCGACACACTGAACCATTCAAACCGGCCCGATTTGTAATTGAAGAAGCAATGATGTATGCAGTTAATCATGGTATTTCACATATCATTGCCTTTTCTAGACCCGGAGGATTTCGAAATTACCTATTAGAGATACATCAGGGGTAAATTTGTTTGCCTATTTCGTCTGTAATGAAAATGGCCATGACCGGACATCCTTTTGCAGCTTCAAGAAGTGTATCATCTGTTTCCTCACTTGCAGTATCAAGAATAATTGCTTTTGCCTCATCATCAAGCGCCCATGCTTTGGGAGCTAGAGCTATACATGTTGCTGCTCCGATACATAGCCCTCGATCAATTCTCATTGTCCATTTCCGAATCTTCCGGATTACTTTTGGATCATTATTGTCCATAAACTGCCTTTTGAATTGCTTCGAGAGGAAGCAGTGCACATTTAACTCGCGATGGAGTGAGCGTCGTTCCTAAAAGTTTTTCCACGTCATAAAGGGTTAATTTCATAATATCAGAGATTTTCATGCCCTTCACTTTCTCTGTCAGCATCGATGCTGACGCTTGGTTTATTGCGCATCCCTGGCCGGAAAAACGAATATCGGCAATTTCCTGATCAGAAACAGCAATCTCGATCATTACGCGATCACCGCAACTTGGGTTCATTTCCTCCGATGTGATATTTGCTCCGGAAAGGTGTCCGAAATTCCGGGGATGCTTATAGTGATCAAGTATTTCTTCTCTATAGAGATCCATGGGTTAAGAAAAAAGTTTTTGAATTTTTTGTAAACCAAGTATGAGGGCGTCAATATCCTCTTTTGTTGTATAAACGTAGAATGATGCTCTTGCCGTTGCAACAATACCGAGGTGTTCGTGGAGCGGCATGGCGCAGTGATTTCCTGCCCGTACAAAAATATTATCTTCATTGAGAATTTGCGCAATATCATGCGGGTGGACTTTCTCCATGGTGAATGCAAAAACTCCAGAGCGAATATCCGGCCCCACAAAACGTAACCCGCGTACCTCTTTAAATTTTTTTATCGCATAGGAAACAAGCTCTTCTTCGTGTTTACGTACATTGTCCATACCTAGTTTGGTTAAGTAGTCAACAGCAGCTCCCAAACCGATGACTCCCGCTATGTGGGGCGTTCCCGCTTCAAACTTATGAGGCGGTTCTTTAAAAACCGTTCGATCAACATGAACCTCGCTAATCATCTCTCCCCCGTAGTTAAACGGTTTCATTTCCTCTAAAAGCTGCCGCCGGCCCCACAAAACACCAACTCCGGTAGGCCCCAGCATTTTATGGCTGGAAAACGCGACAAAATCCGCACCCCAATCAGCAACATCAACAGGCATATGGGGAACAGCTTGAGCAGCATCCACAACAATCAAGCATTTGGGATTAATTCCTTTGACCGTCCGGACAATATCTTTAATCGGCATTATTATTCCTGTTACATTTGAAACTGCTGTTATTGCAAATATATCTGTTTTATTTGTCATAACGGAATCAATTGGTTTCTCGGGATCCCACACGGTTAAATAGGATAGTTGCTGCCATGGAACAAAATTCGAATGGTGCTCCAAAATTGAAGCAACAACCTCCTTGGGATGTAAACTGTACGCTAGAAGGTTTAGGGATTCTGTTGTACTTCGTGTGAACACAATTTCATGAGGCGTTGCATGAATAAAAGTAGCTACTTTCTCTCGTGCCTTTTCATACTCACTTGTTGCTTCCTCACTCGTCGTGTAAATACCCCTGAATACATTGGCTGTATATTGGGTATAGTACTCGTTGATTTTGTCGATTACGGACCGAGGCTTGAGAGATGTGGCGGTCGAGTCAAGATAGACAATAGGTTTGCCGTTAATAAATCTCGTTAGTTGCGGAAAATCGGCCCTAACATTCATAATTTTACAAATATATTGCCGTTTTCTACTTTTGTCTGGTAACTTGTAACATCTGTGGGAGCCGGAAGTGACAGTACTTTTCCTGTAGTTACGTCAAAATTCGAGCCGTGACAGCCACAGATGACGACATTACCATCCAAATATCCTTCAGATCCGAGAGAACATTCCTCATGGCTACAGACATCATCAATTGCAAAGAATTCTCCGTCGACATTGGCAACAGCAACGCGCTTTCCTCCTACCATAACGGTCTTCATACGACCGACTGGAATCTCCGCGACTGTCGCAACCTTCACAAAGTCATCCATAGTCTTTTTCGTATGCTTTGTGCCGCTATTGTATCAGAAATACGCATGATTGCGCTTTCTAAAAACCCTTCTGCTATTAACTTTCTTCCCATCGTGTTTGAAATTCCGCGGGAAGCAAGATACCATAATTCGTCTTCTGAAATTTTCCCAATTGTCGCTCCGTGTGTACAGCGTACGTCATTGGCCAAAATCTCGAGTGTTGGGTCGCTTCTGGCGAAAGAAGAATCAGAAAGCAGTAAGTTTTCGTTCCTTTGGTATGCATCTGTTTTTTGCGCTCTTTTTTCAACCCGAATAACACCGTCGTATGAAAACCTGGCGTTATCCAGTAGAACTGCTTTGACTAAAAGATCGCTCGTAGTTTCCGGTGCTTTATGTTCTTGAAGCGTATGCAATATAAAATCATTTTTGGATCCCATAATTAGTCCGATAATCATTGCGTGTGCTCCCTTGCCCCTAAGTGATATACGATATGTTGCTTCCTTAACTTTTGGAAATCGGGCGATGATAACAAACACTGCGTGTTTGTTGGAAACAACAAACGTTTTTTTAGGTGTACGATTCACGTCAACGATAACCAAATTTTTCATCCGACAGATCCTTCCATCTGCAGTTCAATGAGTCTGTTCATTTCAACTGCATATTCCAAAGGTAATTCTTTCACTATCGGTTCTATAAATCCGTTGACTATCATTGATTGTGCAAGTGATTTTGATAACCCGCGGCTTTCAAGGTAAAAGAGCTGTTCATCACCAATTTTTGAAACCGTTGCTTCGTGTTCAATTTGCACATCCTTGTTATCAATTTTCATGGTTGGATATGTATCTGATCGACTTTTTTCATCAAGAATAAGCGCATCACAAACAACTTTACTTTTCACGTTTTTCGCGTTCGGATAAACCTGGACGAGACCGCGATAGGATGTTCTCCCCCCGCCGTGACTTATTGACTTTGAGATAATTTGTGATGACGTTTCTGGGGCTATGTGTATGGCTTTCCCGCCAGCATCTTGGTGTTGATTCTTTCCTGCATAGGCAATCGAGAGTACTTCACCGCGGGCTTTTCTTCCCATAAGATAAACGCTTGGGTATTTCATGGTGATTTTACTTCCTAAATTTCCGTCGACCCACTCCATTATTCCTTCTTCTTCAACACGGGCACGCTTGGTAACGAGGTTAAAGACGTTTGTACTCCAGTTTTGAATCGTTGTATATCGTACTCTTGCTCGCGGTTTTACGATAATCTCTACAACGGCAGCGTGGAGTGAATCAGTTGAGTAGATGGGGGCGGTACAATTATGCACCGCAAATCCGCGAACGAGATATGACTGACATGCTTCAACATCTAAATTGAACACGGGACCATCAAATGGTCTTGTGTCAATACGTTCTATTGGAACCAAAAAATAATTACCTGCATCACGCACTTTAGTCCATTTTTTATTCGGCGTATAAACAACTATATATTGCGTTTTCCGATAAATTCTTCTTCCTTCAATCGTATCCTTCCCTGCTTTACGAACTTGAATACTTGCATAGACACCAATGTGAGAAAGTAGTTTCTGTAATTGTTGAGCAAGCCTTTCTGACGCAGTAGAAGCTCGCATGAGCGTACTGCCGACTCTTTTCAATACGTTTCCATCACCCCTCCAATAACTATCCAAAAACAATTCCAATTTTCTACCCGATAAAGACATGACTTCGGAACTTAATATCTTTGTCGCAGCTCCTTTACCACAGTGTTTTAAAACAAATTCGCGAAGTGAATTTGAATATACCCTAACCTCGACTGCATGTTTACTACGGTCGTGTATCAGCATCGGTTTCTTTCCCGACTTCCATTCTGTTAAACGATATATGTCTCCAATAAATTTTTTTTCTGTTTCTCCACAAGAAAAACTGACCACCGGTTGCTTGAGTGTCTTATGTATATAGGTAGAACCTTCTGCCAAATAAAAACCCAGTAACGCACAATCATTATCACTTAAAGAACTTATCATTGTGGGTTGTGTTTTGGGAAATACAATAAAATCACCACGTTCTAATTTATCCGCTGGAATATAAGTTGGTTCTTGTTTCAATAAAGAAACAGAACTCACCTCGGAAAGCCAGCCATATCGTATTCGCCGACCAACGTTTGACCGTTTAATAGTTAATACCGGATGTTCTGGTGTTATTTGAAAACTGTTATAAGGAGATATTGGACATATAGTAAGCATCCGACCATGATATCGACGAGTCATGAGTGCGCGTACTTTATGTAACTTGCCGTCATCGCCGATAATCATATCTTTTGGCTGAACTGATTCAATATTCACCCACTGATCCCTCGTACTCACTTGTTCACCTGCGGGTAAACACCCTTCAACATAATGCACGTAGCTTCCCTCTTCTGCAATTATCAGGGTACGCTCAAACTGTCCCATGTTGGCAGCATTAATCCGAAAGTATGCCTGAAGCGGTAGTTCCACATGGACTCCCGCAGGTACATAGACAAACGACCCCCCCGACCACACTGCGCTATTTAATGATGCAAATTTATTATCACCGGGAGGTATGATTGTCCCGAAGTATTGCTTCACAATCTCTCCGTATTCACGGAGGCCGGAATCCATGTCAAGGAAAATTACGCCCTTTTTGCGAAGCGTATCTTGGATACTTTTATAGACAACCTCGCTCTCATATTGAGCTGATACTCCGGCGAGGAATCTTTTTTCAGCCTCCGGAATGCCAATTCTGTCATAGGTATCTTTAATTTCAGCAGGTAAATCACTCCATGATGACACATTACCCTTAGTTGGTTTTATGTAGTAAAAAATATCATCGAAATTAATGACAGAAAGATCCGCTCCCCATGTCGGTAATTGTTTTCGTTGGAATATCGCAAGACTTTTCTGTCGAAACTCCCGCATCCAAGAGGGTTCATTTTTACGCCAACTTATTTCATCAACAACACTGTTGTTTAATCCTTTTTTGGATTTAAACACATAGTTTTCAGGTTTACGAAACCCGTATGTATATTTACCGATACGCATCGTACCCTTCACTTTCTATTTTTTCAGCCAAAACCGCTTTACCACTTTTGACAATTTTTCCGTCAACAAGTACATGGACATAATCAGGTTTGAGATATTTCAAAATTCTTTGATAGTGCGTAATGATAAGAATCCCTACCCCCTTCTTTTTGAGGGATTCAATGCCATACGCTACAGTTTTAAGCGCATCAACATCCAATCCCGTATCGATTTCATCAAAAATGGCAAATTTTGGTTGCAGCGTAAGTGCCTGGAGCATCTCCATTTTCTTTTTCTCTCCCCCGGAGAATCCGTCATTTATTCCGCGGGACAAAAATGACTCATCGATATGTAATGCCTTTGCATGATCTCTCAAAGTGTCAGTAAATTCAGAAAGCGTTATTTTTGCCGCTTTCCATCTCCTTGACAAAAGTGGATTTTGGATAGGACGCTTGTTTTGAACTTGTGGTGAGCTTGTCGAACCATGAAGCTCTTGGTATGAAGTACGAAGTAAATTTATTACCGTTACTCCCGGGATAGCAATGGGAGACTGCAATGCCATAAAAATTCCTCTTTTTGCCCTTTCTTCTGTTGAATATTTCGTAATTTCTTTGTTATTGAGAATTATTTTTCCTTTTACTCTATACGAGGGATGGGCCATCAGTGCGTAGGCAAGCGTTGATTTTCCGCTCCCATTCGGTCCCATTACGGCATGTATCTCGCCTGATTGTAGTGTCAGAGATACATTATGAATTATTTGTTTATCTGAAACGAAGGCTTGTAAATGTAGTAATGTTAATTTCATAATTTATCAGAAACTTTATCGAGTTTGCCCATAAATGCTTCTTTGGTGCCATTCATTCGCAAATAAAAGTACTCTCCGTCAATAACTGCTGTTATCTTTTTATCCTCAGTTCCTACCCATGACTTATCCAGAGGTTCAGTCGGGGTGATTTTATTTTTTCGTAAGTAGATATTCTGCGATTTCGGCAGACAAACATAATAGAGCTTTGGATTATTTGCTCGTTTTGCATATTTCTGAAATGCAAACGTAGTTGCCCGTGATATTTTTTTGTGATCCGGGTTATTGGTAATACCAAATGGCTCAAAAGTGACGACCAAATCAGGGACAAACTCAACCATTTTCCGGTAAACCGGCTCTTCAACTTCACCCGGGTGTTGCTTGGAAAGTGTGCCCTCGTTGAATCCAAGTGAGGTTTCCGCAATGATGCGTTCAATCTGCCAACCTATTTTCTCGTATTTAGCCTCCATTGCCCCCACAAAAAAAGATTCGTCGATTGTGTGAGCAAAAACTAAAAGTAGTTTCTTCACATGGTGTATAGTACCTTACAGTTACAAAAATGGAAACCCCTCCCACATAGGAGAGGTTCCCAGTATTTGTAGTTTTGTTTTTCTATCTTTCTATCTTACTCTCTTTCTCACTTTTTCATCAAGCTCATCTTGTAAAGCGTGTAGAGTCCTGACAATCCAATCAATATGTAGACAAGCTGTACGAGCCCAGGACTTGTACCGAGAATTGTTTGTACCAAATCAAGTCGGAAAGCACCCACAAGTCCCCAGTTGAGCGCTCCAATAACCACAAATGTCCATGCGATCCAGTCAATTTCTTTCATTTTCATGCTATATCACCTCCTTTACAATTTTTACAAATGATTTTGTAACCACACACGAATTGCATTGAATGCGAAAAGAAAAAGTAAGAGTACAGCGGTGCGGGGACGACCAAGCGTAGAAACGTAGATAAGCGTAGGCAAAAGGGGAGCAAGATGGGCAGTCATCATCATATAAGTTCCTAATATCCAGCCTAAAGGAACCGAAGGTTTGTGTCAAGTATGGTAGACTTAAAAAGGGAGGTGATTTCATAATGGAAAAAAGCTATAAACGTATGCTCAAATATTTCAGCAAAAATCCAAGTTTTAGTTCGTGGGTTCACTTTTTGGGCGGAGTTGGCGTCGGATTTATACTTACCTATCCATTGGCTGGATCACATCCGGTTCGTTGGGGTGTTGCATTTATAACCGTATCTATTCTGGGGCATCTATGGGCGGCGACGCAATGATTTGAAGAACTCAACCTGCCGCAGTCTCTTGACTGCTTCCTCTTTCGTCTTATACGGTCCACCAAGGTTCCGTTTGGTCTTTTCCGAAAGCACAAAATACCCAGCTTTGCGTTTTACGATCATGTTGATCCCTCTTCCAGCTGACTGATTTCTTTTTTGAGATCAGCGACCATGGCTCGAAGCACCATAACCTCCTGATGTTTCATCTCACTTGATGCACTCTCGTGGATGACCCCACGATACCGCTTCATTTTAAACGCAAGCTTAGATTCATAATAGGCAAGTCTTTCTTTAAGTTTCTTGAGTTTATGCGTAGTGTCCATACTCCTTGGAAATTACTGGATGGCAACAGTAATTTTTGTATTGAGAGCTTGTGCCACTCGCTGTAAAAGAGAAATAGAAGGTTTACCATTCATTCCTTCGAGACGAGAAATAACTGCCTGGCCGGTGCGTGCCCGTCTTGCCAACTCTTCTTGTGACATTTTTTTCCTCAATCTTGCTCCGATTATTTGTCGTGCAATTTGAAATTCAGGCTCGAGCTTTTCGTATTCACGACGAAATCCCGGATCTTTCATAAGCTCTGTTTTCAGTTCTCGAACTGTATAATATTTTTTTTGAGTTTTCATAAATACTCCTTTCCTCTTTGTTCTATAACAACTAAATCTTCTTTTTTGATTTTTTGTGACTTTTTAATAAATGCGTGAATGACAATTTGAGATGTCGATCTAACAAAAACAAACAATCGTATTCTCCCGGGCCGTAACTCCCAAATATGATTTTTGACTTTTTTAAGATATCTTTGATCTAAGGTAAATCCATAATCTTCAAAAAACTCGATATATCCAAATGCTTTCGCGCGCTCTTTTTTATTTAATTTATCGAGAAATCTTTTAACTCGATGATCAACTGTTACATTCATATATTATGACAAATTTGTCATAATGTCAATTGGCCGTTTACACTCCACCTCTTTTATCTACCCATCCACCCATATAGTTTGCTTTGTAGATAAGTTTTTCACTCTCTGTAATACGTTCCTCGCCTGAGAATCTGTCGACGTCACCGATCCACTTATTATCATACGTTAATGTACCTTCTGTATATTGTTTTGGGCCTCGAAATGGGGTGTCTTCGGGCATTCTCATCAAAGCTCCTCGAAGAATTTTATAGACCGGATCTGTTTGTATTCCTTCGGCAACCCAGCCATAATACACCATGATCCAAACAGGCTTTCCTTTGTATGAAACAACCGTTCTTCCTCCATACGGTTCACCACCAAAAAAATTATCATGTGACTCACAATCCCCAAGTTTAAACGGAATCGTCGTCGATCCGTCTCTTTCTTTAATCCACTTCTTCTCTTCCCCTCCCGCATACCCGGCTTTGTTGCAGGCAATGAGAAATTTCTTTAGTGCGTGTTTGTCCATTTTGTTATACTCCCCATTTTACTCTTTTCTGGTACAAAGCAGTTTTTCTATAGTCTTCTTTCATAATAATTATTAACTCAAAACCAAGTTTTTCATACATGTTTCTTAGCTTCATTTCCTCTGCGTTGGTATCTACTCGCAACAATTTCACGTCATTTTTCTGAGCAAGCTTTTCCGCAAACTCTATCATTATCTTAGGTAAATTTTTTCCTGCAAAGTCACGGTGGACACAAAGCCAGTGGATATATAAAGCAGGCTGAAGAAAATCTTTGTCAACGTTCTGCCAATCTTGACCGGTTTGAGTAAACTGCAAAATGGCTGCTGCTGCAGGTTTATCATCGACTGTTGCTACGTAAAATTCCTCCGGTTTGGCGTACTGCAAAAGAAACTCCGAATTGAGATTTTCTAACTTCCACCACTCAGAGGGATTTTTACCGCTCTCGGCTAACCACTTACCCGCATCACGCATTACCTCAATGGCTTGATCAATATTTTGCATTACTTTAACTGATTTCGAATCTGTCATGAAAATATAGAAATTTAGGAAATTATACTCCAAAATCGGGTATAATGGAGGCTGTAACGAGTATTTGCGGGGTCGTATAACGGTAGTACACATCCCTCTGGAGGATGTTATCTTGGTTCGAATCCAAGCCCCGCAGCCAGTAAAGAGAAGAAAGAGGTTGGGAGGTAGCGCTTTCCGCGCCCGCCTCCGCGGAAAGCGCGTCAAATCCGCCTTTTTTGAAATTTGCGGACAGCCGCTGGAAAAAGAAGGAAGAAAAAACGCAAAAATTTTAAAGAACTTTTTATTAACTCAAATGGCGCAACCGGTGGACTCAACAAGAAATCGCTTTCTGTTGTCCGATTGCGCCACTCAAAAAAGCGATTTCTATAACTGCTGAGTCCAATTTCAATATACAAAATTCCCAGAATTAATACAATACTTTTTCCTTCTCAAGCAACCAGAAAATTGATATGATTGAAGAATGAACTGGGTAATTTTTGCTCTTTTGTCTAGAGTTTTATGGGCAGCAGATAATATTGTAGATAAATTATTAATCGGAAAGTATCTTAAAGACCCTGTTGTTTTAACTTTAACTGCTGGTATTTCTGCGCTATTTCTTTCAATTGCCATTATCATATTTAATGGTTTAGAGTGGATAGGTTTTAACCCAACGGCACTAGCAATATTTGCGGGCGCCTTTCAAATAGTTGCCGTTTTTGCCTTCTATCAGGCTATCTCCAAAGAAGAAATATCTCGAGTGATACCTTTATTTCAATTTACCCCACCTTTTGTTTTAGTATTTTCTTTTTTGTTTTTGGGAGAGGTACTAACAATATCTTATTATTTTGCTTTTGTGTTGATTTTGGTAGGTGGTTTTTTAATTTCTCTTCAAAAAGCAGAGGGTGTATTTAAGTTAAGAAGTGCGTTCTGGTGGATGGTTTTATCCAGTCTAATTTATGCAGTCCAGGTAGTAATCTTGAAATCTTTGTATGTCACTTACCCATTTTGGGATTTAACGGTATATCTTGGTTTCGGCGAGTTTATCCCCACCCCGATACTACTTTTGCTTATATCTAATTTCAGAGATAGGTTTACTAGAAATCTTTCAGATTTGAAACCAGCGGGTTGGACATTACTAGTATTAGCCATGTTTTTTGTAGCTACAGCTTCACTTAGCGGCTTTTGGGCCCTAACGTCTGGTCCGGCTAGTCTCATAAGTGTCTTTAGGGGATTTCAGAGCGTATTTGTACTAATTTATGCTGTACTGTTTTCTATTTGGCTGCCAAAAATACTTAAAGAAGAATTGAGTAAAAGCGTTTTGGGTATTAAAGCAATAGCTATTTTCCTAATGGTGATTGGACTCTACCTAATTTATAAATAAAGGGAGTGAAAAACTTTTCTGCGCACGGGTGGGTGGGGCAAGGAAAACTAAAATAAATTCTTTACTCGCCCGAAGGGCGAGAAAATCGCGCGCGCAAAAAATAGCGAAGGCGCGGCGGGTGGGGGCGCCGCGCCGGAGCAAGCGAGGCCGAAGGCCGAGCTAATCAAAGGAAATTCGACATTTTTTGTAAACCCCCAGCAATATGCTAAGATATTGATGTGAAAAACTCTTTTCAAATAACTCTCAAGAAAAATGAGAAAATTATAGGTAGTATTGCTTCATTTTTAGCCATAATAATGTTTATTTCGCTAGTTGAAGTATTTAACTCAAACATTCAAGGAAAAAGCGATATATTTATTCAACCGCTTGCAACTTCCCTTAATGGATTCTTTTGGAGTTTATATGCTTATGGAAGAAAAGATTGGTTTTTACTGGCTCCAAATCTTCTAGCATTACTTTTAGGTATTGTAACTGCCATTTCTGCTTTTGTGTAATCTTTGAATAAAAAGTTCCCACAGAGTCAACCAGTGCCAGCTAACTTCGTTCAATCACCTCATAACGTACGTGGAGGGTGCCGTGGGGGTTGAGACGGCGGAGGGAGATGAGTTTGAGGGAGACGTTCGGTGATTCGTCTGTAACGATTGGTGTCCCCTTGCCAAAAATTTCTGGCTCAATTGTTAACCAAACTTCATCAATAAGTTTTTCTTTGAAAAATTGCGTTGCGATGTCGCTTCCACCAAGAAGAAGCATCTGTTTATATTTATTTTTCAAACGATTGACGAGCTCTCTTGGAGTTTCATCCGTAAACTCAAGTATCCCAGGCACACCCTTTTGAGGATTATGGGTGAGGACGATACGCAGTATTCCCGGTTTCAATTGTATGTGCGCTGCTTCATATGTTTTTCTTCCCATCACAAGAAGACTGCTTTTATTTTTAATGCGCGAAAATAACGCTTGATCTTCTTTCGAACTCCAATGAGTTACTTCAGGATCATCATCTTTTGTAATTTTTCCATCAAGCGATGATACGAACATTAAAATAATCTTCATGGTTTTTTAAGCCACGCAACACCCAGATACACAAATGGTGTTTCAATTACTGACATGAAACATTTGAGTAACCAGTATGGCAAGATCAAACTCCAAACAAATCCAATGTTTCCCGGTTCATAAAAAGCTAAAGCCATAAAAACCGTAGTATCAACAAACTGCGAGATAATATTTGATACATTATTACGGAGCCAGAGTCTTTTTTTACCGAAAAGTTGCCTAATTTTTGCAAACAAAAATACATCGAGAAATTCTGCAATGGTAAAAGCAGTCAGACTCGCAGCTGCGATTCGCGCTGATAATCCAAAAATTTGATCATACGCTGCCTCCCGCATTTCAAATCGGGTAGATGGAGGAAGATTTGTTGCCAAAAGCGAAAATAAGAGGATGAGTGCTACAACAATAATTCCGGATCGCACAATGCTCCTCGCCCGCTCTTTTCCATAAACTTCACTCACAATATCATTGATGCTAAATATAACCGGAATGACTAAAAGAGCTACACTTGCATTGAGCTGGTATGTCCCGAGTTTCATGAGGGGAATTGTCTTTGCTCCCATAAGCTCGGCAGCCGCAATACAAAATATGTAGATGGAAACGAGAAGATCAAGTTTTAGCATCGGGTAATCGTAACATATTATCTTTCCCCCGAACAACGAGTCCGTCTCGAATGAGACTTTCAATTATTTGTGGTTTTACGTTTAAATCTTTCTCGGTAATTGCTCCTTCCCTCAGTCTATCAACTACCCTTCCGCGAAAATAACGATTGGAATTTTTGAACGGTTTTTGTTTCTTTCCGTTTGTACCTCTTACCTGGCTTCCATAATCCATGAGTGCCTGGTGCCATTCCCACGATCGACCTTTGGGTAATAACTTATCAGCAACTTGCAGTATAACGTTCTCTTTTTGAAATATTCCGTTGAAGAAAAAGTGTGTGATGATTTTTCGAATATTTGTATCGACCATTGCGATATCTTTCTTGTAAGCGAACACTAATATTGCTCGAGCAGTATATGTACCCACTCCCGGCAGTTTCACGAGATCTGATTCATTTTCCGGAAAATATCCGCGATGGAGTTCAATAATTTTTTGCGCTGCTTTTCGCAGATACAATGCTCTCCTGTTGTACCCCATCCCCCGCCAGAGTTTCAGAACTTTCGCTGGTGTTGCACGGGCAAGTGTATAGACATCAGGAAAAAAATAAAGGAATTCGTCGTATTTCGGTAGTACCCGCTCGACTTGGGTTTGCTGAAGCATAACTTCGGAAACAAGGATTTTATAGGGATCATAAGTACGGCGCCACGGAAGATCCCGCTTATGATATTGCCACCAAGAAAAAATATAATCCTGAAATTTAGAGGCCGCCCAAGTCAGATTGAATTTCGGTGAAACCTTCATCTTCTGCCGTAACAGTAAGATTATTGAGATCTTGTTCAATATCACCGGTATTGTCCGTTGTGGTTAACGTCGGGAGAGGTTCTGATTCCGATATCATTCCGGGAAGTTTCCCTGATGACCAGAGCGCATAAAAGACAACTGCTGCGATTGCAATAATAATTATGATGAAACTTTGTTTCATATTTTTTAGGTCGGTGTAGCCGACGGTGTTGCCGTACCACCATCATTACCAACGATAGAGACCAAAGCCCGTAATGCTGCGAATACTGCAGCTCTTGCATCCTGTACTTCTTGCCATACGTCTTTCAAATCTTCCTGAAGCCCTGTCATTGTTTCTCCAACATCACTTCGCGCTGTCGTCTCATCATCTACGGTAAGTTCATAGATTTTACCTGCCTGAGTGTTCACTGCTTCTTCTGCCGCATCTATTGCAGTTTCCGCAGCAACTATTGCGGTTCGAACGCTTGCAACATTCTTTCCGTTAGATTCCGCCCGATCCGTTCGGGACTCAATTTTTGCAAGAATCTCACGAAGTCTCTCCAAAACTTTCAAAAAATGATCTGTTCTGCGCTGGTTAATTTGATTGAGTTTATCCTCAATCCGCGCCAGTATTTGCTTTTTTTTCTCGTCGCGAATTGCTGCCATCGAGGCCATCCGTTCTGCTTTTCGCGCGGATATCGATGCCAAACGATTTTCTTTGTTAATCTGTGCTGTTTCTCGACGAATTTCCCCTGTACCCGGTTTAGCAAAGACGCTTCCGATTAAAACGAGGAAAATAAGTGGTGCAAGGAGAAACTTCATGCGTAACTATCGTTACATAGATGACAATAGTGTGTCAAGTTTTATCTCCATTCTATGGTACAATCAAAACTATGGTAAATGAAAAAAAAGCAGGTATTGTTGCGCTTATTGGCAGACCTAACGTGGGAAAATCAACGCTTCTTAATAATATTTTAGGTCAAAAAGTGTCAATTACGTCTCCAAAACCTCAAACCACCCGCTTCCCCATTCAGGCAGTGTATGAAGACAAGCGCGGTCAAATTATTTTTGTCGATACTCCCGGTATTTTTGGAAAAGTGAGTGATACGATGGCTAAACGCATAAATATTCGGACAGAGGAATCTTTGGAGGGAAATATTAATATCGTTCTCTACATGATTGATCATACACGAGAACGCGATTTTGAAGAAAATAAAGCGCTTGGTATCGTACGTAAAGTTACCGTTCCTAAAATTCTCGTTATCAATAAAATTGACGTGAGAACGCCGACTCATATCGTCCAATATAAATTCATGGAAGAAGAATTTAATGCGACGGTTGAAATTTCCGCTCTCGCCCGTAAGAATCTCAATATACTCCTCGACACAATTTTTTCCTATCTGCCTCACGGCAAACCGCAGGTGAACGCACAAGAATTAGCTCAACCCGCACTCAATATCGACAGTAAATTGTTTATTGCTGAAATTATTAGGGAGAAAGCGTTTTTATTCTTGCGAAGAGAACTCCCATATACGCTTACTGTTGTCGTTGATGACGTCATTGAACGGAAAAAAGGGGCAGTTTATATGAAAGCGAGAATTCTTACTTCTGCCGATCGCTATAAAGCCATGATTATAGGTAAGGGAGGTGCGATGATAAAGGAAATAAGTATGGCTGCAAGAAAAGAGCTTGAAACAGCAGCAAACAAAAAAGTTTTCCTCGACCTTACTGTGGAGACTGATCCCCATTGGATGGAATATTTATAACAGCATTCAAGAATTGAATGCTGATATATCATCCTTTCGGAGATGTTATAATCTTGCAAGGGTTTCCTCTCTCCCCAAAATCTCAAGTGATTCCAAAAGTGGCGGGCCGACGGTTTTACCGGTTACTGCAACCCGAAGTTCCATAAACGCATCTTTTGCCTCTTTACCGGTAACCGATCGAATAGCTTTTTCCATAACATCATGGTTCCATTCACACGAACCTAATGCATCTCGTACTTCTTTTCGAATTTCTTTTTTCGGAGGCCGTATAAAGAAAAATCCGGCAAGCGATTCAAATTCGGATAACAACTTCATTCTTTCTTTAACCAATGGCCAAATAAGTTTAATTTTTTCTTTAGAGTATTTATCTTTGTAATATTCAACTACATACTCTTCTTTTAGATATTTGCCATTCATCCATTTTAGTTTTTCTGTGTCAAAAACTGGTGCAGTTGTCTGAATGGATTCGAGATTAAATACCCGTATCATTTCTTCTGTTGAAAATATTTCTTTTCCGTCAGGATGTGCCCAAGCGAGAGTGGCAAGATAATTTCTTATTGCTTCCGGTAAAAATCCTTGTTCACGAAACCATGACACCCATACGGGATTTTTTCTTTTACTTAATTTACTTTTATCCGGATTACGAAGGAGTGGCATGTGTGCATACACTGGCAGCGTCCATCCGAAGAATTGATAGAGCAATATATGCTTTGGTGTTGAAGAAATCCACTCTTCCCCGCGTATAATATGAGAGATTTCCATAAGATGGTCATCGACAACAACACCAAGGTGATATGTAGGGTATCCGTCAGACTTGATGATTACCTGATCATCGATGAGTTTATTTTCGAATTGAATGTCTCCCCGTATAACGTCATGAAATGTTGTCGTGCCGCTTTTAGGAACTTTTAGTCGGATGGTAGAGCCGTTGGTAAGCTTAAGCTCCCTACAGCGCCCATCATACATGGGTGGTTGATGATTCACTTCTTGTTTTTTCCGCATCTCATTCAGACGATCCGGGGTACAAACGCAGTAGTAGGCATGACCCTTTGCAACGAGCTCTTCCGCATGTCTTTTGTACAAGTTGAGTCGTTCTGATTGACGAAATGGCCCTTCGTCATGATGTATCCCCAACCACTTTAATGAACTTAGTATGCGATTTTCTGATCCTTCAACTAGACGGGATCGATCCGTATCTTCAATCCGAATAATAAACGAGCCCTTATTTTTTTTTGCAAATACGTAATTTATAAGCGCTGTGTAGGCGTTACCAATATGGAGATCTTCACCTGTTGGTGACGGTGCGATGCGGGTTCTCACCTTCATGCGTTGATTCTATCATCCCACAACCGTATACTCAAAATACCATGGCATCTTTGACAGAAACTGCATATTTGACTCGCCGGGCAATTAATTGGGCTATACTAACAGTCATTGCGTATGTCATTTTACGCTTCCTTTGGGGTATATTCCTCAGTTTATGGCTCACTGTTTTCCCACCAAAACCACCGCCCCCTAATCATGCGTTCGGAAAACTACCGACACTGGCGTTTCCAACCCCCTCCGCAAGTCCGTCAGGGCAACTTGTTTTCCGTTTAGAAACCATCGAGGGGTCAGTACCAAGAGCATCTGAGTCTGCCGCTGTGTACTTCATGCCGAAAAGTCCACCAAACTTTTTGGGGATCCCGAAAACGCAAGAGTTTGCCAAACGTTTGGGGTTAGATCCTACTCCCATTGCTGAATCAAAAAACATCTACCGTTTTCAGGATCCTGATACCCCACTCCGACGGCTTCGTTATGACATTGTTTCTAATAACTTTATCCTCCGCTACGAGTTCGGACTGGATACGGAACTCTTTCCGTCTCAAAATCTCCCATTGCCTGATGCTGCGATTGCTGAAGCGCGAAGCATGCTACAAACTCACGACCTCTATCAGGAAGATTATGTAGGAGGAGAGGTAAATACTGCTTTCTTAAAACTTATCGGCAATCAACTTGTTACAACTTCAGCCGCATCCGGTGCTGATGCAATCCGGGTTGATTTTTTCCGTAAACTTATTGGTCAGATGCGTGTGCTCTCACCTACTCCTGATCAAGCACCCATTTCATTTATCCTTTCAGGATCTCGGGACAATAAAAAGAGAATTCTCCAACTTGCCTACACCTACTGGCCGGTAGATTATAAAACGTTTGCCACATATTCTCTTCGCACAAGTCTTGCTGCTTGGCAGGACCTCCAGAGTGGGAATGGTTATATAGCACGCTACCCCACGGGAACAACCGTAGTCGTCCGAAATATTTACCTTGCGTACTACGACTCACTCGAGGCACAGACGTATCTTCAGCCAATCTTTGTGTTTGAAGGAGATGGAGGATTCCTTGGTTACGTCCCCGCAGTTAACTCGGATTGGATTGAATAGGCGTCCACGTAAACTGTGTAAAGACCCAGTCAATGAGGTAGGATGTGTCTGCGAAGCGGTCGAGACTATGGAGAACGACAAGAATTACCCTGTGACCATTTCGTTCAACCAAGGTCACTAAATTTTCTCCGGCTTCCTCCGTCCATCCTGTTTTAATTCCTCCGACTCCGGGAATTTTCCCAAGAAGTTGATTTACATTGGCAAGTGCATGAAAATACGTGTGCGTCACGTCAGAAACCGTTATTTGCGGTATAGCGACCATCTTTGCAATGGTTTTATTCGATAATGCAAAAGCAGCAAGACGCGTAAGGTCAGTGGGTGTCATAATGTGAAGCGGGTCATCAAAACCAACGGGATTGGTAAATGAACTTTTTTCTAAATGCAATGCTTTTGCCTTGGCATTCATCGCTTCAACAAATTTAACAACTCCTCCGGGGTAGTTTTCAGAAAGTGCGTATGCTGCATCATTAGCTGACTGAACCAGCGTTCCGTAAAGAAGGTTCTCAACAGTGATTCTCTCACCCGAAACTAGGCCCATATCTTGCCCGTCATTGACGAGTGACTTAACCGTAAGAACATCATCGAGATCATATGCATCGATTGCAACAAGTGCAGTGAGAATTTTTGTCGTTGACGCAGGAGCCAGAGACAACTCGGGATTGCGTTTGTAGAGGTATACCCCTGAATCAATATCGTATACCACTATTCCTACCGCAGAAACTTCTAATCCCGGATAGTATCCAGTTGAATTAGTTGGGTACGGCGCGGGGGTGGGAATGACATAGGGAAAGCGACGAAATATCGGCACGGCATTTTTCGTTTTTATCCCGCCCTGCCCTGGTGATAAGAGAAAAAAAACTGCAAGCAGAATAAGAAATAAAATTTTGTCCCACTGATAGGTAATTTTTCCTTTTGCCATTCTGATTATTTCTTTTGGGATTTTACCGTAATACCTAACTCGACGAGTTGCGTTTTACCTGCTTCACTTGGCGCATCCATAACAGAGGTTTGACCGGAGGAGGAAGTGGGAAATGCCATAACCTCCCGCACGCTCGGCTCACCCAATGCTGCCATGAGGAACCGGTCGATACCAGGGGCAATGCCTCCATGAGGTGGAACACCGTAGGTAAATGCCGTCAACATATGTTCAAATTGTTTCTTTTGCATGGGGGTAAATCCAATAAGATCAAATACTTTATCTTGAACTTCTCTTTGATGAATACGAATGCTCCCTCCCCCAACTTCAAAACCGTTGAGGACCAGATCGTGTTGCAGACCTCGCACCTTCAGCGGATTCTTATCAAGGAGAGAGATATCGTCTGGATGCGGGGCGGTGAACATATGGTGAGACGGAGCAACTTTAGCGCCTGAACCATAATAAAAATCTTCTTTTGATTGCTTATTAAACAATGGAAAATCAATTGTCCAACTAAATGCCAACTCGTTCTTGTCGTTTTTGTCTTTACGCAAATCCGGTTTATCCGTTCCATACTTTTCCATGACTTTTTTATGCGAAAGTCTCGGCCAGGGTGTTTGTGTTATGTGTTTTTCCGGCATCAATTCGGCAACCAATGACGAAAAAAGTTTTTCCGTTAATTCCAAAATGTCATTTTGCGTTATAAACGACATCTCAAGATCAAGCTGAGTAAATTCTCCGTATGCCCGATCTTTTCTGGGGTCCTCATCCCGAAAACAGCGCGCGATCTGAAAGTACCGTTCGAGCCCAGCAACCATGAGGAGCTGCTTATACTGCTGTGGTGATTGCGGGAGTGCATAAAATTTTCCTTTTTGAAGTCTCGAAGGAACGATAAAATCCCGTGCACCCTCAGGGGTGGTTTTGGTTAAAATTGGCGTTTCAACTTCAACAAATTCTCTCTCAAGAAGGAAATTTCGGATAAATGCTACAACTTTAGAGCGAAGTCGAAGATTTTTATTCATCCGCGATCTTCGGATGTCGAGGTAGCGGTACTTTGATCGAATTTCCTCTTCGATATCATACCCATCCGTATCAATGGGAAACGGGAGTTCTTTTGCTTCACTTATAATTTTTATCGACGTTATCTCAACTTCGACTGTGCCGGTTGGAATCTTGGGATTCGTCATATTTTCCGGTCGTTTTTTGACTAAACCAACCACTTCAATGACATCTTCCGAACCCGCATCCGCGGTTTTAGTTGAAACCATCTGGACTATCCCTGATCGGTCGCGGAGATCCAAAAAGACGATATTTCCATGATCTCTCCTCGTATTCACCCAGCCTTGAAGAGTCACTTCTTGACCAATTTTGTCTACTGTTTCGGCTGCGAGTGTTCGCATGCCTCCAATTGTACGGCTATTTTAGATTGTTGACAAGAAGCACAACCTCATGTTATAAAGGGTTTAAGGCTATGGAAAGCGCTGCACAACGAAGTAATTGGATTTGCATTAAGAACCTCCGAGAAGGGGGTTCGTGTTGTGGCTAATAAAAAGCCAAAATGAATTAAATCACACGAACCTCCCAAAATAGAAGCGGGAGGTTTTTTTAAAGGGAAATATATGAATCGTAAAGTAGAAGTTGACTTAAAAAAGAACTTTGCTAACGCAGTGGTCGGCATCGACCCTCCTCCAGACCCTGCTGATGTTGACAATGCTATAAAACGCATGAAAACAATCTATCATAAGGTAGCCGGTTTACCATGCAATCAAGCTGCTATTGCAACAGCTCACTTAATTCATAAATTTCATGGAGCAGCAGCAAGTGATCAGGCGAGAATTGGGAATCATATTATTAACATTGCAAATCTTGCTGGCCAAAATTTACCGAAATAGATATTTATTTCTTCAAGTACAGCAATTTTTCAGGTGCACCGATGTGATTTGTTGAAAAACGTATCGCTTTCAATCCTTTAGAGATGCAGTGTTTATCGATGCGAATTCCTCGTACGAGTCTTTTCACTACTCTTTCATCCTTCGGATCCAACAGGATGATGACAGAAGATTGTCCTAAATCATCCGTTGTACCTGCTACAACGTTTATTCCGAGCCTCTCAGTAATTGCACCTACCGCTTTTAATTGTCCTGGCTCATTTGTTTCAAAATCAATACTTATTTCCAATAAGTTTTGATTCAATTCCGATAGTTTATGAACGATTGGTTGGAGTACATCATCTGTTAGTTCACCTAAACCTACTTTGATAAAAAACTCATCTTCTTTAGTAATCGTGCGGTCAATACGTTGAACACTATCCATAACTTGATGAACTCCGACCTTTAATGTTTTTAACCCTGCCAATTTACGTAATCTCCATTTCCCAACTTGCTTAATCCGTTGTTCTTGGAGGTAAAGTGCGTTCCTGTCTTTATGAGCTTGTAATTTTTTTATTCGATCATAAATCTTTTCTCTTACAATACGTGGTCCCTCTTTATCCGTATGAAAACAGTGAATCCATAAGGGATCGTACTGGCCATGACCTTTAAAATCAATATGAATTCTGTCTCCGGGTTTCAACACATAATCAGGTATCTCTATTTCAATTCCGTTAACAAATGTCCGAACTGCTTTGTTCCAGCTTAATGGAGTAATGTTTGAAACATAGTCCATTACGGTTGACCCGTTTTTTAAACTCCATGGCTCTTCTTCTTTCTTGTCGTTAATACCAATAACACGTATAAATCCTTCTGTTAAACGAGGTTCAAGTTGACGAACGAGATGCGAACTTTCTACTTCCCCGTGTAAAATTTGCGTCAAACGATCTGCTAAAAACCGTTGTTTTTGTTCAAGGAGAGCTTTTAACATAGGTTTCGAATCTATGGTTGACGAAAGGAGATGGGCTAAGGAAAGTCGCTCACGTATATGAACATCATGTGGATAAAGCGTGAGACGTATACGAAGTTTATCCCGACGGCGGAGAACGTCTATTGATAACGAATCCGTGAGACCATTTTCCACTTCACGCTTAAACTGTAATGCGTTAATAATCGTCTCTCTATCAAAGAGCCGTTCGCTGTTGAAGTTAAAAATATTTGCAATATCAATTGCCTGTGCTCCCCAGTCAAACAAGTCATATTTGTTTTTGCCAAAATCTTTCTGCGCTGCATCGACATAGAGATACATGTCTTCTTGGGATAACGGGCGCAGTTCTCCGATGCGCCTATAAATATCAGCGGGAGATGGCGTACGGTAATGCAGTGCAACACGATATCCTCTTTTGTTAAGTACATCATGCACCTCACTCAATAGTTGTTTGGGTGGGTTTTGACGGAAAAACTTTTTAATATATCGGTTAGCCTGGCCTGCCCACTTTTCATGTTCAGCACTTTTATTAACGAGACATAGATGTTCGAGCTCATTTGCCTCATCATGAAGGCCCATTCTGCGTGCGAGAGGAATATATATTTCCTCAGTCTCAAAAATAATTTCTCGCCTCTTTTTCTCTCCTTTTAGTTTAATTGTTCGCATATTTTGAAGTCTGTCATCAATTTTTGCTTCAGTTTCATCCGGAGTGTCAACGGCCGATTTAAAAAGTTGCTGTCTATTTTCTTCTACTAATAATTCTTTAAGTGTTTTTCGCTGATGTCTTCCGCGCCGCTTACTCAGAATCTTAACCCTATCAGCAACATCTGGATGAATGTTTTCCTGGATCGTTTTAAGTGTCACGGTTGTATCCTCGTGAACATCGTGTAAAAGCCTCTCGGAAATTGAAACTGCGTCAATTTTATATTTCTTTATCCCCATGAGAGTAACTTTTAGTGGGTGCACGGAATATGGTGCTCCTGTGTCTCGGGATTGTGAACTATGCGCAAGCAAAGAGAGAGCAGTTGCCGCCTCAACCATAGCATGCTTCTCTTCCGAGAGGTATCGACTTTCCTCAAGGACTTTATTTCTTAGCCTGATTTCACAGGGAAATAGGTTCGTTGTTGCATCAACTTGTTCCCAACGAAACGGATGTCTCTGTTTATCTACTCTTATTTTCAGATAGCAATCAGCGGTAAATTGTTTATATCGCTCTGTTGAACCTAAGGATTCTGTAGACTGCTCAAGTCTTGTGACCATAATTGTCACTATAGGATACTACTTTTGGGGCTTAAAATCAATCTAATTTAATAGTGGATATCTTTGATTTTAAGTTGCAGGCGGTTATTACCGTTCCAGGTGTCGAGGTCGATGGTATACGCAATGTCAACTGCCTTATCAGGCTTTAATCGACCATAAAAACTCCCTAGGTTAAATGCAATAGCAGGAAACGAATCAATACGTAACTTAAGGTGCTTACCGTCTTTCCCAACTAACCGCGCATCCTCAATGTGCACATTTCTGGTTGCAAACACAGGTTCCGGGTTGCCGAAACCGAAAGGTGCAAACTCCTGAATCTTTTCCCAAAGATATATTGAAACGGTGCTAAGTGGAATTTCAACATCAATTTTAAGCATTTTCGTTAATTTTTCCTCATCAAGTTCACTTTCCGCAATCTTTTCTAAACGTTTTTTTAATGCTTCAATATGTTTTGTTTCAACGGTAAACCCGGCAGCCATAGGGTGACCCCCGACGTCAACGAGAATGTCGCTGCATTTCCGGATAGTTTCAACAATATTAAATCCGGAAACCGACCGGGCTGAAGCTTTAGAATATCCATCTCCAATCGCTACGACAATGGTCGGTCGGTAAAATTCTTCAACAAGTTTTCCTGCAACAAGTCCGATAACTCCTTGATTAAAAGACTCGTGAGCGATAAAAATGAGCTTTTTCTTTGTCTGACTCTTATGTAAATCTCGTGCAAGTATCACGGTATCCTCGGTGAGTTGTTGGCGTTCTTTATTAGTTAGCCCCAACTTTTGTGCAAGAAGGTTTGCTTTATCTGTATTTTTTGTACAGAGCAATCGAAGAGCATCGAGTGCATGTTCAATTCTGCCCATAGCATTGAGCCGAGGGGCAAGCACGTGGGAAACATCGTATGTTTTTAACAATCCTTTCGTCAGTCCCGCATCATTAATAAGTGCTTCAAGTCCTACCCGCTTTGTTGTGTTAATTGCTTCAAGTCCGAATTTTACAATCGACCGATTGGGGCCAACGAGGGGCACCATGTCTGCAATTGTTCCAATTGCGGCTAATGAAACATCAGGCTTACCAAGTTCACTTGCTAAAAACCAAGAAACACCTGCACCGCAAAGTTGTGTTGTATGAACGATAGTACAATTCGGCAAACTCTTGGGCTTGACGTGGTGGTCTGTCACAATAACGTCAATTCCCAATTTTTTCGCGTACGCAATCTTTTCTTTTGCTGTTATTCCGTGGTCAACGGTGATAATAAGTGAGGGATCAAACTGTTGCCGAACGCTCTCTATTCCCTTTGTTGACAACCCGTACCCTTCTTCGACCCGATGTGGGATATACGGCATGACACGAGCACCGAGTCCATATAATGTCTCCCACATAATTGCCCCTGCGGTAATACCGTCTGCGTCATAATCAGCGTAGACGACAATGGATTCCTTGTTCTTGATTGCACCTTTTATGCGGGTAATTGCCTTTTGTAACAAATTTTTGTCAATTCCTACGTCTTTTGGCATCAACGTAAGGGGATGAGGGGAATGTAAAAAATCTTTAATTTCTTTTTTTGTCGTTAGTCCCCTGCTTTGTAGCAGAAGTTTTATAATATCTGTGCCTTGGGAAAGTACGTGCCATTTCTTCATTTCAGACGTATAATACCAGTATGATCAAACTCCCTCAACAATCTCAAAATATTATTAAAACTCTGCAAAAAGCAGGATTTGAAGCGTATACAGTCGGTGGATCCGTACGCGACCTTCTCATAGGAAAATCAACGAGCAGATGGGATTTTACGACAAACGCAAAACCTGAAGAGATCCTCAAACTTTTTCCTGACAGTTTTTATGACAATCAATTTGGCACGGTCGGAATAAAAGTAACAGATGACGTGTATGAAATTACAACATATCGAAGCGAAAAAGGATATACAGATCACAGACATCCGGACAAGATTACATGGGGCAGTTCGATCGAAGAAGATTTGTCCCGAAGAGATTTTACGATTAATGCAATTGCTTTCGACGGAAAAAATCTGATTGATCCCTATGACGGTCAGAGAGATATTAAAAAACAACTAATTAAAACTGTTGGCGACGCAGATAGTCGATTTAACGAAGACGCATTACGACTTATGCGGGCAATTCGCATAGCAAGCGAGCTTGGATTTGCGATTGACGAGCAAACGTCACTGGCAATCAAAAAAAATGCCCAAGGTCTTAGTAAAATTTCTGCTGAACGCATTCGCGATGAGTTGTTTAAATTGCTCGCATCTCCTCATGCTGCAGATGGAATATTAGTGCTGAAAAATACCGGACTTCTCAAACATATTATTCCTGAATTTGGAATCGCCTTCGATACTCCGCAAAAAAGTCCAAAGAGACATCACATCTACGACGTGGGCACTCATTCGATTATGGCTCTCAAACACTGCTCTTCAACAGATCCCGTAGTGCGACTCGCAACGCTTCTCCATGATATCGGCAAACCCAAAACATTTAAGAAAGACGAAACGAAACTTATCACATTTTATAACCATGAGGTGGTCGGAGCCCGAATCACAAAAACAATTGCGGAACGACTGAGATTATCGCGAAAAGACGCTGAAAAATTATTCATTCTTGTTCGTTGGCATCAGTTTACTGTGGATGAGCGTCAAACTGATAGTGCTCTTCGGCGATTTATTCGTCGCGTGGGAAAAGAAAATCTGAACGATATGCTCGCTTTACGGATAGGAGATCGTTTGGGAGGTGGTGCACGCGAAACGTCATGGCGCCTTGAATTATTTAAAAAACGCCTTATCGAGGTTCAAAAACAACCATTCACTGTTTCCGATCTTAAAATCTCCGGCCATGACGTCATGAAAGCATTTGGAATTAAACCCGGGCCGACCGTCGGCAAAGTCCTCAATCTATTGTTTGCAGATGTTGAAGCAGGAAAACTTTTGAATAAAAAAGAAAATCTATTAAAAAGAATTGAAGAGCTTAAACTTGTCGGCGTTTCATCTCTAACCGTTCCCAAAGAATAAGGAGCGGGGTGGCAACGAAAGGTGAGGAATATGTACCTGAGACTGTACCGATTAAAAGTGCCACGATAAACCATCGAATAGTGCTTCCTCCTAAAAGAATGAGGGCAAGAAGCATAAAAATAATTGTCATCGAGTTAGTGAGAGATCTGTTCATTGTCTCCGTAAGGGCTCTGTCTGATATATCAGAAAAAGTTTGTCGCTCCCCTCTTTTTCTATACTCACGTATTCGATCGAATATGACTATCGTATCGTGGACCGAGAAACTCATGGTCGTCAAAACCGCAGTCACAAAAAGTGTATCCACTTCCACACCCCAAAACCGCCCAAACAGCGAAAACAAGCCAATAACGACAAGAAGGTCATGAGCAAGCGCCACCACTGCGCAGATACCAAATTTGAAATTTTTGAATGCCAAAGCCACGTAGAGAAGAATTGCAACAACAGCCAAGACCGAAGCAACTGCTGCTTTGCGGAGCAACTCTTTGCCTAAAATCGGACCCACTGTTTCACTTCGTAAAACCTCTGCACCGTTTAAATCTATGTTTTGATCTTCACCATGTTTAAGTCGAAGGGTAGAAATTTTATCATCCTTACGTATTTCAATAAGAGTTCCACCGGTAAAATCAACAGCCGGTCGTAGACCAAATCGTACAAGCGAAAAGATCCCCGGCACTAAAATAAGTGCCGAAAGTAAAAAGTAAAGCCAAATATATTTACTAAATCGAATCATGTCTTTTCTCTATATAAAACGCGGATAAACGTTCGCGTGACGACAATACCTGTAAACAAGCTGACGAGTACTCCAATAAAGAGTGTTACGGCAAAACCTCGGACTAAACCCGAAGTCGGCAAAAATTGCCAGCTTCCCGGATTAAAAAGAATAAGACAGGTAATGAGTGTCGTAAAATTTGCATCGCGTATGCTATCCCATGCCTTACCAAACGCTACTTCTATGGCAATATGCCATGGTTTCCCTTTCCTCTTCTCTTCGCGATACCTTTCAAATATCAAAATGTTGCTATCGACGGCCATTCCTATAGAAAGAATAAATCCTGCAATTCCCGGCATCGTAAGAGTTATCGGAATCACACGAAAAAGCGCGAGGGAAATAAGTCCGTACATAATAAGAGCGCTGTCAGCAAGTACTCCCAACCACCCGTATTGAGCAATCATAAATCCGGCAACAAGAATAAGTCCCACTCCTCCTGCCCAAATACTTTTTTCCACCGACTCCTTGCCAAGCGTTGCTCCGATCGTTCTTTTTTCGACAATGGAAACCGGTACGGGAAGGGCACCGGCATTTAGGTGCAAAGAAAGGGTTCGGGCTTGGTCACGGGTAAAATTTCCTGTAATTACTCCTGACCCTTCTGTAATTGGTGTTTGAACTGTTGGCCAGGTAATCGGGACATCATCAAGGAAAATAGCGAGTCGTTCTCCGACAAGTCGTGTTGTAATATCGGCAAACTTCTTCGTTCCTTCGGGTGTAAATTCTATAGCAACGACCGGCTCTCCTGTTTCAGGACTAAAATCAACCCTGCTTCGACGCAAGTCTCCCCCGTTCAAATCCACAGACTTGGTATTTCCAAGTGTTGGGATAAGCAATGCGCTTTCAGTAGCATCTTGAATTATAATGAATTCTCGAAATTCTAGTTTCGCTGTTTGTCCAATAAGTGAAGTTGCACGGTCGACATCAGAAACTCCCGGAAGTTCAACGATTATCCGATAATGGTCTTCACTTCGTGCAGAGACTACGACCGGTTCAGACACCCCAAAGAGATTTACTCTGCGTTCAATAACCTCTTTTGCAGATTCAAGCGCGGAAGATCTATCAGAGGACACAATATCCTTCATATCAGCCTCAAGTGTCACCTGGATCCCTCCTGATAAATCCAGCCCTAAGTGTGTTTTTAATTTCGGTGTCAGATTGACAAAAATTAAGAAGGACATCAAGGCTATAAGGAGATAAAACAAAATGAGAGGACGCCTCATAATCTCAATATTGTAGCTTACGGCTTGGGGAATTCAAGAGGGATAACTGCGTTACATTAGCAAATGTGTAGGTGATTTTCCCCCTCTTTCTGTCTGAGGAAACATGAACAGGATCGCCGGGTTTAATTGCAACATCACGGGCAAATTTTGATGGAATGACTACAGCGATGCTGTTGCCCGTACGTAAAACTTTCTGCGTCATGGCGAGCTTACGAGGTCTTCTTCATCACCAATAATCATGACTCGTGAGCCTTCGAGAATAGAAAGAACAAACGGATCTCGTCTCCTTTTACGGAATGCAAACTCTTCCTCACTCATGACTGTGTAATTGAGCTCTTGCTCGCGACGTACTTCTTCAGTTTTGACTAATTGAGATAGTTCCGGTAATACGATGTTACCAACAACAAGAAGATCTACATCGGTTCCCGATTTCTTGGCAACGTGTCGTACATACCGACCTGAAAGCATGACAAATTTTATCTTACCGAGTTTTGGTTTGTGTTTGAGAATATCGAGACCAAGCCCGGATGTTTTGGCAATAATAGTCATCAGCTCAAAATAAAGCGGGTAGTCTTTCTTAAACAAATAAAAGAGTCTATTTGCTCGCTGCTCTTTCGTCACCATCCCGCTTTTTTCCATGTGGGATAATTCACGACGGACTGCATTTATTTCTTCGTCTACCTTCCGAACGATATCCCGAACATGGAAAATAGTGCCAGGATGCGTGAGAAAAAGGGTTAACATTTTCACCCTCACCCGTGAAATAATGAGGTCTTCAACAAACATAGAAGTTTTCCTTTCCGGTGCAGGGATAATACCACGAACAGATGCAGTTAGTACAGAACTTCTGTTCCAGTGGGCAGGAGCTCAATCCATATTTGCCCGCGGGTCAGTGTCACTTCTTTTCCCGCAGCATCATAAAACACTGTTCTTTTATTTCGATCTGCTTTCTTCCAGGTAATTTTTGTCGTTTTCCCGTCTTGGAACAGCAATCCTTCTCCCGTCCCAATAGTGTTATAGAGGATATGGGCGTGAACATCAAGGGGTCCGATTTCTTTTGCAAATTGGACGATCACGACGCTGGCTATGAGTTGCTGTTTTGTTTCCAAATCAATGTGCGCCTGTCCCCCGTTGTATCGTTTGTAGGTATTGGTTGTTCTATCATAATCCCATCGAACGCCATACTCTTTTTCATACCCCTCCCACGCGACAAAGGAAGCTGAAAATGATGCGCCGCGGTCAGACTCTTTGGCGTCGTCCTTAAATTTCCATGCGGTGTAACTCTTGTCCCACGATATTCCTTTTGCATCAACATTTGTCCATCCTCGCTGAGCCGCCAATTTATAGAGCTTATCAGTAACGCATACCATCGTGTGCTCTGTGGCAACAGGATGGTCAAGTCGATCATAGTTCCTATAACACGTGGGGAAAGAAATGCCGAACTGATCCATATCTTTGATGCTATACTCGTCAATCTGACATAAAGCTTTTGCGCGCTCGTCAACCGTGTCGTCATTGCAGCGACCTGCTCCGCCCACATGGTTATACAAAGCGTCGTATTCTAAAACCCATGGTAAAAAGTGACTTCGCGCGCTTCGAACTGGTGCAAGGCTTGTACTTTGGGCAATGCCGCAGTAGAAAATACCCATAAATCGGGCAATTCCCCCCTCGGCAACAGCCTCGTAAACAACATCTGCCGATGATAATCCTGACTGGGGACGACTTTCCGCATGGTTTTCTATCATGACAGCAAGGGGACGTCGTTTTTCCCACATATCCCGTTCGGCTTTGCTAAACATTTTGCCGTTAATGGGACAACTTTCTGTCTTGGGTGCTGTCGGATCAACCACAAAATGCTCCTGATCTGTTGGAAGTGGAGATGCGCCTCCTCTTCCCCCACCGAAAAAGCTAAATCCGGCGTACGAGAGACCTGTCACGATAAGATAAATCGCGAGCCCAATAATACCCTCTGTCACAAAATGCTCTTTATTCATAATGGTTGCGCAATTTTAATTGCTCTTTCTTCTTCTTTTGAAAGTTCAAAATCTTTACCTTTCCCGTTTCTAATTTCTTTCACATACCACCGATTTCCATTCCGTGCAAAAAGCGATGTCATGATCACCCCATTATCAAAACTATCCAGAATCGCCAACGTAAAGCTTTGACTTCCTCCTGTATCTGCAAAGGGATTAAAACGAACAACGCCAATCTTGGCAATGTGTCTTTTCCCGTCGCTTGTTACCTGCCGTACTACCTCTTCTAATTCATTAATCTTTTTCGCTTGTTTATACTGTGACCCGAGAATCGCTTCAAGAACTTCTTTGAGTCCGTTTTTGGTAACCCCATGAGATAACCGGTTATAATGCCCGAGCGTGCGAAACAAAACTACTGATAGTATTAGTATCCAGACGCTGATGAAAACAAAAATGACCCAAAAAAATAATCCTCCACCGACATCCATTGGTACAATCCATCTTACGATCACTTGCAAATACTTGTCAATGAGCCTGCCTGCCGGCAGGCAGGGTTGACAACACTCTCGAGCCTGTGCTACGCTTGAGCCCACATTGAGGCTAGCTATGCCAGCAAAGACCAAAAGAGAAAAATTATTGGCACAAGAACGAAGAATCCCTTATACCCTTCCCATCGCATCCACGAGCGTAGTGCTCCATGAAGACCTTTCCTATATTCGGCGTGATATACGAAAAACACTTTTGTTGAGTATCATCGCAATAGGTATTGAGCTTGTCCTAACAATTCTTGAGAGGAGGTGAATTACCTACTATGGCAACGTTTTATTGCGTTAAGTGTCGAACAAAGAGAGAAGATCCGAATGCCACAAAAATCACGATGAAGAACGGCAAACCAGCACTCAAAGGAAAATGTCCTGTCTGTGGAACTGGAATGTTTAAGATCGGTGGCTAATCGTTTTTCTGGTAAAACGTTTTATCAAACCCCGCCCTTCGCGAAGGGCGGGGTTATGGTATAATACACAGTTGCACCTTGGAATCCGAACTCTCGCCCCCTCCTTCTACGTAGAAAGAGGGGGAGGAAAGTCCAGACAGCAGAATGCAGGGGATCCCGCGCAAGCGGGATGCGGTAACGTCAGGTGCCCTGAGGTCGAAAGACTGAAGGGACGACGCTTGAATTAACAGGCCGAGAGAGTCACAGAGACGATCAGAGATCTATAAGCCCGACGGCTAAGATCTTTAATGTGAAACGAGACAATCCCACCCGCTGCAACCGACGACTGGTCCGTTATACGACGCATTCCGAAGGACCGAAGATTGCGGGCATGAGAGAAATGAGAGTCTAAAAACAGAATCTGGCTTACGAGATTCCAAGGTGCTACTTGGAAGGCTGGAAAAATACCTCTGTTATTATTACCTGAAGAACCAAAACAAACGGTACTGCCAATATTGCACCTACAATTCCTGCAAATCTTGCTCCTATCATCACAGATAGAAGCGTAACAAGCGGGGAAAATCCAATACTTTTTTTCATAACGAGCGGAACAAGAACGTTATTTTCAACCTGCTGAATGATGAAATATAGCGCAACAACAGAGACAGCCAAAAAAGGAGATGTTGCAAGAGCGACAAGAATTGCAGGTATCGCAGAGACAATTGGACCTATGGTCGGAACAATTTCTAATACTCCTGCAATAATTGCCAGAGGTAATGCAAAATCCACATGGAGAATGGTCAATCCGATGTAGGAAGCAATCCCGATTGATAACATGAGAAGCAATTCTCCTCTCACCCATCCCCCTAATCGTTTTTCAATGAGGCGTAAAATATTGAGAGTTTTATTCGCCATAGATTCTCCCACAAGGGATGTAAGGGTTTGAGAGGCTCTCGGCCGTTCCAAAAGAAAATAAAAGGTAAATACAAGCACAGCCAGTGTCGTTATAAGATTCGAAAATACTCCCACGGTAACTTTGACAATATTTTCACTTATAGGAGCTATTTGGCGTGTAAGTGTTGTCACATCTATATTCCAGTACGGCATCACATCAGCGGCAAACTTCGGAAGGTCGGTAATGAGTCGGGTTGATTGGGTAACCAGAAGAGGGATTGTACCAGCCAGGGAAAAACCGAACAATCCAAAAACAATAAGGTATACAAAAAGAATGCTTATAATACGCGGTATACGAACTTTTTCAAGAAGGGTTACCAGTGGCCGAATGGCGGTCATGAGGATAAAGGAAATAAAAAGCAGAAAGAGAATGTCACGGATTTGGAGAAGAACCCACAGCCCTGCAACAAATGCAACGGCAAAAATAATAGTCCGATAGGATATTTCAATCTTGTTCATGAATTAGCCTAAGTATATCATCCTCAAATCCTTTTTGTGAAATATCAAACCAATGGATGTTTTTTTGTTTTTTGAACCACACGAGCTGTCTTCTTGCTATTGCGCGCTCGTTCACGCCCGTCACTCTCATACCCGATCTGAGCCGTCTTTCTAACCCTTCGTCAATTCGCTTGTATAAAACCGGCAGCGGCGCAGTGAGTCCAATTATGAGAGCCTTCAAGGAGTCTCCTCGTAGCCCTTTGTGCTTCGATGTTTCAATTCTCCGTATTAAACGACGTGGATTATTCCAGTCTGACCAGTTCATATCCCCCCTTGGAATCATCTTTTGGAGTTCTTTAACACTCAATTTTTTTTCACGAAGTTCCTTGTCCGGTGGAATGTTGATTGTTTCAAACGGGCGAAGTAGTGCTTTAATATATAATCCTGTTCCGCCAACAACAATTGGCAATTTCCCCCGTTTTTGTATGTCGGAAATTGCGCTCCGAGCGAGTTTTACCCAGTGGCTGACGCTAAATTCCTCGCCGGGCTCTACCACATCATACAACCAAATAGGAACGTCCGGCCCGCCTGCCGGCGAGGCAGGCCGCTCTTTATTCGTTTCAAGGTCTCTGCCGCGGTATACCTGACGCGAATCAGCAGAGATAAGCTCCCCATTCAGTTTTTTGGCTAAAGATGCCGCAAGGGTAGTCTTGCCTGTGGCTGTCGGTCCGCAGATGACAAGTATTTTCATGTCAAAACAAATTTTTCAATAATTGTTGCAACACCGTCTTCGTCAACTGAAGGGGCGATAAAATCGGCAATTTCCTTAAGTTCCGGGACGGCATTACCCATCGCAATTTTAAGGCCTGAAGCCATGAGAAGCGGGAAGTCATTATAGCTATCCCCGACCCCGATAATTTCTTCCTTTGTAATCTTAAGTATTTTTGTTATCTCAACAATTCCGTGAAGTTTCGTCGCCTGATCGCTGGTTACTTCGATGGAAAAATAGTTTTTATCCTCCCATGAAAACATCTTATGCGCTTCTATGTTTGGAATTTTCCGCAGCTCTCCTACAATAATATCTACTAACATTTCTGGTGCTTTGTTTAAATAAACACTAAATACTGTGTCGGGTAATTCCTTGAGTGTATGTTCAACATCGCTCGTTCCGTCAAAAAAAAGTATTTCCTGTTTGTGACTCTTAAAAATGTGCATGATGTTTGGAAGTGCTTTCTGAGGTAGCGGAAATTCTTTCACTATTTCATTTTTTTCCGGATCATATACTTGCACTCCGTTATTAAAAATGCAGGGTCCTGACAATTGGAGGTGGTCAAGAATGTATTTACTCGCAAACAACGGTCTTCCCGTAGCAATACAGACATGGATGATATCTTTGGCCGCTGAAATTGCCTGCGTCACCCGTTCGCTCGGAGGATTTTCGCTTCCTTGGGGAACCACTGTACCATCGAGGTCGAGAATGATTGCCTTATACACTATATCTACTCCTTGCCAACGATGACCTGAGCATCTGCAGAGGAATCCTCGCTCAAAGTTGCACCGGTTGTCCCGATGTTATAGTCGCTTTTGAGATCATCTTCAAGTAAAGCTAAGTATTCTTGCTTTTCAGTTTTTACGTAAATTTCTGTTTGCTCATACGTATATTCTTCGGTGTTACCAACATCGGTAACTGTATACCCTTTTTCTTCCAAAAACGCTTTCATTTTGGAAGCTGCCCCAGGAGTTCCCCCGCCATTTAAGACTTCTATGTTGAGTTCTTCACGGTTAAGATTAAGTGCAGGAGTTGGTGTTGGTGTTGAAGCAGGTGTTGGGGTTGGTGTAGGTTCACCAACAAAGGGAACACTCAATGATCCCCCGGTAATTGCTATGAGACCGCCTCCTACCAAAAGCGCAACGCTAATAACTATTGCAGCCCACACCAGAAATTTCCTCGATGAGCCCCGTTTATTTTCCGTAAAATCAGGAGCAATAGTCGGTGGCTCTTTTTGAAAAAGTTCTTCTACAACTTCTTTCTGTTTTTCTTTTTCTTCTTCCATGGGAGGGGCACTCTGCGTTCCAAGCTCTTCTGCTACAGCTTCTATTTCTTGAGCGTCTTCTTTTATTGTCTCCAATGCTTCGGATTTATCGGACTCTTCAACCACCTCCACAACTTGACTTACCCGATTCTCATTTTCCTTACTTGGTTCTTTTCGTTTCGCCATGTTGTATAAGTCTACACGAATAATCCTTGCTACGTCAACTGGATGCAGAGCTATACTGAGTCAGCGCAAAGCGCCAAATCCGTACAGAAAGAATAAAAAAGACTAGCCCTACGATAAAGGCTAACAGCATTGATGTTGGCGATAACAGTCCTAAGAATGCTTTTGCCGGAAACGTCATCATGATACCTATGGGGATAATAAACGTGAGAATACCACGCAGTGGTTCTCTGTAAATATCAATCGGTACCCTCCCCATACTGGTTAAATCCCGGTAAATCATAATTGTGTGATCTATTTCGGTCGTTACCACCGCAAGCGCAAGTACTAATATATGAAAACCTGCCGCAATAAGGAAACCATTCAATATAAGTATCAAATACAGAGTTACAGACCAAAATTGTATGCCGCCCAACTGAAGTGAAAGGTAGATGAGTAATCCTATATATGGGATGAGCATAAGTAAATCCAGAGGATCTGCTCCTCCAACGAGAGCTCGAAAAAGGGGGTTCATGGGTTTGGTTAATACTAAATCAAAATCTCCGGTTACCACGAGTTGACGAAACCTATATACTTCACGGAAAAAAAGTTGTGTTGTTGTATCAATGAGATTAAAGGTGAGAAAGAAAAAAACCGCTTGAGCAACTGAATACGTTGCGATGAAGGAAATTTTTGTAAATATGGTCAATAGGAACACGAAAAAAAAGAGAAAACGGAGTGTTTTTCCCAAAAGAAAAATACTCGCACCAAACCGGGAAGCTAGTATAGATAAAAAAGAATTTGCAGTCAGTTTTCCCCAAAGAATAAAGTATTTTCTTACTGTTTTCATTTTCCCTCTGACGAATAAACCATCAATCCCCGTCTCCAAAGTAGTTCCGTAAGCAACTTGAGGCCGAGCGCCCATACAAGTCCTACTCCTAATCCAGAAATCATGGAAATTACACTGAGTTGACCAAGGTACACTTTGAGCGGGAAATAGATAAAGTAGGAAAACGGCAAGAGTGTGCTCACCCGAAACAGAGATTCCGGCAGAATATCAAGAGGAAAAAGCATGCCTCCAAAAAATTCAACCAATATAAATGACAAAAATCTTGGTCCCCATATCTCAGAAGTCCAAAACCCTAACAGTGAAAGTAACATGCTGAAATAAAAAAAGAGCACTACACCAATTACGAGTGCTAGAAAAGTAAAAAGTAACACGGTTATATTCGCTTGCAAAATAATTGATGGTTTAAGAAGTAATATCAATATGGCAATCTCGCCAATGGCAAATATAATATTTAGAGATTTATCTGCAATATCCCGGCTCCAAAAAAGACGAAAGAGATTTATTGGTCGGGTGAGATAATTAGATAGACTTCCGTCATTAATCATCATACCCACTTCTTGCGTTCTTGTTCCCATCACAAACGGCCGCACAACTGCACTTAATAGAATATAGGTAAGCATCATTGATTGTGTATATCCGAATAGCGTCTCGTGTTGTGAAAAAATAGCCCACCAAAGAAAGTACGTTACTAAAAGCTGCATGACAATCCTCACACGCCACAAAACGAAACTTAAGCGGTACACCATGTACTCCGCCCACGTGCCCTTAATAATCTGAAAATATTTTTTCATCACTTTAACTACTTGCGCTTGTATAGTATCGGAGTGAATATTTCCAAAACTTTCGGGAAATATATAAAAAACTTATCGCTACTCCAAAGAATAGAAAAATTTCACTAAGCGTCAATTGATTAAAAAGGACCTTTACTGGAGTAACAATAATCAATGTCAATGGCAGAAGAAAAATAAACACATAATCAGTTAACTGCCGAAAAAGCTCACGCGGATACCGAGCTATACCGGTTACTGAATAGAGAACCTCTGGAATGTTTGACAATCTTGTAAGTCGGACAGTGATCGTTGTTGCCAAAAACCATATACAATACTGGATAATTAGTCCGACGACAAGAAAAAACATAAACATAATTATCTGCTGCCATGTAATAGAAATTTTAAGTAATCCAAAAAGATAGAATAAAATTCCTATGCCAACTGGTATTCGTATTAAATGGCTATAATGTATTTCCCAAAAACTAACAGAAAATTGAGAATCGATTGGATAGAGAAGTATCCGGTCGAGATCGCCGCTGTTAGCAAGTTTTGGAATCCTTTCAAAATTCTTAGAAAAGAGCATGTGAAATATTCCTGTTAAAATAGTGAAAGATGCAGTCAAAACTATTAATTCTTCTCTTTTCCACCCAAATACTGTTGAAACTCTCGATGTGAGAATAATAATACCTACAAAATTAAAAACAGCCCACGCCATACTAGACAGAGTGCTATTGATAAAATTACTTCTATACATAACAAGTGAGGAAAAATTTATTTTAAGAAGCATTTTATAAATTTTTAAATATGCTTTCATAGGTTATCGACCCACACCCGTAAACAACCGTATTCCTTTATTCCAGATGATTCTGTACAAAATCATAAATCCAACAATCCATGTAAGTTGAATCACTATTGTTTTTAAAAGCTCTTCAATTGTTAATCGACCAAGAAATGCAACGACCGGAAAATAAAACATATACGGAAAAGGTAGTACGAAAAGAAATTGTTTGAGAGTATCAGGAAAAAGATCCAATGGAAGTACAAATCCTCCGAAAAGAAGAAGGGTAACTTCAAGCAGTTCAGACAACCCCCGAAAGTCAGTTGTAAAAAGTGCACTCAGCCCTAAAGATATTTTAAGAAGATAGGAAAGAAAATATCCGGCAAAAAGAATGAAAATACTTAACAGTATATATTCTAACTTTCCAGTAAGTTGGATGAGGCCGGGAAGGTTTATGACAAATAATAAAAAAACAAGTATGCCAAACGATGTTTCAAGAAGCCGATACGGCAATTCATGAAAAAACTGATACCAAAAATAGGAAACTGGTTTGAGGAGTGAGTTTGCTAAGTAACCAAGCTCAATATCATAGTACGCAATATACTCTTCAATATGCACTCTAAGGAAAGAGCCGGCAAGTATCAAAAGAACATAGTATGAAGCAAATCCTGATAGTTGCCATTGGTTCGTTGTTTCTGGAAGGCTTGTATGCGCTCCGCGCCAAAAAAGGAGATAGACGAGTGGATTTATAAGCGAAATAAGAAACCATACGAACATTCTACTTCGTTCGTCGGTTGCTTCTTGAAAATGAAGCAAAAATATTTTGACATACTTCATAGAATATCATGCGTTTTTCTTTGTGAAGACATCGCGGATAATGTCTTCTATGTCAGGCTCTTCGATATTGAGATCATCAACGGGAAATTTTTGAAGAATCTGTGATGCTGCCATATTGCTTGCCCCCCGGTCAACCCGAATGACGGCATGAGGAAAATCATACTCAACAAGTTCTCCAACTTCAGAGAGTTTATCAGGCGATACGTAAGTTTCTAATACAATCGATAATACTTTATGTTTTGCATACCTTTTCACTAAATTATCCAGTTTTCCGTCATAGAGAAGTTTCCCGTGATCAATGATGATCACGCGGCGGGCGAGTTGTCGCACATCTTCCATATAATGAGAGGTGAGAAGAATAGTTGAGGCGTGACGGGTGTTATATTCTTTAATAAAATCCCGCATTTTCTTTTGCATCACCACATCAAGTCCGATGGTTGGTTCATCAAGAAAAAGAACTTGCGGTGCATGAATTAGGGCCGCAATAAGCTCCATCTTCATCCGCTCTCCGAGAGAAAGTTTACGAACTTGCACTTTCAAAAGGCTTTCTACTTCAAGTAAATCGACCAGTTCATTCAATGTTTTTTTATACTGATCATCGGCAATTTCATAGATTTCTTTATTGAGGAGAAAGGTTTCAATTGCGGGCAAATCCCACCAGAGTTGATTTTTCTGTCCCATGACCAGAGAAATCTTCTTGAGATATTCGTGCTTTCGTTCAAAAGGAGTATATCCAAGAACGCTTACTTTACCGCTTGTAGGATACAAAAGTCCTGAGAGACACTTGAGTGTCGTCGTCTTACCGGCACCATTTGGTCCGATAAAGCCCACGAGTTCTCCTTCATCTATCGAAAACGAAATGTCATCAACAGCACGGACGTTTTCGTATGTTCGCGATATCAGCGATGTTATTGAACCTATGACTCCCGGCTCTTTTTTATGAATACGATAATATTTCTTTAAATGAGAAACGGAGATAACCATATCTATAGGTAAGTATAACAAATCCCGACTCCGTCGACGGTCGTCGGGATTGTTTATCTATTTTCGTTATATTTACCGTACGACTTTCTTGAGTGCTTTTCCGGCTGTAAATCCTGGAGTTTTGCGGGCGGGAATGTTAATAGGCGCTCCAGTTTGTGGATTTCTTCCGGTACGAGCTTTCCGTGATCTGACCATAAACGTTCCAAAACCGGTCACGACCACTTTATCTCCCTTTTTAAGAGCATCAGTCACTGCACCGAATACGGCTGCGACTGATTCTCTCGCTGCTTTTGCTGTAAGGCTTGCCTTTTTGGCAACAACCTCAACAAGATCTGCTTTTGTCATTTTGAATTTCACCTCCGATCTGAGCAGAAGGTAATAACAAGAAAAAATTTTTCTTGTCCCGTTCTAACGGGATCTACGAGGCAATGTAGACAATTTGGATTATTCTGTCAAGATAGCAAAATCACTTTGCAATTTCCGTTGCTCGAAGTTCGCGAATAACGGAAATTTTTATCTGTCCCGGATAGGTCATTTTCTTTTCAACTTCTTCCTTTACTTCATGAGCCATAACAGAGGAAGCAGCATCATCAACACTACCCGGATCAACGATAATCCGCAGTTCCCGTCCCGCTTGAAATGCAAATGCTTCTTTAACTCCCTTATGGGATTTAGCAATTGTTTCAAGATCATTCAAACGCTTAATGTAGCCTTCGATATCTTCATACCTTGCACCGGGACGGCTACCGGAAATTGCATCAGAGATATACACAATCATCGACTCAATGCTTGAAAACGGTGTGTCTTCATGGTGCTGCGCAACACAATCAATCACTTTTTGCGGTAGGCCATATTTTTTAAGAAGAGAGACGCCAAGTTCAACATGGCTCCCCTCTTCGTCTGTCACTATTTTCCCGATATCATGAAGTAAACATCCCAACCGTACGACGTTAACATCAGCTCCAACTTCCTGACCTAATGCAATGCCAATTTTTGTTTCTTCAAGTGTATGCGCGATCATATTTTGACCATACGAGAAACGGTATTTAAATCGCCCTAGCATCGCAACTAATGGAGCCGGTAAATTATAGACGCCAACTGAATGACAGAGCTTTTGTCCCTCATCAAACATAATTCTCTCAGTTTCTTTTTTAACGATATCAACAAGTTCTTCAATTCGCGTCGGTTGCACACGCCCATCACGTAGGAGTCTCTCGAGACTAATGCGGGCAATTTCTCGCCTGACAGGATCAAAACTTGATAATCGAATAACTCCCTCCTCGTCTAAATCAACATCAACCCCTGTTGCCATCTCGAATGCGCGAATATTTCTGCCTTCTTTCCCAATAATTCTCCCTTTCATTTCTTCGTCTGTAACTTTTACAACCGAAACAGTAAACTCGGGAACATAGTCCGTGGCGCCGTGACGCATCGCAT
Organism: Candidatus Gottesmanbacteria bacterium RIFCSPLOWO2_01_FULL_43_11b; assembly: GCA_001780985.1. GTDB lineage: Bacteria > Patescibacteriota > Microgenomatia > UBA10105 > UBA927 > 01-FULL-43-11b. The sequence goes on along the minus strand of MFJV01000001.1, from coordinate 698,664 downwards.
CAACGAGTATTTCTTTTGCTTTCTTTTCCGCCTCTTCGTGAGCCCCCGCCTCTTCTTCTTTAATAAGTTTTGCCATTTCAACTTTGAGCTCGTCTTTGAGGCTAGCTAAAATAATATCTTTCGCTTCGCTCCGTGTGAGACTTGCGATTTTTTGAAGCTTGGCAAGTTCATCAGCTTTCAATTTTTCCATTTCAGCAAGTGTTTTTTTCACTCTTTCCTCAAACTCATTCGCTCTCTTTTCTCGTTCCTCAACGGCTCCCTCCCGGCGTTCTATGGCAATAAGTTTGTTTCGTGCTTCATCTTTTGCCTCAAGGAGAATTTCACGAGCTTGTGCCTCTGCTAAACGAATTTGAGCACTTACGTCGACTGAAGCCACTTGTTTTACGGGTTTTGGTGTCGCTTTGTGCGCTGGGGGGGGAGACGATTGTTGTTTTGGCGATCGGTTTTGAACAAGCGTCGAGAGAGTTTTAAGTACATCAAACATAGAGTAAGAGATTTATGGAAGAAGAAGTGCAGCAAAAATCCCGCAATTTATGCGGCTCGTAACGTGTGTATTTCTATGAAGTTCATATTTGCTGTTTCAGTCTCCAAAAATCTACTCATATTGTACCTTTTTTATGGTATCTGCGTCAAACCCGCGTCTGGTGAGATACTCATAGAGTTTCTTTTTATCAAAATTCTTTTTTGCAACGGCTTTTCGTGCCGCTTCTACGGAATTTCGTGCCATTAAAGCGTCAGAAATTATATCTTTTGCGATTCCTTTTTGATAAAGTTCATACTCAATAACCCGATTGCCTTTCGGCCGAAACCGTGTTCGCTGCTCCACCCACCAGTCGGCAAATTTTTTGTCATCGATGTATCCCAGGTCTTCCATTCGGTCGATAACTTTATTTAGAAGGAGATCGTCTGATACTTTCCACTTGATTATTTTTTTTGTAAGAAAATCTCGAATTTCCTTTTCGCTTCTTGGACGAAACGATACAAATCTGATAACCGCATTCATCAACCTTTCATAATACAAATTATCCATGATTTTTTCGATATTGAGTTCGTCTTCTATACATTTTTTCTGTCAGCCCGCCTTCTTTTTCATGTTTTTCCATAAGGGAAGCTAGGAGCCTTTTAAGCAAGAAGCCATCTAGATTACAAAAGGTTAGTAGCATGTTCGCTGCTTCAACTGGCTTTTTAGGGAGTGTTGGGGTATTTAGGGATGTTGGGGTTTTCCAAACCACCCTAAACCCCCTAAATTCCCTAACTTTCAGATCGTTTTTATCCCAAATTGGCAATTTTCTCTGCCGTAAAAAATCCTGATAATCTTTGGTTAATTCCTCATTTGATCCATATGCAATCCCTGCTAGTTTTAGATAACCTTTTAATGAGGGATTAGAATATCCTTCAGCTACATTTTGACAATTTGATCTGGCTGCTTGAACCATTTGGTCATGGGTTCTAGATCTTCTATCAATATACCGGTTACAAAATTCAACCGTTAAGTCCTGAATAACTTTACCAAGCATGTATGCGGACAAATATTCGTATCCAGGACGAGCAGTCTTTTCCATGGTCGGGGCGACACGATTCGAACGTGCGACCACACGACCCCCAGCCGTGTGCTCTACCAACTGAGCTACGCCCCGCCTAAACCGCTTGTATTTTATCATTTTTTGTGTAAGAATGGGGCGCATATGGCCGTCGATCAAAAACTTCAAGCAATTCGGCTCGCGATGGATCAGATTGAAAAGCAGTACGGAAAAGGGTCCATCATGAAGCTTGGAGAAAAAGTAAATGTTCGGGAAGCCATTGGCGTTATCTCAACCGGTATTTTACCTCTTGACCTTGCTCTCGGTGTCGGCGGACTTCCTCGGGGAAGAGTTGTTGAAATTTACGGGCCGGAAGCATCGGGAAAAACCACTGTCTGTCTTTCAACGATCGCTGAAGCACAAAAAAATGGAGGTGTAGCCGCATTTATTGATGCCGAACATGCACTTGATCCACAATGGGCAGAAGTACTGGGAGTAAAACTTGATGATCTTCTAATTTCTCAACCCGATACGGGTGAGCAAGCATTAGAAATTGCTGAAACACTTATTCGAAGCGGTGGCATTGACATTATCGTCATCGACTCTGTCGCAGCCCTTGTTCCGCGAGCAGAAATTGAAGGAGAAATGGGTGACAGCATGATGGGTGTTCATGCCCGTCTCATGTCACAAGCGCTTCGAAAACTCACTGCTGTTATTTCTAAATCAAAAACAATCGTGATGTTTACCAATCAATTGCGACAAAAAATTGGCGTGATGTTTGGGAATCCTGAAACAACCACTGGTGGACTAGCCCTCAAGTTTTATGCCAGTATTCGCATGGATTCACGAAAGATTGAAAGCCTCAAAGATGGCGATCGGGTCATCGGTAGCCGACACCGTGTGAGAGTAGTAAAAAATAAAGTCTCTCCACCATTTCGTGTGGCTGAATTTGACGTCATGCATGACGGCATATCCCGTGAAGGAGCGCTTATTGATGTGGGGGTGGAACTTGGTGTTGTGAATAAATCCGGTGCATTCTTAAAATTCGGGACGCAGATGCTGGGACAAGGAAAGGAAGCGGCAAAACTCTACTTACGGGAAAATCACAAACTCGTTAAAGATTTGACAGACCACATCTGGAAAGCCGTCAAATCCGGCCACACAGCTGCAAAAATATCCGCCGGGGAATAATAAAATTATCGTTTTGGAGATTGCTTCTTTGCGCGGGCTTTGCCGGCAAAGCCTGCTTTCCGACGCTCTTTAGCACGAGGGTCGCGGGTCATTAATCCGCGCTTTCGAAGGATCGGCTGAAATTTTTCCTGATCAACTTTAACAAGGGCCCGTGAAATTCCATGAGAAACTGCTCCCAACTGTCCTGATAATCCTCCGCCTTCAACTTTCACCGTTACTGAAAACCTGCCAATAGTATTGGTTGTCCTAAAGGGTTCAAGATATATCCTTTTGAAAACCTCACCCGGGAAATATTTTTCTGCTGGTCTGTTATTGACTGTCATTGTTCCTTTTGCTTCATCGCTTTCCACATGGAGCCGTACCCGCGCACTTGATGTCTTGCGTCTGCCAACTGCTTCGTAGTAGGTTGGTTTTTTGTCACTCATATTTTGTCTCCGTGTGGGTGCTCTTTCTCCGGATAAATATAAAGTCGTGTAATCATAATATCCCGTAATTTATTTTTCGGGAGCATTCCAAAGACAGCTCTTCGAATAATCTCTGTTGGTTTTTCAATTCTCATCTGCCATAACGCTTTTGTTTTATCACCACCCGGGTATCCGGAGTAGTTTGTATAGGTTTTCTGTTTTTCTTTTTTGCCGGTAACTGCAACGTGTTTTGCATTAATCACAACGACGTAATCTCCGCAATCGAGGTTTCGGACAAAATACGGTTTACTTTTTCCCATGAGTTTACCTGCGATATCCGTCGCAATTCGGCCAAGCACTTTATCCTTTACATCCACAAGGTGCCAGGTTCTCTTTATATTACTTGCTTTTGTTGGTTTTGTTTTTCCTTGCATATGATTTTTTAACCGGCTTCTTAGCTTCCGGTTTTGGATCGACAAACGAGAGTATGGCTTCCTGCGCGCTATCACCAAGACGTGTTCCAAGTTTTATAATACGCGTATAACCGCTTGTTCTGTTTGGGAATCGTGTCGCAGCCCACCCTTTTCCTTTCTTGGATTTCGTTATCATCTTCTCTACCATAGGCTGCACTGCTTTTGCTTTGGGAAGTGTGGTCGTGATATTGCCAAACTTAATAAGTTGCTGTGCTAAACCCAAAAGCAAACGCTTGCGTTCATTGGTATTTCGTGATAGTTTCCGCCCAAAGTATCCGTGTCTCATACAGTCAATGCCACTCCTTTTTCTCGCAACTTCTCTTCAACAACAGCGAGCGACTTGGTTCCCAGGTTTTTTACCTTGAGAAGTTCAACCCGTGGTGTTCCTAAAAGTTGCCCGATGGTTTCTATATCGCCATTGGCAAGCGCATTGACGATTCGCGTAGGAATATCCAATTCCTCGATGCGCATCTTCAATACCTCATCTGAAATCGACGGCGTAACCGCAACGTTTTCGTCTACTTTTGCTTTTGGTTCATATACTTGCAGGAAGTATGAAACCAATATCTTTGCCGCAGTTTTGAGCGCATCAATCGGTGCAATCGTCGCATCGGTCCAAATTTCCATGACCAGATGGTCAAGGTTTGTCATTCGTCCGACACGTGTTGCCTCGACTCTATAGTTAACTCTGACAATCGGAGAAAACAGAGCGTCGACGGGAATTCTCCCTATTTCATCGCTCGGTCGCTCATCAGCAGGTACATATCCGTACCCTTTTTCCGCTACAAATTCCATCTCTAAACTTGCCTTTTTATCAGAAAGAGTACCAAGGACAATATCCGGATTGACAATGGTAACCCCAGCCGGAACGTCGATATCCCCTGCGACAACTTCTCCCGGTCCTTTTTTAGAAAGTGTTAGAGTCACCGGTTCATTGTCTTCAATAATCAGGCGAATTTTTTTGACGTTGAGAACAAGCTCAGCAATATCTTCTTTAAGCCCCGGCAATGTTGAAAGTTGGTGCTGGACACCTGTAATTTTCACCGACGTCACTGCAGCCCCGGGGAGAGACCCTAATAGCACGCGACGCAAACTGTTGCCCAAGGTCTGTCCATACCCTTGCTCTAAAGGTTCGATTACAAAGAGACCATATCCTGGCTTTTGTGCCTCCGTAGAAATTTGAAAAGTTGGATCTGACATATAATAACTCCTTTCGCTCCCTAACGGGAGACTAATTCTCTTAACGAGAATAATGTTCGACAATAAATTGTTCTGTAATATCTTCTTTCACATCAGTGCGAACTGGAACACGGTCGACTTTCCCAACCGGCCCTTGACGACTAATCCACTCGGGCGGGGTAAATGTTTTTTCATCAATCATTTTTTTCACTGCTGGAATTTCCAATGCTTTCGATTTAAGTGAAATCACGCTTTCAGCAGTAACTGAATAGGATGGTATGGTAACCTTTTTCCCATTCACTAACACGTGACCGTGCGATATGAGTTGACGGGCGCTTGCACGAGTCGGTGCAAGCCCTGCACGGAAGACTGTATTATCCAGCCTTCTTTCCAAAAACTCAAGTAATTTTTCACCTGTATTTCCCCGCCATTTGCGCGCGTGTTCAAAGTATCGGCGGAACTGTCGCTCAAGCACTCCGTATATGCGCTTAACCTTCTGTTTCTCCCTCAGTTGCAACCCGTAATCAGACTGTTTTCTTTTTCCCCGAGCGCCATGTTGGCCCGGAGGAATGTTTAGCCTTCGAAGGAGGGACGCATGCGATTTAGAGCCTATCGTTTTGAGCCCTAAATCAAGCCCTTCTCGCCGTGCTAATCTGTTTTTTGGTCCAGTATATCGTGCCATATTATACCCTTCTCTTTTTCTTTGCCCTCACTCCGTTATGCGGAAGGGGGGTTACATCAGCAATCAAACTTATACGTAATCCGACAGATTTAAGAGCACGCAGCGCGGCATCACGCCCCGCCCCTGGTCCTTTAATGTATACCTCTACTTCCCGAAGTCCCTGTGTCTGGACTTTCCTTGCAACAGCCTCTACCGCAGTCGTTGCTGCATACGGCGTAGATTTTCGTGCGCCTTTAAATCCGACTAAACCCGATGATCCCCATCCGATAGTATTCCCTTCCATATCCGTTACAGTCACCAACGTGTTATTAAACGTTGCAGTGATAAATACTTTTCCTTTTTCAGCGACGTGTTTTGTTTTTGTGACTGCCATAGAATATTTTATTTAGCAGGTTCTGCTTTTGTCTCTTCTGTCCGTGCCCGGTCTTCTTTCTTGAGAGCTCCAACGGTCATGCGTTTCCCTCTTTTAGTTCGGGCGTTGGTTCTTGTACGTTGACCGCGGGCCGGGAGCTTTTTTGTATGACGGGTGCCTCTGTAACTTCGAATGTCAATCAACCGTTTTATGCTTTCAGAAACAGATCTTCGGAGATCTCCTTCGACCGAATAATTTTTCTCTACTATTTTTGCTAAGCGATTCACTTCCTCTTCATTGAGCGTTTTAAGACGTCTTCCGGCATCAATTTTTGCCTCTTTTAAAATGGGTACAACGTTGCTTCTCCCGACCCCGTAAAGATACGTGAGAGCAATATCTACACGCTTTTCATCCGGTAAATCAACGCCTGCAATTCTTATCATATTTTTACCCTTGTCTTTGTTTATGTTTAGGAATATCGCAGATAATATACACCCGTCCCCGACGACGGACTATTTTACATTTTCTGCACATTGGTTTAACACTCGCTCGTACTTTCATAAGCTTGTCCCGCTCTGCGGGATCATTTCATCCTATACGTAATTCTGCCTTTCGTTGCATCATATGGTGTCATTTCTAATCTCACTCTATCCCCGGGCATTATGCGGATAAAATTTAACCGCATCTTACCGGAAAGATGACAAAGCACAATATGACCATTCGATAACTTAACCCGAAAGAGAGTATTTGGCAAACACTCAACAACCTCTCCTTCAATTTCAATATTCCCCTGATGCGCCATATATGACACGAAAAATCCCCATCACGACCATGGGGTTCGTTAATAAGAGTTTATTCTACCCTATTTCCCGAATTTGGTCAATATCAGGGGCGAACCGTCCCTCACCGCTATAGTATATTCAAAAACTGCCGAAAGGGAGCCATCGGCGGTAGCTATAGACCACCCGTCGTCATTGGCGTATACAACCGCTCCTTTGCCCTTTGCATAAATTACTTCAATGGCAATAGTCATTCCAGCAATAAGTAATTCTGTTCGGTTGAGTGATCCCCGCACAAATCCAGGTACCTGCGGCGGTTCGTGGAGCTCTGCCCCCACACCGTGACCTACAAGCGATTTTACGATACTATAGCCGGCTCCTTCAATCGTTTCCTCAATAGCCTTGGAGATATGACCGATTCGATTTCCGGCTGTAGCTACTTTAATTGCATTCTCAAGAGCATAAATGCCGGTTTTCAAAAATTTCTCTTTTTCCTTATCCCCTCCGACTACTTTTGTCCATGCCATATCCGTATGCAAGCCTTTATATATAAGTCCGATATCAATCGTTAACACGTCCCCTCGGTTAAGTTTGTATCCTGAAGGAACACCATGCACAACCACGTCATTAATGCATAGACAGGTTGCCCATCGGTATCCTTTGACCGTTTGAAAAGAGGGCGTACCGCCGGTTTTGGCAATGAGATCTTGCGCCATAGTTTCAAGATCTTGTAACACGACGCCTGGTTTCGCATCTTTAAGAAGTTGCGATAATATGCGTCCGAGCATTTTACCGCCCTCTTCCATTCTTTGAAGTTCTGTTTTTATTTTCGGAACAATGGTCATAGAAGCTGGAGGTAAAATTTTTCTAATCCCTCCCGGAGTGCTTGAGGCGTTGATTCGTTTTTAATGAGGTAATCTGCTCGCGCAATAGGACCCCCTTTATGCAATTGTTCAATTTCGCTTTTATCACGACTCTCCGCTTCCTGTTGAGTTAATGGTCTGACCGATCTTGTTTCGAGTCTCTTATACCGAATTTCCGGTGGTGCAAAAATACATAAGAGAATAAGATCGGGAAATTTTTCTTTGAGGTAGACGTATTCTTCCCAAGAATATAGCCCATCAAGAATAATAAAAGGATTGCTGTGTTTTGCTTCTACTATTCTGGTTTCAATTTTTAATGCCATTGCAGCCATGCCGAGTTCTTTTCTTATCTTTTCTCTGTACCACCGTTCATTTTTTTCATTAACCTCCATGCCCAGTTCACGCAATCCCCTCTCTGTTTCATCTCCGAAACGTAATACGGGGATTCCTTTCTCTTTGAAGTATGAAGCGGCGACGCTTTTCCCGGCTCCAGGCATGCCGACGATAGCGACTATCTGCGACTGCTTCATTGTGTATGTTTTAGAATGTCTTCGTGTACTTTTTCGATGGATTGATTTGCATCAATGGTAAATAGCACGCCTTTATTATTGTAATAGTCAAGAACATTCTTTTCTCCCTCTTTGTAAATTGTTAGTCTCTGTTTTATCCGTTCGGGAGAATCATGGAGTTCCGTACTTCCGGGGTGAAGTGGCCTCCCGCGTGCAATGAGTCTCTTGTAGGATTCTTCTTCATTAAGATCAAGATAAAATACTTTTTCAATTTTATAACCGTATTTGTCAATTTTGTCATCTAAGAATTGCGCCTGTTCGACGTTACGCGGAAATCCATCCATGATCCATCCGCCCTTTGCATCCTCATCTTTTAGTCTCCATTTCCAAAGAACGAACATTTCGCTGTCGGCAACATACTTTCCTTCTGAAAGTGCCTGACGACAAACCTCACCAATAATTCCCTTGTCATTGGCTGCTGCGTCACGAACAAGATCGCCTGACGTTAAAATCGGAACGTTCAGCTTTTCGCTTAAAAGTTTGGCTTGCGTTCCCTTCCCCGATCCTTCCGGTCCGAAAAAAACTATATGCATAGTGTTTTTTGTCATCCCAGCGAACGCTGGGATCCAGTTTTTGTATTAAAAAATGATTCTGGACGATTAAATTTCCAAGGATTTTTAACCTCACATTTATATATTTCAACCGTTTTCCAGACTTTTCCAACAATATATGGTTCTTTGTTAAGATATTTTTTGAGTTCTTCTTCTGATAGAAAATCTAATATAGCCATGGATCCAATCATTTTTCCCTTATCATCCTTTAGTACGCACCCATACCATCTTTTACCTGAAGCTTCCATCTGATCGCCTAATAAAAGATGAGCTTCACGAACTGCTAATCTTCTTTCCGCGGCCTTTTCATCTTTACCATCTTTCCCTATTACTAAGAATTGCATAAGTTAAAATATTGCTTTATACAAATCTTTCCACTCTGGGTTCTTATTGTTGATTAAATCTATTTTCCAATCTCTTTTCCACCATTTTAACTGTTTTTCCCGATATATCGCCAATTTAATATCAGTAAATATTTCATAATACACAAGTCGATGAACGCTATATGTTTTAGTAAAACCATCAATCAAACCATATTTATGCTCAATAGTTCGCCTACCAAGATTATTCGTAACGCCAATATACAATGTTCCATTCGGCTTACTGGCAAGAATATAAACAAAATAATGCCTTACCATACCAAGATGGATTCCGGGTCAAGCCCGGAATGACACTTGAACAAATTATTCCTTCAGAAATCCTTCGTAATTTCGCATAACAAGCTGGGCTTCTAATGCTTTCACAGTCTCAAGTACAACAGATACGACAATAAGAACGCTTGTCCCTCCGACAAGAAGTGTCGAAACACCCGTAACGCCACGAGCAAGTGACGGGAAAACAGCAATCGATCCTAAAAACAACGCACCAGCGAGTGTAATTCTCGTTAAAATATAATTTAAATAACTCGCTGTTGGTGCACCGGGGCGGATACCGGGAATAAAGCCGCCGTATTTTTGAATTTCTCCGGCAATTTTTGTCGGGTTAAACGTAATCGCTGTATAGAAAAATGTAAATCCTATGACAAGGAGAAAATAAATAACATTATAGGAAATGTTGTTTGGGTTGAATACGTTTGTGAGAAACCTACCGAAATTAACAACAACGGGATTACTCACCTGTCCTAAAAATCCACCAACAAGCGACGGCAAAAGCACCATTGACACGGCAAATATGATTGGAATTACCCCGGCTTGGTTAACGCGGAGCGGCAGGTACGAGGTTTGCCCTCCGTAGAGTTTATTCCCGCGAATTCGTCGGGCATAGTGAACACTTATTCGCCGGACTGCCTCATTAATAAACACGGTTGCGGCAATGACGATAATAGCAAGAAGCATGAAAATTCCAACATTTGTCACTGTTTCAGCGGTTACAGTTGTTGCTGTTTGTCCGAATACAACGGGAAGCCTGCCGACAATACCCGCAAAAATAAGGAGAGAAATTCCATTACCGATACCATATTCTGTGATTAACTCACCAAACCACATCACAAGAATGGTTCCGCAAGTCATAGTCACGATAATCGAGATAAGCGTCATGGGATCGACCGATGCAATGATTCCCTGATTTTTAAGAAGTGCAAACATACCAATTGCCTGGAGTGCTGCAAGGGGAACTGTGAGAAATCGCGTGTACTGATTAATTTTTTCTCTGCCGTATTCACCCTCTTTGGATAATTCCTCCAGTTTTGGGAATACTATGGTCAGGAGTTGCAAAATAATCGATGCGTTTATGTACGGGTTAAGCCCTAAAGCCATAACGGAAAAATTAACGAGTGTTCCACCCGAGAATATGTCGAGAAGTCCCAAAAACTGATTTTGGGAAAATAGTGCCCGAAGTCTCTCGCCGTCAACACCAGGAATTGGAATATGTGCAAATATTCTAAAAATGATGAAGATAAGTGCTGTAATGAGGATTTTGCGACGAAGCTCCGGAGTTTTCCAGCTGTTTATGATTGGAGAGAGCAGTTGATTCATAGATGTACTACTTTTCCGCCCGCTTTTTCAATAATTTTTTTAGCAGAGTGCGAACATGGAACATTCACGGTAAGTGAAACTGTTAAGGTTCCATTTCCGACAATTTTTACTCTCTTCGTATCATCTTTAATGATATGATATTTTTGAAGTGTATCCAATGTAACGTCGCTTTTGGATGGAAATACGGTTAATTTTGAAACTGACACTGCGGTTGCATGTTCCTTCCTGCTTTTATTTCTCGTTTTTCCACGAAGAAGCGGAAGCCTTTTGATGAGGGGTAATTGTCCTCCTTCAAATTCCGATCGAATGGTTCCTCTGGATTTTTGCCCTTTGGTTCCCCGCCCGGATGTCTTCACTTTACCCGACCCATGACCCCGACCGATCCTTTTTTTTGATTTTGTCGTGCTTTTTGGTAACTCGTTTAATTTCATGTTCTGGTCCTTTGTACTTTAAACTTTTTTAATGCTTCCATAGTCGCATAGACATTTGATGCTTGATTTTTACTTCCTAAAATTTTTGATACGATATCCCGAATTCCTGCAGCTTCAACCACAGCCCGTACTGCACCCCCGGCAATAACTCCGGTTCCTGGGGGTGCGGGTTTAAGAAGTACGAAGGCTGCACCCCGCTTAACCCGAACTTCATGAGGAATTGTTGTTCCCTTCATGGGAACCGTAAACAAACGACGTTTCGCGTACGCAACCGCTTTTCGAACTGCTGAGGAAACGTCCGGAGCACCTCCTAATCCCACGCCAACTCTCCCTTTTTTATCACCTACCACAACCAAAACAGAAAACCCGATTTTATTTCCACCCTTTGTTTTTTTCGAAACACGGTTGACCTGAACAATTTTCTCATCAAATTCGCTCGGTGTCTGTGACCTGTGTTGAAATCTCATATAATTACTCCTCCTTCACGAACAGCATCAGCAAGGCTTCGAACCGCCCCATGGTAACGGTAACCCCCGCGGTCAAATACCACGTGTGTAATTTTTTTTGCTTTACAGGCTTTCGCAATTTCTGCTCCTAGTGATGCTGCCGCAGGTATTGTCGTTCCTTTGACTGTTTTTGAAATGAGTGTTGTTTTTTTTGCGTCGTCGATCACCTGAGCTGATAATGCTGTATTTGATCGATGAACCGCAAGCCTTGGTCGACTGGAATTACCCACAATACCGGCTCTGATTCTCGCTTTTCGCCTCTTGTGTAAGAGATTTTTATCCATACATTATTTTCCTCCTGCCGTCCCCAGCGCGCCTCCAACAGCCTTTGCCGCTTTTCCTGCTTTTTTGCGTATATGCTCTCCAGAGTATAAAATTCCTTTTCCTTTATACGGCTCGGGTTTTTTCATCGCTCTCACATTTGCGGCAATCTGACCCACAAGATGTTTATCTATTCCAGAAACAACTATTTTTCCTTCAACAACACTAAACGTGATCCCTTGCGGAGGATGAATCGTGACGGGATGAGAAAATCCGATCGTTAATACCAAATCACTTCCGGTTATATTTGCCCGATAACCAACCCCTGACAACTCCAGTGTTTTTGACCATTCCTTAGTTACACCCACGACATCATTGTTGATTTTTGATCTCACGAATCCGTGAATTGCACGACTTTTTTTATCCGCTCCTTTGCTTTCAATTTTAACTTCTTTCTCACCGATTATAACCGTTACCCCAATAGGAACAGTTATTGAAAGCTCTCCCTTTGGTCCTTTTACCGTCGTTATTTTTCCGTCCTTTGTTACGGTAACAGTGGAAGGTATTTGAATGGGTGTATTGCCGATTCGTGACATATGTTTTTTACCAAACTTTACAAAGTAATTCTCCACCAATACCTTTTTGCTTTGCATTGCTTCCCGTCATAACACCGCTTGGAGTTGAAAGTATTGAAATTCCCATGCCACCCACAACCAACGGGATTTGATTTGAACGAACATACCATCGCATGCCCGGCTTACTTATCCTCTTAAGATCAGTCAAAACCGGTGTTTTTCCTTGGTAGGCAAGCTCGAGGGTTAGACTGGCATTTGGAACAGTTCCCTTTTGTTTTGCTGACGAAAGATACCCCTCGCTAACCAATATATTGGCAATTGCTATCTTCATTTTTGAATAAGGTAGCTCAACCGTCTTTTTGCCTGACAGCATTGCGTTTTTTATTTGTGCTAATAAATCTCCAATTGGGTCATTTACCATATAGTTACCACGATCCTTTCACTACACCTGGCAGTTCCCCCCGGTGGGCGCGTTCCCGAAAACAAATACGACAGATGCCAAATTTCCGCATGTAGCCCCGGCTTCTGCCGCACAGCGAACACCGATTATGCCCTCTCACTGTGTATTTCTGTTTCCTTTTAAACTTTACTATGTCAGATGTTTTTGCCATGGTCCCCCTTTTCAAACGGCATCCCTAGCAGTTCCAAAAGTCTCTTCGCGCCTTTATCGTCGTTACTTGATGTAACACAGACGATTTCAAATCCACGAGATTTATCGATGTTTTTGTATTCAAGCTCCGGGAATATTGTCGATTCCGAAAATCCGATCGTGTAATTTCCTTTTCCATCGAAACTTTTTAACGGTACGCCCCGGAAATCTCGTACACGAGGAAGAACAATTGCAACAAGCTTCGTAAGAAAGTCGTACATTCGATGCCCTCGAATAGTTACTTTCAATCCAATCGGATCTCCCGCGCGAAGCTTAAAAGTGGAAATAGCCCGCTTTGCCCGCGTCACTTTTGGTTTTTGACCTGTTATAATCGTCAGCTGTGTTGACATTCCTTCCAGTGCCTTTTTATCCCGAAGCGCTTCTCCAAGTCCACAATTGACAACAATTTTGACGAGTTTTGGCACAGCCATAGGATTTGAAATTTTCAATTCCTTCATAAGGCTCGGTACAACTTCTTTCTTGTATTTTTCTAAAAGTGTCATATTTTTTGATTGCATTTTCTGCAAATTCGTGTTTTTTCGCCTTTTGAAACGAGGTAGCCTATGCGCGTTGGTTTTCCGCATTTCGGGCAAATGAGCGCAATATTACCCAACTGAAGTGCTCTTGGGAAATCAATGATCCCCCCTTGATGTTTCTCATCTCTCTTTTTCATGTGCCGTTTATACATGTTAACGCCAGGCACTAACACAAGACCTTCTTTGGGGAAAATTTTTTCAATCTTCCCTTTATGGCCTTTATCTTTTCCGATCGTTATGATAATTGTGTCGCCTTTTTTAAATCTCATAGTTTTACTTTTTTCAAATTCAATATACTTCGACGGCAAGACTTGCAATTTTATCAAACCCTTTTTCTTTCACCTCTCGTGCTATCGGTCCAAATACCCGAGTCCCTCTCATGTTTTTATCTTTTGGACTATCGATGAGCACTCCGGCATTATCGTCAAATCGAATGTATGATCCGTCAGGTCGACGGTGCTCTTTGTGCGTTCGAACGATGACAACTTTCACTAATTCGTCTTCCTTTACTATTCCAGTTGGATCTGCTTTTTTAACAACACACTGCACGACATCCCCGAGTCCTGCAAAAAACCGTTTGGAAGATCCGTAAATATGGATAACCACCATACGCGTGGGTCCTGAATTATCGGCAACAATAAGATGTGTTCGTCTTTGTATCATAATGCTCCTATGACTTTATAGTGTTTCGTTTTACTTATCGGCCGTGTCGCTACAAGTCGTACCTTACTCCCAAGAGATACTTCCATCCCTTCAAGATGTGCAGGAATTCTCCTGGTCCTTCGCACGGCTTTCTTATATATAGGGTGTCGCCACTCTCTACTTACCTCGACAATAACCGTGTTTTTTGACGAAAGAGAAACAACTTTCCCTATGATTTCTTTTTGTTTTTGTACAGGTTTATTCATGAGTAAACTCCTTTTGACGAACCACCGTTTTAAGTACTGCTATTTTTTTCCGTAACATTTTTATTTCACGGACGTTCTTTACTGACTTAGTCGCCCTATCACGCATTTTCTCGGCGGCTGTTTTCTCAACGCCACTTATTTGTTTTATTAGTTCTTCCAGAGTCGCTCCCCGTAATTCGCTTTTTTCTTTCTTTTTCATACGATTATCCTTTTTCTACCATTCTTGTCCGCACCGGAATTTTATTTGCCGCAAGTCGGAGTGCAGTTGTTGCTTGTTCTTTGGTTACTCCTCCCATTTCAAACATCACTCTTCCTGGTTTAACGACTGCAACATACTCGTATACATCACCCTTTCCGCTTCCCATGCGTGTTTCCGGCGGCTTTTTTGTAATGGGTTTATCCGGAAATATACGAATCCAAAGCCTTCCGCCCCGCCGAATCGAATGCATGATGGCTTTTCGGGCAGCCTCAATTTGTCTACTTGTTACCCATCCTGCTGTCATCGCTTTGAGCCCGTACTCCCCAAAATTAATCACAGACGCCCGAAGGGATTTTCCCCCCATCTTTCCTCGAAATGATTTTCTGTGTTTTGCCCGTTTAGGAACTAACATAGTTAAGTTTTTTTACATATCCACACTTTTACCCCCACATATCCAGATTTAGTCAACGCCGGAACTGATGCATAGTCAACGTGTTCTCTTATTGTTGAAAGCGGTACGGTCCCGGCTTGAAATTTTTCTCTTCGTGCAATTTCCGCTCCCCCGATTCGGCCGGCAAAAACAATACGTACGCCTTTGGCTCCTGCTGCCATGACCCGTTCAACCGCTTGCAGTCCGACTCGCTTATGTGGGAGTCGCTTCACTAATTGATCCGAAATTGTCTGAGCAACAAGTTGAGCAGAAAGGTTTGGTTCCTTAACTGGCTCTACCACAACTTCAAGTTTTGTCTGACCTTTTTTTGCTAGAAATATTTCCAGATATTTTTTGAGATCTTCAAGCCCAGCCCCCCCACGACCGATCACAACACCGGGCCGAGATACGTGGAGTGTAATTTTGACTTTATTAATCGACCGTTCAATCTCCACTGTTTCAAGTCCGGCATTCTTTATTTTTTGAAAGAGCAATCGCCTGATTGTAACGTCTTCTAAAAGGAGATGCCTATAGCGACGGCTGTCTGCAAACCAGCGTGAAGACCAGGTGAAAACCTGACCGAGTCGAAATCCTCTTGGATTAATCTTTTGTCCCATTACTTTTTCTCCCCTTTCTTTTCATCACTGAGTATTAACCGTATATGCGCCATTCTTTTTTTATAGGAGTGTGCCATTCCCCTGCTTACTGCATGCCATCGTTTAAAAACCGGCCCTTCCATAACATCAATACTTTTTACCCATAATGATTGAATATCAGCATTTTTTAGTTTTGCATTGGCAACAGCTGATGTTAGTGTCGTAATAAAAAGTTTCGCAACCGGTTGATGTATCGACTCAAGTTGAGAAAGAACTGTGTTTGATTCTCTTCCGCGAATGGAATCAGCCAGAAGCCTGACTTTTCTTGGACTCATTCTTATGTATTTTGCCGTTGTTACGTACTCCATAGTTTTTAAGTTTTCTCAAGAACTCTCTTTGTTACTTGTCCGTGACCACGAAATGTCCGTGTCGGCGAAAATTCTCCCAGACGGTGACCAACCATCGCTTCCGAAACAAATACTTCAATAAATGTTTTTCCGTTATGCACGCCAATACGATGACCGACAAAATCAGGTGGAATTTGACTGGCTCTTGCCCAAGTTTTTATGGGAGAACGGTCACCGCCTGCTTTTTGTTTATTCACTTTCTCCAATAATTTTTTGTCTATATATGGTCCTTTTTTGTTTGAACGTGCCATATTATGGTCTCCTTGCAATAATAAATCTATTGCTGTATTTTTTGTTTTTTCTCGTCTTTTTTCCTAATGTACGTTTTCCCCATCTGCTTTTTGGTGAAGGGAGCCCTATACCACTTCGTCCTTCTCCGCCTCCATGCGGGTGGCTGCGAGGATTTTGGGCTACTCCGCGCACCTGCGGGCGTATTCCTAAATGTCTGCTCCGACCTGCTTTCCCAATAACTCTATTTTTCCATTCTTCATTTCCTACAGAACCCACTGTTGCACGACTTAGGAGATTGAAGAGGCGGGTTTCTCCTGAAGGAAGTTTTATTTGCACTCCGCTCTCATCTTTTGATAACACCGTCGCTCCCACTCCTGCACTTCTTATTATTTGAGCACCGCTTCCCGGTTTTACCTCGATAGCATGCACCACGGTACCGAGCGGCATATTGCCTAAAGGAAGACTGTTGCCAACTTTCGCCTCAATATCAGATCCGCTAACAATTTTTGCGCCAACATTTAACCCTCTTGGGGCAAGTATGTAGCGCTTTTCACCGTCTGCATACTGCAAAAGCGCAATACTTGCCGATCGGTTTGGATCATATTCGATCCCCTCTACCACTGCAGCGACACCATTTTTATCTCTCAGCCAGTCTATTTTTCGGTAGAATCGTTTGTGTCTGCCTCCTTGGTGGCGTGATGATACGTGACCCAAACTGTCTCTTCCGGAATTTTTTTGAAGAATTTCGCGTAAATGTTTCATGTTTTTTTCTCGCCTTCTGAAGTTACCTCAAATGCGTCTATTTTTTGGCCTTTGGAAAGACGAACGAATGCTTTTTTCCAATCTGATTTTCGCAATACTTTACGATTCTTTCCCACGCGCCTTTCTTTCCCGACAACATTTGCTGTACGGACATCGGTAACCGTAACGCCATAGAGATCATTAACTGCTTTTGTAATTTCCTCTTTACGCGCATTATTTCCCACAACGAATGTGTACCACCCTGTTGATGCAAGATCTAAAGACTTTTCTGATATGCGCGGTTTAAATACAACGTGTTTCATGGTTTATCCTTCAAAGAAAGTATTGCTTGTTTAGTAAAAAGAAGTGACTTTGGTGCAAAAATTGCATACGGATGGAGCTGGTTAACAAATATATGTGTGACTCCGGAAATATTACGTGCACCTTGGATAACCGTATTTTGTTCTTTTGAAGTGACAAGTAACACCGGGCTGGGGATACCCAAGGTTTTTAGTGTTTTTGCCATAAGTTTTGTTTTTGGCTTCAACTTATCGAGTCCGTCAACAATATGAATACTTCCGTCTTGATATCGGGTAGTCAACGCACTTGCCAAAGCCATGCTTTTCATTTTTTTCGGCAAATGTAAACTGTAATCGCGCGGTTTGGGACCGAAAACTATTCCTCCTCCAACGAAAATTGGAGCGCGAATAGATCCGTGCCGTGCACGACCAGACCCTTTTTGTCGATATATTTTACGCGTTGATCCCTCAACTTCTCCCCGGGTTTTGGTTGAAGCCGCACCTGCCCTCTGGTTGGCTTCGTATACCCGAATCGATTGCACGAGTAACTCTTTATTCACCTTCACCGCAAAAAGTTGAGAAGGAAGAGTTACTTTGCCGGAACTTTTCCCATCCGTACCCATAACCGTTGCCTGTATTGTTTTTGTAGCTGGTGTTTTTTTCATACTTTTGTAACAAGAAGGAGGCCATGTGTGCCTCCTGGAACAACCCCTTTTACGGTAAGTGTATTAGTCGTCGGATCAATCGAAACAACCTGTAGTCCTTTCACTGTCACCGTATCCCCTCCCATTCGACCTGCCATACGTTTACCCTTATAAACACGACCTGGGGTTGTGGTTTGGCCGATAGAACCGGGTGCTCGTTCACGATCTGATTGACCATGGGTACGCGGCCCTCCTTTAAAGTGATGACGTTTGACAACTCCTGCAAACCCTTTTCCCTTGCTAATTCCCGTTACTTGAATGTTATCTCCAACCTGGAATACGTCAGATACTTGAATTTGTGCTCCCGCAGTAACAGTTTCGTCGGATGCTGCACGAATTTCCCGTAAAAAACGGGGCTTTTGTTCTAACCCCGCTTTTTTTATATGACCCTGGAGTGGTTTTGAAATATTCTTAACTGTTCCAAATCCAAGCTGAATACTTCGATAGGTACCCATATCTTTTACCTGGGTTACCCAGCATGGACCTGCAGTAATCATGGTGACGGGAATTCTCTTCCCGTCATCAGTAAACTGCTGTGACTGACTTATTTTATAACCCAATAATGCGTTCATCATAAAAAAACCCAGCCTCTCACGAGGAACTGGGCCTCACTTGAGACTTTTGTCCCGCTTAGCGGGACAAAGTATCCCTTACATCTTCAACTCTACATCTACTCCTGCGGGCAAATCGATATGCATGAGTTGATCTATAGTTTTATCTGTTGGTTCAACGATGTCAATGAGTCTTTTGTGCGTTTTAATCAAAAAATCTTCCCGACTATTCCGATCAATAAACGGACCTCTTGCCACGTTAAAGTGTTCTCGATCTGTTGGGAGTGGTACCGGGCCAACGACCCGAGCACCCGTACGAATTGCGGTGTCGAGAATTTTTTGGCAACAATCGTCAATGATTCTACTGTCGTACGCTTTTAGGCGTACTCGTATGCGACCTTTTGGCATCGTTTGTTAAGGTACTTAGGCAATAATTTTTGTAATAACCCCTGCTCCAACTGTGTGTCCACCTTCACGAACTGCAAACCGAAGTCCTTCTTCCAAGGCAACCGGAACAATCAGTTTTGCGGTCATCTTTGTGCTATCTCCGGGCATAACCATTTCTACGCCCTTTGGGAGTGTTACCTCACCAGTCACATCGGTTGTCCGAATGTAAAACTGTGGTCTGTAACCGGTGAAAAATGGTGTGTGGCGTCCACCTTCTTCTTTGGCTAAAACATATGTTTCAGCCTCAAACTCCGTGTGGGGCTTGACTGAACCCGGTGCGGCAAGAACCTGTCCACGCTCTACCTGATCCTTTTCAACTCCCCGAAGCAGTACTCCAATATTGTCTCCTGCCTGCCCTTCGTCAAGGAGCTTTCGGAACATCTCAACGCCCGTGACCACTGTCGACTGTGTTGCTTTGATTCCGACAATCTCAATAGTGTCGTTAATCTTGACTTTTCCACGCTCGACTCGTCCGGTAACCACTGTTCCCCGACCTTTGATGGAAAACACGTCCTCAATAGGCATAAGGAACGGCTTCTCAAGGTCACGCTTGGGTTCCGGAACATACTCATCAACCGCTTTCATAAGCTCTTCAATTGATTTTTCAGCCTCTGCCTCGCCCTGGAGCGCTTTGAGAGCAGAACCTCGGATAACCGGAACTTTATCTCCCGGGAATTTGTACTTTGTGAGCAATTCCCGAACTTCCATTTCAACCAAGTCAAGAAGTTCCTTATCTTGAACCATGTCGCATTTATTCATAAATACGACAATTGCCGGGACGTTTACTTGCCCTGCAAGGAGAATATGCTCACGGGTTTGCGGCATAGGGCCGTCCGGAGCAGAAACAACAAGGATCGCTCCATCCATTTGAGCTGCTCCTGTGATCATGTTTTTGACATAGTCAGCATGACCGGGTGCATCAATGTGGGCATAGTGTCGTTTTGCTGTTTCGTATTCAGAGTGGTGAATGTTTATTGTGACTCCGCGGGCTTTCTCTTCAGGGGCATTATCAATTTCTTCGTATTTTAAGGCCTTTGCCAAACCAGCCTTTGCAAGTACGTGCGTAATGGCACTCGTTAAGGTCGTTTTACCATGGTCAACGTGACCGATGGTTCCTATGTTTAAATGCGGCTTATTTCGAATAAATTTTTGCTGGTCTGCCATACATCCTCCTTTTTTCTAAACAAATAATCTCACGATCAGTATGTCGTGCGTAACAGATTGTAACACACATTAGACACTCTTTGCAACAAGTTTTTCCTGAATGTTTTTCGGTACAGGTTCGTAGTGGCTAGGCTCCATGTAATACGTAGCGCGCCCTTTGCTCATACTTCGAAGTGTGGTTGCGTATCCTGATAGTTCTGCAAGCGGAACCATGGCCAAAATAATCGTCACTGCGCCTCGTTTTGTTGTTCCCAGAATCTGCGCCCGCTTTGCAGACAGATCTCCGATAACATCTCCCATAAACTCATCCGGAGTAGTAACTTCTACCTTCATAATTGGCTCAAGGAGAATTGGTCCTGCCTGTTTTACTGCGCTTTGGAGCGCCATGGATCCTGCAATCTTAAATGCAATTTCGGAACTGTCAACCTCATGGTAGGTTCCGTCGTACAGGGTTACCGTCATATCTACCATCGGATAGCCGGCAAGAACTCCGTTATCTAATGCTTCTTTCACTCCTTTTTCTACCGCAGGAATAAACTCATTGGGGATTGCTCCGCCTTTAATTGCATCGACAAACTCAAACCCTTCTCCTCTTCCTTTTGGTTCAATTCGAAGGAATGCATGCCCGTATTGTCCTCGACCACCCGATTGCCGAATGTACTTTCCCTCACCCTCTGCTAACTTCGTGACTGTTTCTTTATACGCAACTTGAGGAGCGCCGACGTTTGCCTCTACCTTAAACTCCCGCTTCATGCGGTCAACGAGGATTTCAAGATGGAGCTCTCCCATTCCCCAAATAATTGTTTGATTTGTTTCAAGATTGCTTTTAATTTTAAACGTCGGATCTTCCTCTGCAAGACGTTGGAGTGCATACCCCATTTTTTCCTGATCATTTTTCGTTTTGGGCTCAATTGCAAGAGATATAACAGGCTCGGGGAACGTAATTTTTTCTAAAATTATTGGTTTATCACCGTCACAAATCGTATCTCCTGTAATCGTGTCTTTAAAACCAACGACGGCAACTATTTCTCCGGCATATGCCTCTTTAATTTCTTCCCGTTGATTTGCATGCATGAGAAGCAATCGCCCCACACGTTCTTGAGCTCCTTTACTCGAGTTATACGTATAGGAGCCGGAAACGAGTTTTCCGGAATAAATACGAACATAGGTAAGTTTCCCGACGTGGGGGTCAACTTGAATTTTGAATGCCAATCCCGAAAATGATTCATCATTAGTACGCTTTCGCGTTTCTTTTTCATTCGTTTTGGGATGCGTCCCTTCAACCGGTGGAAGATCCAGGGGTGAAGGAAGATAATCAACAACTGCGTCAAGAAGCGGCTGCACTCCTTTATTCCGCAAACTCGTTCCGCAATAAATGGGAACGAGTGTATAGGAGATAACTGCGCGGCGCAACGCCGCTTTTAGCTCATCAATTGTCGGCTCTGTACCTGCCAGATACTTTTCCAAAAGCACATCATCGGTTTCTGAAATTTTCTCAATGAGAGCATGTCGGGATTTTTCAACATCGTCTTTTAAGTCTGCTGGAATTTCCACCTCATCAGGGTGAGCGCCAAGATCGTCGGTATTCCATACATACGCTTTTCTTGTGAGCAAGTCGATAATTCCCTTAAACGTAGCTTCTCTGCCTATGGGAACGACCATAACGGCAGTACGGGCTCCCAATCGCTCTTCGATGGATTTAATTGTTGCGCGAAAATCAGCGCCGACTTTATCCATTTTATTGATAAAGCAAAGTCTGGGAACGTTATATTTATCTGCCTGGTGCCAAACAGTTTCTGACTGAGATTGAACTCCTTCTTCAGCATCCAAAACGGTAATGCCGCCGTCTAAAACGCGTAAACTTCGTTCTACTTCTGCTGTAAAATCAACGTGTCCCGGGGTATCAATAATATTAAAGCGGTAATCTTTCCAAAATGTGGTAGTTGCGGCTGATACAATGGTAATACCTCGCTCTTTCTCCTGTTCCATCCAGTCCATCTGTGTCGTACCCTCGTCAATATCTCCGATCTTATAGGTGCGACCTGTGTAGTAGAGAATCCGCTCGGTTGTCGTTGTTTTTCCCGCGTCAATATGGGCAATAATGCCGATATTCCGCACCTTCTCAAGCGGTACGTCGCGCTCCTGCGTTAGTTTTGTCTGTGGACTTGCCATAGTAAGTAAAAACAAAAATAAGCTACGCCCACATGCGCGCAGCTGTGTTTTAACATTATTATTGTACTAAAAAATCTTCTTGCTGTCTAGCGTGATTTAACTATAATTAAGTAAATTGGTATAGTAATAGGTGAAGTTTGTGGAGAAATTTGATATAATTTGATATAGTAGAAATAGTAGAAAAAGAGCCTGATGGCTCCCCGCGAGGGATCGGACCTCGTTCACCACGTTGAATCGCCCTAATGGAATAGACGCGTGGTTTATTCACCAGAACCCGGGGAAACGTCAGGCTCTTTTTTAACCTCATCGTTCCCAGGATCAACAACATCACCCGTTTTAACTTCTGTGTCTTTCTCTGAAAGTTTAATAACAAAAAGATCCTTACCGCTAAAAGATTCTTTTGTCCACTTGTATTTGTGGCTGTAAGAAATGTAGTCTATTTCGTTTATACGAAAAAACAAGCGTGCATTCACGCTTGCACCGTAACCCTGGGCACTATGCGATATTCTTAATTTTCCTTTTTCGTTTTCATCGTTAGAAAGCTCTAAACCTATAGCTTTTTCTGTAGGAGAATAATATAAAATCACGTATTTAAACCCGTTTACGCCATTCCTCTTGTAGAATAGTGTCGGGAATCCGATAGTACCGCCTTTAGTGATCGTTATTCGATCCACCATGCGTTTTCCTGCATCTTCAAACTTTATCCAATCTGTGCTCATATTTCCATTATAATAGAAAATATTTTCTTGTCAAGCACTTCCAGCTGGTTTTCTACGACTATGTAGTTGTTTCTGTGAACTTTATGCATACTTAATGAGTTATATCATATTTTCCAAAAAAGTACATAATTCCAAAGAACTGATTATCGATCAAGAGGAAGAAAACGATCGCTAGAGTTTCTCGTCTTGCGCTACCGAGCTATTTTTTTCTGCTAAAGAGGTAAAGAGATAGGAGACCGTAGCCTAGAGCCACCGTTATACCAATGGACGTCGATGTTCCCCACAAATACCCCTGGCCGCGGAAGCCAAAGATGAACATGACGTTGAGAGATGAGTTCGCTATCGGCCAGTAGATGGCAATGGAAGCAAGGATAATCCGTTCAATGATGGTTTTGTCAAAAAATTTCCAATGCCGCGTCATCGCGACCACTACCTCCCGTAAAAATAAAGCGATAAGATATATGGCGATTATTTGGGCTGGAATACAAAGGAAATACAGAAATGGATAGGTTTCCACCAGCGGCGCGATTACCAAATTTAATTCTCTCCCACCCATTCGCGTTATCGCCCAATACGAAGCGACATTGTCAAAAATGAAGTAGAGGGTGAGTAGTGCCCACGAAGCTTTTTTTGGAAGAATCATTATGCCCATTGTATCATCCCAAATCTCTTATTTTGCGAGGATAGTTAAAGGAGAAAACTTAGAGACTAATTGTCAGCCAGTGAAGCGCTTCAAATCAACCTTCCCATTGGTAAACTGGATACCTTCTGAGAGAAGTTTTTTCCGCTGTCCCGCGGCACCACCGAAGGCGTAGGAGGAGGCGACTTTGCCCCGGGCGTTGACGACCCGGTGGCAAGGAATTTTTTTCGGATTAATATTTTTGTGCAAGACGCTGCCGACGAGGCGGGGATTTTTAATGCCCACAAGTTTTGCCACCAAACCATACGTCAGCACTTTGCCTTTTGGAATCCGGGAAACAATACGATATATGTTAGTTTGTAAAGTTTTGGGTGAATATTTTGCCATAGATACCTCCGTCAATAACACCGATGCCGATACGTCTAAATTCCGGATCAAGAATGTTTCGACGATGCTCTTCGCTATCCATGAGTCCTTGATGCGCTGTAGGAAGATCCGGAGCATATGCTAAATTTTCTCCTGCATAGGTAAACGAAACACCGCCTGCAGAAAGTCTATCTCCAACGTCAGTTCCTTCAGGGCTTATGTGGGAAAAATACGCCCTCTCAAACATATCACGACTATGTGCGCGTGCAACGGCAGTAATTTTCATATCAATTATGAGAGCGGGAGCTCCTACTTTTGCCCGCTCACTGTTGACTAACTCAACCATTCTGTTCTCTGATATTTCGTCAATGGTAAGCTCTGATTTTTCGGGCGCAACATCAAGTTCAATACGCTCTGTAGATCTCGGCTGGATGGTTAAAAACTTCCGGGCTTCTGCAGAAACTTCTTCAAGAAGCGACTTAACTCCTCCCCCATAGCTTTCTGCGTATTTAACCAAAGTCTTCCCAATAATTGACGTGCTAATATCTTTCTTAATACTTCCGCGAAGTGGTAAAGCAAGAATAACTAAAAGGATAAACGTGACAATGACAATACCGTTAAGCGTTGCAAGGAGTGCTCCTAACCACTGATTCGCCTTGGATGTAAAATATTTTTTAGGAATTTTTACAATGAACCAATTGCCGATTTCAGAAAGTAACGCCTCGGCAATAATTGCAACAACGACGTACCCTAAGACTGTTGTCCATATTTCGGGAATTCCAAACTTTTCTGTAAGGAATCCTCCAACCGGTGCATGAAATTTTACTGCAAACCAGAGCGATCCTAAGAATGAAAAGAGGTTGAGGGATAAATAAATAAGTCCGGTTTGCCAACCGGAAATCAAATAGTAGAAGACAACTGCAACAATAGTCCAGTCAATCCAATTGAAATTCATGATTTTCCTATTGTAAGCTATACTACATCTACATGTCACTCCTTATTCTTTTTGCATTCTTAGGCGGAATCGTTACGATTCTCTCCCCTTGTATTTTGCCGATATTGCCAATCGTTCTGTCGGGAGGAATTGCCGGAGGAAAACAGAGACCTCTGGGTATCATTCTTGGATTTATTGTAAGCTTTACATTCTTTACTCTATTCTTGAATGCAATTGTCAGATTAACAGGGATTTCTTCCGACGCTCTCCGACTGGTTGCAGTTTTTGTTATTACATTTTTTGGCATAAGTATGGTTTTGGGGAAAGAAATTTTTAAAATTTCATTCATGCCAAAAACGACAAATGGATTTCTGCTCGGCATGAGTCTTGGACTTGTCTGGACTCCGTGCGTCGGTCCAATCCTAGCAGCAATCATCGCGCTTGCTGCAACATCAACTGTGGGGCTTGATGCAGTTTTGATCACACTTTCGTACTCCGCCGGAACTAGTCTTCCGATGCTGATAATTCTTTACGGCGGACGAAAGTTTATAAAAACTTCTCCAAACATCCAAAAAATATTTGGGGTTTTGATGATTTTAACAGCCGTAGCAATTTACTTTAGTTGGGATCGACAGTTTCAGACGTATATACTGACGAAATTCCCTAACTACGGTGTTGGGTTAACAAAGCTTGAAGACAATGATTTGGTTAGAAAGCAGTTAGTTAAAATGAAGGATCCTCCCAATCTCGGTAAAGCACCGGAGCCTGTTGTCGGCGGACAATGGTTTAATGGAAATCCAACGACGATCGCGAGTTTGCGAGGAAAGGTGGTATTACTAGACTTTTGGACATATACGTGCATAAATTGTATTCGAACACTTCCATACCTCAAAAATTGGCATACGAAGTATAAGGACAAGGGATTGGTAATTATCGGCGTTCACACACCGGAATTTGAATTTGAAAAGAATCCAAATAACGTTGCAAAAGCCATAAAAGATTTTGGGTTAGAGTACCTTGTGATGCAGGATAACGACTATGCTACCTGGACAGCATTCAGCAACCGCTACTGGCCAGCAAAATATTTGATTGATAAAGAGGGGAATATTCGCTACACACATTTTGGTGAAGGTGAATATGATCAAACAGAGAAAAAAATTCAGGAATTGCTTCTCTTAGATATGCCGATTGATAATCCCACATATGAAATCCAATCCCGTACGCCGGAAACATATCTGGGCGCGGCTCGTGGAGACTACTCACGAATTTCTACCTCAGGCACTTGGACAAAATCACCGGAATTTGCCATGCCAGGAGTGGGAGCAACGCTTACATTTCGTTTTAATGCAGCGAAGGTATTTTTAGTTATGCGGGGGAACGGAAAAGTAAATATTTATCTCGATGATGAGTTTGTTAAAGAGGTATCTGTAGATTCCGATAGACTATATGAACTCATCAATCTCCCCCAACCCGGCGACCATATTTTAAAACTGGAATTCCCCGATGACAACGTGGAACTGTACGCATTTACGTTTGGGTAGTATCACTTCCAGACTGTTTTAAAAATCGTTTTATGCTTCCTTTAAAAAAGATGCCCCAATCTTTTTCGGACAATCTTCCTTTAAGCGAGAGCATTAAATCTCTACTGTCCTTGTGAAAATCGTGGAGCGTTTTTCCATCCCAACCTCCCTCTTGAAGCATTTGTAATACTTCGTTCACTGATTCAGGAATGACTGGCGCATCTTCTGGATGAATAAACACCTGCAGTAACATATTTGCTACTTGCCATGCCCGATTCTCTGGTTCCCATGCGTTAATCTCTTTCCACGTAATTGGCCCCTCCCGTAAGTGAACCTCACCTGTAACGAATCTATTCAACAGTGCTTTCTCAAGATTCTCGATTGTCATATTTGATCATTACAAAAATTAAAACGATAACGTCGAACTGTACGCCTTTACATTTGGATAATTTCGTATTATACTACCTCCGTGAATAAATTGGAGATGCAAAAGATTCCTCCTTTAGGTTTATCAAGAAGGTATTCTAATCGGCGTTGTTGTTAGCACGATCCTACATCTGACACAAAACAATTTACCCGCTGCCGGGTTTGACGAGGTTATCGGAATGGGCACAGTATTTGCAAGAAAAGAAACACGAGAGATTGCTAAAAGTGTAATAACAGGGAAGGCGTTTATCAACTTGTTCAAACCGAGAGTGAAATCTTAATTCCTCGTAACTTTATAAATTACCCCTGCTTTGTCATCGGATACAAATAAATTTCCTTTGTCGTCGAAGAGTAAATCTACTGGGCGGCCGAGGGCTCCGTCAGCTGACGGACTCTGCAACCAACCGGTAATAAAATCTGATGCTTTGTAATTGTTGTTTAAATCAAAGCGTACGATTTTATATCCTGTAGGCTCGGTTCTATTCCATGAACCGTGATAGGAAACATAAAGATAGTCTTTATCAAATGCCAAACCTAACGGCGCTGAGTGTGCTTGATATTCTATGATCGGTGGCTCCGTAGTTTTGCAAAAATCATCAGTCCCGCCAAATGTCGTATCGGCAATTCGATTTCCATAACAATACGGCCATCCGTAATTTTTTCCGCTTTTAACAATATTAACCTCCTCAGGGGGAGTATTATCACCGATTAAATCGCGACCCATATCGGTTGCCCACATTTCTCCGTTTCTCCATGTAAAAAATACGGAATTTCGAAGGCCTGTTGCAAACGGTTTGAGTTCACCATCATACACCATAATGCTTGCTCGTCTTGTATCTTTTTCTACACAGACATTACATGACGACCCAATGGATATATTTAATTTGCCATCAGGACCGAAACCAATAGTTCTTGAAAAATGATTACCCCCGCTAGGTAAATCTGTAATCTTTTTTCTGTTCGATGCTTTTCCGTCGTAATCGTATACGGCGACCGCATCTGTTTCCGCAATGTATAATTTTCCGTCTTTGAATGCTAACCCGTGAGGCTTATTTAATCCCTCAATAACAACCGATGAAGATCCGTCATCTGCAATACGAAATACTTTCCCTGTTGCAGGGCTACTTACGAGGAGTCTCCTCGTAGGGTCCCAAGTAAGCACCCGTGCATTGGGAATATTTTGGGCAAATACCGAAATTGAATATCCTTCCAGAATTGTTAATGGTAATCCTGTTGAATTTTGCAACACAGGACCAACCGCAGGTTTCACGCCGCGAAGATTCTGATACCAAAACCGCCAACCCAGAACAACCAAAATTCCAAAAAATACGATCAAGAAAAGCTTTAACTTCATATTAACATGGTAACATGCTGATATAAGCGTTTTGGGAAAACCCGCGCATTTCCCATGCCGTTTAGGTCTTTCGTTTGGAAACTTGAGGTGAACGCGTTTCTCCGGTTTTTGGAGCTTTGGGGCAAATTTTAATGTGATCATCTAAACTTTTTTTATCTATTGGAAATTGAGCGCCGCAGCCATATGGACAGGAAATTAAATGCACTTTCTTTTCTTGAGCTGCAACCATATTTACCACTTGAAGTGGGCGAAGGCGCGGTTGGCTTCTGCCATACGATGAACTGTATCGCGTTTTTTAATTGATTCCCCCGCTCCTGCTGCAGCATCGGTAAGTTCTGCTGCCAATTTTTCAGCATATCCTTTGTACTCTTTACTGGAGCGTTTTTGAGCGTATTGAACAATCCAACGAAGTGCCAGTGAAATGCGTCTGTCTCCCCGAACTTCTGAAGGAACTTGATACGAAGCTCCTCCCACACGTCTTGGGCGTACTTCCATTTTCGGTCCGACATTGGCAACGGCAGTTTCAAATACTTTTATCGGATCTTCACCTTTTGCCTTTACGATGTCTAATGCTTTATATATTATTTTTTCTGCCGTACTCTTTTTACCGCGCTGCATAACCCGATTAACCAGTCTTGTCACAAGCCGGTTCCCATGTACCGGGTCGGGGGCAAGAATTTTTTTAGTAACGCGTTTTGCTCTCATAGGTGTATTAACTTGCGGCGGCAACAGCAGGACCTGAAGCTCCTGCTTTACTTCCATAGCGGCTTCTTCCCTGTTTCCTGTTGGCAACTCCGGACATATCGTATTTACCCCGAACAATATGGTATTTGACTCCAGGTAAATCCGGTACTCTTCCGCCACGTACAAGTACAATTGCGTGTTCGGTAAGTTCATGCCCGATACCGGGAATGTAGGCTGTCACTTCTTGTTTATTGGATAACCTAACACGGGCAACTTTACGGAGTGCCGAGTTTGGTTTTTTGGGTGTCATTGTTTTAACGAGCGTAACAACTCCCCGTTTAAACGGGGCTGGCAACTGTTTCATTTGCCTGTCTTTTGCATTAAAAAATTTCCTCAGTGCAGTGGCTTTTATTTTTTTGCTTTTTGATCTTCGACCCCTTCGGATCAATTGATTAATAGTAGGCATATATACTTAACTTGCAATCTGCGCTCTTTCAGCAGAAACTGGAATAAGTCGGCCAATTATAACGTTTTCTTTAAGCCCCAGCAAATGATCTTCCTTGCCAGCAAGCGCTGCATCTGTTAATACATTCGTTGTCTCCTGGAAAGATGCGGCAGAGAGCCAGCTTTCTGTATAAAGCGCTGCCCGGGTAATACCAAGCACAATAATTTGTCCTGTCGCCGGTTCTCCACCCTCTGAAAGTACCCGTGCATTTTCTTCCTGGAATCGGCTGTGACTGACCAGTTCCCCGGGAAGAAGCATCGTATCACCACTTGTATCCACACGGGCTTTGTCACTCATTTTGCGTACGATAACTTCAAAATGCTTATCAGAAATCTGAATACCCTGCGATTCATAAACGCGCTGAATCTCTGCAATCAAATATTGCTGTGCACCGGATAATCCCTTGACTTGGAGTACTTCTTTGAGGTCTAAATAGCCGGTGGCAAGCTGATCTCCGGCTGCAACAAGACCTCCCTCTTTCACGCGCACTTCACTGGTTATCGGAATGATATATTCTCGTTCTTCTGGCGGTTTGAGTGCTGTATTTCTGACACGCACTTTATGTCCTTGCTCCGTTTCAATGATTTCTACTTTTCCCGCTACTTCCGAAATAGGCGAAAGAATCCGGGGGGTTCGCGCCTCGAAGAGTTCTTCTACGCGCGGAAGTCCTTGAGTAACGTCTAATCCAACAATACCTCCTGCGTGGCGTACCCGCATGGTAAGCTGCGTTCCGGGCTCCCCTATGGATTGCGCTGCGATCACACCAACGGGTGTGCCAATTTCAACAAGCTCACTTGTCGCAAAGTCTCTTCCGTAGCAGGTAGCACAGATCCCAACTTTTGCGCCACAGGTAAGCGGCGATCGAACCACGGCACTTTCAACACCGTGCTCTTCAATAAGTTTGACGTTTTCGCGGGTAATTTCCTCACCTTTCTTAATTAAAACCTTCGAACTTTGCGGTGCCACAATGTCAGATGCAGCAAAGCGACCGATGATACGGATGGCAAACTGGGCTTGCCTCTTCTCGCTCTTTCGAATTTCCCACCCCTCACTCGTTCCGCAATCACTGATGCGGATAATGGCATCATGAGCAACATCAACTAACCTTCGGGTAAGGTACCCTGCATCGGCAGTTTTGAGAGCAGAGTCAGTAAGCCCTTTACGTGACCCTCGGGTAGACGTAACGTATTCAAAAATAGAAAGTCCTTCTCTATAATTGCTCTTGGTCGGAAGCTCAACGATCTTACCCAACGGGTCAACAACCAAACCTTTTATTGCAGAAAGCTGTTTCAGTTGATCTTTTGATGCCCGCGCCCCACCGGAGTCAATAATCATTTTGACTGGATTATCTTCCGGCATGTGCTGCCAGGTTAAATCAGCAATTCGTTCTGTTACCTCAATCCAAATTTCATTGGACAATCGTTTCTTCTCTTCCAGTGTGATAAGTCCTTGTTGATAGTTTCTATCCACCTCTTTAACTTTATCGCTCGCTTCGTTAATGATGCTCGCTTTTTGAGGAATCATTTCACAGTCAAATACAGAAACAGACAATCCTCCTGAAATAGTTGCCCCGAAAAATCCAATATCTTTTATCGCGTCAATCAATCTTGTTACCTCTTCTTTGCTGTAGTGAGAAAGAGCTTTGGTGATAATCGATTTGACCATTGCGGCGTTTACTGAGGTATTCATGAACTGAAGCTCGGCAGGAAGAATTTCATTAAAGAGAATTCTTCCGACTGATGTCGTTATGCGCTTGCCATCAATTGAAACCTCGATGGGCACTCGAAGAGATAGTTGTCCCACCTGATATGCATAGATTGCTTCATGGTTATCACTAAATATTAATTTACGTGGAGACTTGCTTGTTTCTTTTTCAATGGTAGTGAGATAGTAGCAACCAAGAACCATTTCCTTGTTTGGCACTGTAATCGGCGATGCGTCAGCAGGTTTAAGAAGATTGTGTGTCGGTAGCATCAAGTGTATCGCTTCTTGCTGTGCTTTTTCTGAAAGCGGAATATGGACTGCCATCTGATCTCCATCAAAATCAGCGTTGTATCCGGCACAGACACACGGATGAATACGGATCGCAGACCCTTCAATAAGTATCGGGAAAAATGCTTGAATACCTAACTTATGAAGTGTGGGAGCACGATTGAGAAGAACCGGATGGTTTTTCGTAATTTCCTCAAGAATGTCGAATACCTCCGGCGTTCTCCGCTCCAAAACATTTTTGGCATTCTTCACGTTGGGAGCAATGCCACGAACAATGAGCTCACGAAGCACAAACGGTTTAAACATTTCCAAGGCCATTTCTTTCGGCAGTCCGCATTGAGTAAGTTTGAGCTCCGGACCGACAACAATAACGGATCGACCCGAGTAGTCAACACGCTTCCCCAATAAGTTTTGACGGAATCGGCCTTGTTTGCCGCGAAGCATGTCTGAAAGTGAACGAAGTGGTGCAATGACTGCCCGAGAGCTGGGACGTTGCGTTGCATCAATGAGACTGTCGACTGCTTCTTGAAGCATCCTCTTTTCGTTCCGCAGAATTATCTCCGGAGCACCCAAGTCCATGAGATGCTTTAATCTGTTGTTGCGATTTATGACTCTTCGATAGAGATCATTTAAGTCGCTGGTTGCAAACCGGCCGCCGGTGAGCTGCACCATTGGACGCAAATCCGGAGGTATTACCGGTAACATTTTCAATATCATCCATGAAGGGTTGATACCTGCTTTTCGCATTCCGTCGACCACACGAAGTCGTTTCGTTGCTTTGATGTGTCGCTGTCCCGTAGAGTTTTGAATTTCTTCCCGAAGAGTTGCGGCAACTTTATCAAGGTCAATATTTTTAATGACGTCAACCAAAGCCTCTGCTCCCATACCCACGGAGAAACATGAGGTGGCGTTGTAATCAAGAAGCCTAAGGTACTCATCTTCGGTAATGGTCGAAAGAGGTCGAATCCCTTTGACAATGGTGAGGAGAGAGTCAATAATTTCAGTAATTTTTTCTCTCTCTTGATCTGTTTCTTTATCGATCTCGCGAAGTTGTTGTCGCTCTTTGAGAGTAATTTCTGAAATAGCAAGCTCCTGTGCTTCCGGCCCTTTCACACGACTTCTGACATCGGCAACCTCGTCTTTCGTTTGCTTCTGTCTCGTTTCTTTCTCTCCCTTGGTCCGCTCTTCAAGTTCCCCGACTCTTCGCTTTCCCTCGTTGGCAATCTCAGCTAACACTGCTTTCTTTTTCACTTCATCGACATTGGTGACAAGGTATTGAGAAAAGTAAATTACTTCCTCAAGAGAGCGTGGACTCATATCGAGCATGAGAGAAATCTTCGACGGCGCACCCTTGAAAAACCACACATGAGCAACGGGGGTTGCAAGGGAAATATGTCCCATCCGCTCACGGCGAACTTTGCTTTGTGTCACTTCTACGCCACATTTATCACAGACGATACCACGATATCTGATCCTTTTGTATTTTCCGCAGTAACACTCCCAATCCTTCGTCGGTCCAAAAATCCGTTCATCGAAAAGCCCGTCTTTTTCCGGTTTAAGCGTTCTGTAATTAATCGTTTCCGGCTTGGTTACCTCACCAAACGACCACACCTTAACCTCTTCGGGCGAAGCGAGGGTAATTTTAAGACCTGAAAAATCGACTATGTTTGCAAAATTTCCTTTTTTATCCATATAAATATATATTAATTGGCTTTTTCTTCCGATTTCACTACTTGACCACTTGCTGCTGCGAGTTCTTCAGCTTTCTTTTTAATGTCATCTTCCCCTTGTACAACCTGTGCGCTTGGGGGAGGGGGAGCGACAGTAACAACTCCTGTGGGAACAACGGAAAGTCCCAATGCCTGGAGTTCCTTGACCAGCACTTTAAATGATTCAGGAACCGTTGACTGAGGAATATCAGTGCCCTTTACGATTGCCTCGAATGCTTTTGCGCGTCCGACAACGTCGTCTGATTTAATCGTCAACATTTCCTGCAAAATATGAGCAGCCCGATGCGCTTCCAACGCCCACACTTCCATTTCTCCCAAACGTTGTCCTCCCATTTGTGCTTTTCCTCCAAGCGGTTGCTGTGTAACGAGTGAGTATGGTCCGGTAGAACGAGCGTGTGTTTTGTCTTCCACCATGTGGATAAGCTTCATAATGTACCCAATACCTACAACAACTGGTTCCTCATATGGACTTCCCGATCGTCCATCAAAGAGCATTGCTTTTCCGTCTGCGGGAAGATGAGCGTCTGAGAGGAGGGAAACAATTCTTTTTTCGGGAACGTGCTCAAATACCGGGAGCGCTGTTTTAACTTTGAGATTTTTCGACGCTAACCCAAGAAGCGATTCCAGAAGTTGCCCAAGATTCATACGGGAAAGTACGGAAAGCGGAGAAATAATAATATCAACAATCGTCCCGTCAGAAAGATACGGCATGTCAGCAGCAGGAACTATTTTACTGATGACTCCTTTGTTGCCATGACGGCCGGCGAGTTTATCACCCGCAACAACTTTACGCATTTGCGCAACTTTGACTACTATTTTTCTATTCGTTCCCGGTTCAAGTTCATCGCCTTTTTCTTTATCAAGAATTTTTACGTCAATAACCGTCCCGCGCTCGCCATGAGGGACGCGTAAACTCGTATCACGTACTTCTCTTGCTTTTTCACCGAATATTGCCCGAAGAAGTCGCTCTTCTGCAGTGAGTTCTGTTTCTCCTTTCGGAGCAATTTTTCCAACTAAAATATCGTTTTGACGCACCTGTGCACCGACGACAACAATACCGTTTTCATCGAGGTTACGAAGCGCCTCTTCTCCAACATTAGGAATATCCCGGGTGGTTTCTTCGGGGCCTAATTTTGTATCAACAACACTACACTCATATTCCTCGATGTGAATGGAACTCAAAACATCTTCTTTGACCAACCGATCGGAGATAACAA
Organism: Candidatus Gottesmanbacteria bacterium RIFCSPLOWO2_01_FULL_43_11b; assembly: GCA_001780985.1. Classification (GTDB taxonomy): domain Bacteria; phylum Patescibacteriota; class Microgenomatia; order UBA10105; family UBA927; genus 01-FULL-43-11b. Next base: position 664,234 of record MFJV01000001.1, on the reverse strand, counting down.
TGGCGTCCTCGTATCCCAAACCGTCAAAGCTCATGTACGCAATGACGAGGTTTGCTCCAAGAGCTAACTCTCCATCCAAACTTGCCGGTCCATCAATGAGAATTGATCCTTTACTAACTTTCTGGCCGGTCGATACCACCACGCGTTGGTTATAACAGGTCGACTGTGCTGTGCGTTCAAATTTATCCACTTCATACGAATCTTCATCACCGCTCTCTCCCTTGAAAACAACCGTCGATGCATCTGCAAATTGAACCACTCCGTCTTCTTTTACGCGTATGACTCTTCCCATCGTCGATGCAATGGAAGACTCCATGCCTGTCCCAACAATGGGAGATTCGGGACTCAAGAGAGGTACAGCTTGACACTGCATGTGTGTACCCATCAGTGCACGGTTTGCCTCATCGTGAGCAATAAAGGGAATAAGACTTGCCGGAACCCCCACAACTTGCCGCGGCACCATGTCTATATACTCAACATTCGTCGCATCTGTCTCGAGAAAGTCACCTTTAAATCGAACCGGTACGCGCTCGCTTGTAATATTTCCTGCTTCATCAAGATTTATCCCTGCCTCTGTAATATAGTGGTGCTGTTCGTCGCTTGCATCCAGATATACGATTTCATTGGTAACCCGCATGACGGGTTTTCCGCCACGACTTGTTTTTTCCACTTTTCGGTATGGTGTTTCCAAAAAACCATATTGATTGACCCGAGCATAGAGTGACATGTAGGTAACGAGTCCTATATTAGGTCCTTCCGGGCTTCGAACAGGACAAATTCTCCCGTATTGACTGGAGTTAATGTCACGAATGGAAAAGCTCGCGCGCTCACGGGAAATGCCGCCGACACCCATGACAGTGAGCCTTCTAAGATTATCTGTTTCTGCCAAAGGATTGGTTTGATCCAATATAGTTGAAAGTTGGCTTGTTCGGAAAAAATCATTGATTGCTGCAATGATTGGTCGGGCATTAACCAGCTGTGTCGGCGTCAAATCTTCAGCCGCTGGACCTGCAAGACTCATTTTTTCACGGACTGATCGCTCGAGTCGGAGAAGACCGACACGAAATGCACTCGTTGCAACCAACTCGCCCACTCTTCGAACCCTACGGTTTCCTAGATGATCAATGTCATCAAGATCACCTTTTCCGTTACCTAAACTGATAAGGTATTTTATCGCTCCTATAACGTCGTCTTTCGTCAATACCCAGTGCTCTCTATTATTGGCAACGTTAAGTCCGAGTTTTTTATTCATTTTATACCGACCGACTCGCTCAATGCTGTACCGTCTGTAGTCAAAAAACATCGTTCGTAAAAGTTCCTGAGCATTATCAAGAACAATCGGTTCTCCTGGTCTAAGCTTTCTGTAAAGTTCGAGGACAGCTTCTGTTTGATTTGTGGTAGGGTCTTTTTCGAGGGTTGCGTCAATGTAGCGGTGGTCTGGAGTTTCAACGTCAGCAAACTGCTTTTTAATTTCTTCGTTAGTACTTATGCCCAATGCACGAAGGAGTGTTGAGGCAACAAACTTGCGTCGTCTGTCAATCCGCACCATCAAAACATCATTTCGTGTGGCAATAAATTCCAGCCAACTTCCGTGCATTGGTCGAATTTCAGCGCCATACAGCGTTCTTCCTGTTACAGGATCGACAGAACCTGTAAAGTAGATACCTGGCGAGCGGACAATTTGATTGACGACGCATCGCTCAATGCCGTTAATAATAAACGTTCCGTTCTGGGTCTGTGCCGGAATGTCACCTAAAAATACCTCTTGTGTCATGCGGTGACCGGACTGTTTATTGGTAAGCGTGGTTGTCACCTTAAGAGGCATGTCGTAGGTCAAACCTTTTTCCTTGGCAAGAGCAGGTGTCAATCTTGGACGACTGAAGTAGTAGTCAAAAAATGACAGTTCCCAGTTTTTGCCCGTAAAGTCTGAAATAGGAGAAACTTCATTGAGAAGCTCACGAATGCCGGTTTCCAAAAACCACTGGTACGATTCCCGCTGTACCAGGGTAAGATCGAGGGGTGGAAGATTCGTATACTCCTTACCCCAGTACTGCCGTTTGGGAGAGATATCGTCTTTTGCCATCAGATATTAGTTCAATTAGTGAACAACAAAAACAAGCGAACAATGAACGTTCGCCTTTGTTGGCTATTCAATTACTACCCATTATACCGCGCTTTTACCCCTTGTCAAGGGTGGTTCCGGAGGAGCAAGATTCGGATCATAAATGACTCTCTTGTTGTTGCATATTTCACAAATAAGACTTAGTGGATTTATTGTTGTAACTTTTCCTATTGTTCATATACATACTCCGTGAGCCAAAATGTGTAATCGCGTACCTTTCTTAACTTCTATAGTCTTTCCGCCAAATGTCATCGGTCTGCTTTCAGGTGATTCTGGCATAACGGAGGCTTATTGTAGCAAATGGAGGCAGATTTGTCGTTACGAGGGGGATTAAATAAGTTCTTCTTTGAGCCAATCGGAATATTTTTTATTCATGTGTATAAAAGGAATTGCAGCGATTTCGGGGGTTGAGTAGGAGTGAATTTTAGTAACTTCTTTTTCGACTTTCTTCCATTTTGACTCAAGCGTCTTACAAAGGAGTATTACCTCATTTGCTTCTTCAATTCTTCCCTTCTTAGGCGGCCATAGATACATCGAGTGAACATTATTAATAATGTTGACACATGCCACCAGTCGCTTTTTGAGAAGCTCTCTCCCAATCCTCTCCGCCTCCTCTCTGTCTTCGCAGGTTATATAAACGAGAATTATATTAGACATAAGCAGCAAACTTTTTCCCAATGTTAAACTGAGAAAAGACATAAATAATAAGATTGGCGAAGAAAACATATAAAGGAAAACCGTAATACGCGAGTGTCCAATCTGTAACTGTTAGAAGGGTGAGCAAGCCATTTATTGAGTCAGCGAGCCACGGCCAGGCAATTTCTGTTTCGGGATAACGATAGGCTTTCACTATCGTGGGCACCGCAGCCAAGCCATCTGCTGCTATGCTTAGTAAAATTGCGATATTTCCTTCTTTTGTTACAAACCAAAGAATAAGACCAAGTAAGGAAAATGCGCCGCACAAAAAATCAAATTTCGTTAATTTCCATTCTGCTTTTTTATTTACAAAGGATGCTAAAAATATCATGAGTGGAATAAATCCGACAATGAATGTCATAAGCGACTGTATCCCTACTCCCTTTTGAATTTCAGCTGCAAAGGCAATGAGCGGAGGAATTGACCAGAGAAGAAACGAAACGCGATTCGGTTTGACATTCCCTCTGATCGTACTAATGAGATACCACAAGCCGCCTACCGATCCAATAATAACTGCAGCAATTACGAAATATGAGGGCAACATGGTTTGAGAGTATATCAAAAATTAACGTATCTTTTGAAATTTTTTTAACCCGGCTTTACCAAATTCTAACCAATTTCTTGTTTGCCTGCTCGTATCATTCTCGGCTTTGATGGCATGCGTCATTCCGATAACCAGAATAGCGTATTGTGTTTTGACTAAAACAGGCAACACTCTTTGTTCCTCTCTAGAAAAATAATGAAACTTTTTATATTCTTCAACTACATCCTTAATAGCTAACACAGTTTCTTCTAAACCCATGTCAATCGTAAAATTTGCCAGAAATGTCGCTGTATCAATAACAGAAGCATTATAGTCCATGCACCCCAAATCGAGAACACAGTAATTTCCATGCATATCCTTCAAAACATTCTCTCGTTCGAGTGTTCCATGAATAACGCTGTGATGAAATTTTGAAAAATTAATTACCTGGAACTCTTCAAGAATTTGTCTCATTTCTTTTCTTTCATCTTGTGGCAATATATTTTCTTGTTTATCGAACACGTCTTTAAAATTTACAATCCCCAACGTGTCGTTATAATGCGCAGGCTTAAGTGCTGATCGATGCATGAGTGCCATAAAGCGGCTAATTGTCATAATATCTTGATTTTTAATCGGAAGTTTAAGGAATGATTTACCCTTAAAAAATTCCATGACACAGGTGTAGACTTCTTGAGTTTTTCCTTTTGTAAGGAAAATATATTCATTATCTTTAGTCACTCGAAGTTTCGGTGTCGGAACACCAAGTTTTGCAAATTCAATATAGCCTTCGACATTTTCCTTCACGCGGGATAAAGATTTTTCCCTGGAGAAAATTTTGACGACGAAGATTCCCTGCGATGTATGCAGTTTGATGTTTAACTCTTGATAACCAATCGGGAATCTCGAAAACTTTTGAATTGTTCCTAGTTGAAATTCTTCTGTAACCAATCGAAGAAAGTCTTTTAATGACCCTTTGATATCCGGTCTATCAAGCCATAATTTCATATTATTTTATGGCGATTTGGATCAAATTTGGGTGCGGTGGCCATAAATATACGAAAATTTCCTTCCCAGAAGTACTTTTCGCCCGGAAGGATAAGGAGAGTATCTCCTTGAGAGAATCGAAATTCTTTTCCGTCTACTTCTACTTTCCCTGTTCCAGAAAGCACATACACCAACTCTTTAAACACTTCGTTTCTCACAAATCCTTTTTCCGGATATCTCCCGTTTATATCTGCAATAGCACCACTTATGTCCTCATTGTCCATGAGATATTCATAAATTGCTGTAGAGAAAGAGGCATTGACTTGATTTGCTTGATTCTTCTTTACGATTTGCATATTTAATGTTTTATTGGATTATACTTTCCTTTACTATACCTTAATCTTACTTTTGTGATATCTTCCTTTATTGCCTTTTGTTCACTCTGAGTTTTATATTCCGCTGCATCAACATAGCAATGTCCAATGAACGTTACGTTTGTTCCTTTTCTTTTGAAATAAACCTCAGCCAGTTTATTGTTAATAATTGCAAAGCACCAATTCATATCCCTCATTATACTTAAAGATGACTTAAAATGCGCAAAAAAGATTATGTTATCTTGTTTCGAAACATGGTAACATAGAAGTATGACACAAGTATCGAGAATTCCACTACGAAAAGAGGTAGAACAACGAGTATACGAAGTGTTGATGGAAAGTGTGGCGGCGGCAACATCAAAAAGCACTGTATCAAGACTCCTTGATGATCTCCTTTCTCCAACCGAACGACTGATGATTGCTAAACGATTGTCGATTGCCCTTCTTCTTCTCAAAAAATATGATCAGAGAACTATTTCTCGATGGCTTAAAGTAAGCCTAGGGACAGTGAGTAAAATCAGTCTCGTATTGCAAAAAGGTCACGGAGGCTATCAGTCTGTCATCGGATCGATCTTACGAAAAGAGGAACTAAAAGCTCTCATTGAAAAAATCGACGCCGCATTAGCAAATATGCTTCCTCAGTTTGGACGAGATTTACGGGGTTGGAGAAAACGTCGTTGGGAAGCAAGAATCGCAAATCAAAAACCTTTCTAGCATAGCTAGAAATATGTTACCATGTTTCGAAACATGGTAACATCTATTACTTCTTTCCTCTATCTCGTTTATAATACGTAATCATGAAATCTTCTGATGTCCGACGAAAATACATTGAGTTTTTTAAGGCAAGGGGGCATGTGGAGATTCCGTCTGCTCCACTGGTTCCTGAGAATGACTCTACTACCCTTTTTACGAGTTCCGGTATGCAGCCGCTCGTCCCCTACCTCCTGGGAGAGTCGCATCCATTAGGAAAACGGCTGGTGAACAGTCAAAAATCATTTCGAGCAGGTGATATTGAAGAAGTCGGTGACAATCGACACACCACGTTTTTTGAAATGCTTGGAAATTGGTCGTTCGGTGATTATTTCAAAAAAGAACAGCTTCCATGGATTTGGGAATTTCTGACAAAAGAATTACATCTTCCAAAAGAAAAACTATATGTATCTGTTTTTGAGGGAAATAAAGACGTTCCTAAAGATGAAGAGTCTGCGGGTATTTGGAAAAAATTAGGCATTCCGGATAGTCGATTATTTTATTACGGAGTCGATAAGAACTGGTGGAGTAGGTCCGGAGAGCCTGACAAGATGCCGGCGGGTGAACCCGGAGGACCGGATAGTGAAGTATTTTTTGATTTCGAAAAACCGATACATGATGGGTGTCACCCAAACTGTAATTGCGGAAGATTTTTGGAAATCGCAAATTCCGTTTTCATGCAATATCAGAAACAGAAGGACGGAAGTATTGTTGAATTACCGAATAAAAATGTGGATTTCGGCGGCGGATTGGAACGATTAACAGCAGCAACAAACAATGATCCGGATGTATTTAATATTGATATTTTTTTCGGCGCAAAGAAACTTCTGAAAGAAGACAAGAAAAACGTTCGGGTAGTTTTGGATCATGTTCGGGCTGCGATGTTTATCATCGACGCAGGCGTCCTCCCCTCAAACAAAACGCAGGGATATATTTTACGGAGGTTAATTCGACGTGCAGCAGTTCATTCCAAGGCTACATTACAAGTGCTAAACGAGTTCATTCAGTTTTACGGTTTGCCTTCATCAGAGCAGATCTCAAAAATATTTTCAGATGAACTGACTAGGTTTGATGCCGTTCTTGAAAAAGGAATGAAAATGGTCGGAAACGTTCCCCCGTTTGACCTTTTTCAAACGTATGGATTTCCACCTGAAATCATTCAAGAGCTTTTTAAACAAAAAGGATTGAATTTTGATAAGTATGACTTTGAAGAAAAATTCAAAACCCATCAAAATCTTTCGCGAACGGCGGCTGCTGGAATGTTTAAGGGCGGGCTTGCTGACCAAAGTGAACAGACAGTAAAACTTCACACCACCCATCACCTCCTTCTTGCTTCCCTTCAAAAGATCGTCGATCCGAGCATAAAACAGCGCGGAAGCAATATCACTGCAGAACGTCTGCGTATGGATTTCAATTTTGAAAGAAAACTCACTCCAGAAGAAATAAAGAAAATTGAAACATTAGTCAATGAAAAAATAAAAGAAAATTTAAAAGTAAGCCGAGTGGAAATGACACGTGAAGAAGCAGAAAAAATAGGCGCACAAATGGAGTTTGGCCATAAGTACCCGGATCGGGTTAGTGTCTACTTTGTCGGACCTGCCTCGCCGGCAGGCGGGCCGAAGGAGGAGTATTTTTCTGCGGAATTCTGCGGGGGTCCTCACGTTTCCTTTACAGGTGCCATAGGGCGCTTTACAATAATGAAAGAGGAATCTGCTGGCGCAGGTATTCGACGGATCTACGCCGGGATATCCACCGATGAAACTTCCAAACCCAATCCAGAGTCTCTTTCGACCAAAACAGGTGACTGAAGTCTTTCTCTCCCTCATTCTCTTGCCGGACGGTGTTATCGCTGCCGGCTGGCATATGGACGCTTCAAATAATCCTATTGCGATTGGATTCTCACGCGAAACCTTAGAGAACGACAATTGGGAAGACAGAACAAAAGCTGCTGATCGTACCATTGCAGCGCTTGAGGAAAAACTTGATGAAAATGCACAAATCCGGAAAGTCGTGCTGGGTTTACCTATTGAATATTTAACCAATGACGGCGATATTAACCCCGACGTTCGAACCCAGATGAAACAACTCACACAGGTCCTGGATCTTACACCCATGGGATTTGTCTCTGTACCGGCGGCAATTGTGTATTCGTTGAAAAAAACGGAAGGAGTCCCGCCAAGTGTTATTCTTTTAGGATTTAGTGATCATCGTGTCGTTATTTCTGTGTATAAGGTCGGCCTGCTTATAGGACAAGAGACTATTGATCGCGGTGATAATCTTCCAACCTCAATTGAACACGTGTTGAAACAATTTAAAGAACTTGAGGTATTGCCTTCTCGTATAATCCTCTATGGTGCCTCCGATGATCTTATTGAAGAAAATAAAGCTGATTTAATGCGTCACCCCTGGCCGACAAAAGCAAATTTCCTTCACTTTCCGAAGTTCGACCATATACCAATTAGTTCCATCGTAGAATCCGTATCTCTTGCGGGTGCAAGTGAAATGACAACAGCTCTCCGGGAGGAGCCGGTCGAAACTAAACCCGAACCGCGGGAGTCGCAGCAAAACATTGAGATTGTTGAACCGGAAACTCTTGGGTTTGCAAATGAAGACGTTCTGGAAAGAACGCAGCCAGAAGAAAAACCAAAGCAAAAATTTTCATTGCCAAAACTTCCATCCCTTCCCTCATTCCCTATCCAAGGTAACGGAATGTATATTGGGCTCACGGGAATTCTTCTTTTAATTATTTTAGGTTTGTTCGTTTGGATACTGCCTAAAGCAACGGTTACCGTTCTTGTTCTCCCCCAAACACTTGAAACAACATTGCCAATGACGGTTGATCCAAAATCGACGGTCGCAGACAGTCAAACAAGTATTATTCCGGGACATACTCGTGAAGATTCATTGTCGGGAGAAAAAACAATTCCGGTTTCCGGAACAAAGAAAATCGGTGATCCGGCTAAAGGTGGTATAACGATTTATAACAAAAGTTTAAACAGCAGAACATTTAAAAAAGGCTCTATCCTTGCTGCTTCAGGAATACAATTTACACTTGATGCAGACGTCGAGGTTGTCGAAGCTGCTGAAAGTATAGGATCCATTACTTTTGGAAAAGCAACGGGTAGCGTTACGGCGAAAGAAATTGGTCCGGAAGGAAATCTTCCTGCCGGAACTGATTTCACATTTTCGGAAATTGGAACAAGTATTGCGATTGCACGAAACGACGAGAAGTTTGCCGGAGGTACAAGCCGTGAAGTAACAGTCGTCACACGAAGTGACTACGATGCACTCGTTACCCAACTTACCGAGGAGTTACTTCAACAAACAAAAGAAAAATTGGCAACAAGTATTTCAGGAGGTGAAAAACTGATTGATGCGACTCTCAAAACATCGGTGACAGAAAAAACATTTACACAGGAGTTGGATCAGGAGGCAAAAGAGTTAGCCGGCAAAATTACAATTACCGTTTCAGGAATTTCCTACAGCGAAACGGATGTTGTAGCGTTATTTACCGATCGGGTCTCATCACAACTTATGCCGGGGTATGCTTTTGATAATAACAGTACGGACATAGAGGTGAAGGGAGTACAGGTAAAAAAGGACGGAACTACTACTGTGACAACTCATGTCCGCGGATCAGCGCTCCCCTCTTTAGATAGTGATGCTATTCGAAAGGGAGTTGCCGGTAAAAGCGTCACGAAAGCGCAGGAATACTTAAAGACAACAGGAGGTGTTGCAGGAGCCGAATTTCGTTTTCGGTGGGCAGTATTCCCCAATCGACTCCCTATAAATCGAAACAATATATCTGTCACTATCTCTGCACAAAAAATTTAGAGAAGTAACCATGCCACAGTACCAATATGTTAAGGCAGAACCCAAGAAGCGACGAGTGAAAAAACTCGGGCTACTCCCGTGGTCGCTTATGGCTGCAGGAAGTTTCATCATTCTCTGGACTATCTGGCCTATCGCATCATTTGTTTTCCTCCAACAACCACTCTTAGGGGTCACCATTTCACCTCTCTCTCAGAAAAGCAGTGTCGTTTTAGGCGAATCGCTCGACTACACTGATCCCAACACATGGTTTCCTACAAAACCCCAAAAAAAAATGGTCGCTCCGGTCAATAGCTACCAGATTAGCATTCCTAAATTAAACATTGTTAATGCTACCGTAATTATCGCCGGTGATGATCTTAAAAAGAGTCTCATTCATTACGGAGGAACAGGGCTCCCCGGACAGTACGGCACTGCTGTTATTTTTGGGCACTCGACACTTCCCCAATTTTTCAATCCTAAAGACTACGCAACTATATTCTCAACTCTTCCCACACTCGAGATTGATGATGAAATACTTGTCACCTACGACGGCATTACGTACCGATATGTTATCTTTGACATGACTATTACAAAACCAAATGATCTTTCTCCTTTGGAACAGCGATTCGATGACTCCTACATTACCCTCATTACCTGTGTCCCCCCCGGCACATATTGGCAACGCCTAAATGTGAAAGCAAAACTCAAAAAAATATGACTCAAGATACCCGCCAACAGGCTGCTATAGAAGCAATCAAAAAGAAGCTTGTAGGGAAATCTCTCTCCTACAATGAAATTTTTTCCATTATGGATGAAATTGCCAATAGAAAGCTCTCCCCTGTACTCACCACGTACTTTGCCGCTGCAGGATTTAAGGAAGGATTTAGCAATGAAGAACTCTATCACCTGACTCGTGCTATGGTTGCAACCGGACCCCGACTTCATTTACGCGGCATAGTTGCAGACAAGCATTCAACTGGTGGAGTTGCCGGTACCCGAACGACCATGATACTCGTCCCTATTGTTGCGGCTGCCGGCTTTCAAATCCCGAAAACCTCCTCGCGGGCAATTACTTCACCTGCCGGAACTGCTGATACGATGGAAGTTGTCGCTCCTGTAACGTTTACGCCGAAACAAATTGAACGACTCGTCGGAAGGACGGGCGGGTGTATTGTTTGGGGGGGACATTTAGGACTTGCTCCTGCTGATGATATTCTCATCCAGGTTGAACAGCCACTTGCCTTCGAATCATTTGACAAAATTATCGTATCTATCATGGCCAAAAAGGTTGCTTCGGGAGCAACGCATCTTGTCCTCGATATTCCGGTCGGACCGACTATGAAAATTCAGCACTTTAAAGATGCCGATGTCATCGTAAAAAAATTCACATTCCTTGCAAAGAAATTCGGCATCAAAGTCGTTTTTGACGTTAATGAATCGCGGCAATCAGCAGGACGCGGGGTGGGTCCTATTCTTGAAGCACGCGATGTATTCCAGGTTCTTGAACAGTCCCCTGACCGCCCGCTTGGACTCGAGGCAAAAGCACTGCGGCTTGCCGGAAAACTTTTGGAATTATGCTATTCCCAGTCAAAGAAAAAGAAAGCTATTAATGCTGAAGATGTGGCAAAAGAAATGCTTACTTCAGGTAGTGCTCTTAAGAAAATGCAGGAAATTATAAAAGCGCAGGGAGGAGACAGTCATGTTCAAAGTGGTCAACTCTTACCCGGAAAAGAACGTTACGAACTTAAATCGCATCGTCGCGGGAGAGTCATTTCAATCAACAATAAACAGATAACTGTCATTTGTCGCATTTTAGGATGCCCGACGGATAAAAAAGCCGGGATGTACCTTAATCGAAAACTTGAAGAGTCTGTGGACAAAGGTGATATACTTACCTCGCTTTATAGTTCAGACAAGTGGAGACTAAAAGAAGCTGTAGAAACACTTAAAAATATACCGGTGTACACAATAGAATAATATGCCAGGGAGTAGAATTTCGACACGCTTTTATTCTTTGCTCGAAATTCAAGTCTACCTGGAAGTATAAAGATAATTACTTAACAGAAAGGATACTGAAATTTCGAAAGCGTAAAAAGCAAAGGTCGAAATTTCACTCCCTGGTATGTTTAAAAATATTATTTCACCAGTTCAAGCATGGCTACTGTCTCAAGGCCGTTGTGTCGGTTGCGGAAGGGAGCTTCCGCAAAAAAAGGGCAAGGGATTGGTGCGAGTTGACTGTCAATGTAATCGCATTTACATGTATGATGCCGCTTCGAATACATACCGAAGGGCAAGTCTTAATGAAATCAAATAATACCGTTCCAAAAAGAGTCATTATTTTTTTTGTGGTCCTGATTCTTCTTCTCCTTGGTTCGTGGTTGTGGTGGATTGACGGAACGTCTCCTGTTGCACCACTTGATCCGAAACCCATAATGTTTGTCGTGCGACAGGGGGATGGTGTTCGTACTATTGCAGCAAATTTAGCAAACCAAAATCTCATCCGAAGTTCTACTGCATTTTTCGTACTCGTTAAAATCATGGGGTTGGAAAAATCCCTTCAGGCAGGTGATTTCCGTCTCAACCGTGCTTTGGGTGCAGACGAAATCGCATCTGAGTTGACGCACGGCTACCTTGATGTATGGGTAACGACTCTTGAGGGATGGCGCAATGAGGAGATTGCCAATCAACTGGCAAAAGATCTCGATATTCCGGAAGGAGAATTTCTCAAAGTCGCACAAGAAGGATACATGTTCCCGGATACGTACCTTATCCCGCGCGACGCATCAGCCGCTGCAATTGCCAACATATTCCGCAGTACCTTTGATCAAAAAATAACTGAACAAATGAAGGTAGATGCGCAAAAACAGGGATTAACGGTTGAAGAGGTAATAATTTTAGCCTCCATTGTTGAAAGGGAGGGTCGGACAAGTGAAGATAGACCGGTGATTGCAGGCATACTTCTCAAACGTCTCAACGCTGACTGGCCGCTCCAAGCTGATGCAACACTTCAGTACGCCCTTGGGTATCAGGCTACAGAAAAAAGTTGGTGGAAAAAAAGTCTGACAACGGAAGACAAAAAAATCCGATCAGCATTTAATACCTACCTCAACCCCGGATTGCCGCCCAGACCCATAAGTAGTCCCGGGTTGGCTTCATTGAAGGCAGTCATATACCCGCAGGAATCAGCCTTTTGGTTTTACCTTCATGATAACGACGGCAATGTTCACTATGCGGCAACGATTGAAGAACACAACGAAAATATCGCTCGATACTTGCAGTAAATGAAATGGTATTTCGTCATCATGCTTCTCCTCTTCCCCTTTTTCTATCCTCGCATTAGTCTTGCTGAAGAGATTCAGTCGTTTGATACCAACATAACAATAGAGGCCAACGGATTAATCGATGTTTCTGAAACAATTGATTACGATTTTGGACAAGAAAGTCGGCATGGAATATTCCGAACCATTCCGTTTGTAAAAACAAATCAAGACAACAAGAAATTTAAACTCGATTTTACAAATATTTCAGTATCCGATCAATTTTCGAAATCGTTTGAAGACTCATCAATGACACTCAAAATTGGCGATCCGAATAAAACTATTACGGGAACTCATTCGTACACAATTGGCTATACGGTTATCGGAGCTCTAACCTATTTTTCTGACCACGATGAACTCTATTGGAACGTTACGGGCAATGACTGGCCTGTATCAATAAATGCTGCAGGTGTAACTATTAATCTACCGGAAGATATACTAAAACAAGATATCCGAGCAGAATGCTTCACTGGTCCTATCGGAAATACAGCACAAAACTGCGATGTCACGACACGTGATGCGCAAGTTCACGTATCTACCAATGCCGCATTATCTCCCGATGAAGGGTTAACGATTGTCGTTGGTTTTCCAAAAGGAATTGTAGCAGTCCTCGAACCAAAACCATACGGCCCCTCACCATTACTTACCGGATTGGGCATTCTCGTAGCGTCATTGTGGTACATCGTCTACCCCATCTCTCTTCCTATCAAATGGTGGAAGTATGGCCGTGATCCACGACCGGCAATAGGAGAAACCAAAGCCTGGTTTGACGCACCTAAAACCCGGTCTTTGCGGTCGCTTACCCCAGGAGAAACCGGTGCATTGATCGACGAGCGCGTCGATCTTGATGACATCTGTGCAACTATTGTCGACCTTGCCCGACGGGAGTATCTCAAGATTATTGAAAATAAAAAGAATGATTTCACTCTTTCAAAACAAAAAGAATTTAAAAATGATTCATCTTTAATGCCTTTTGAGTCACTTCTTCTGGAAAAAATATTTACCACCGATATTGTTCATGTCAAAGAATTAAAACTTGCTTCAGATATAGAAAAAATAAAAGAGAGTTTGTATGAAAGTTTTGTTACTGAAGGATTTTTCCCGAAAAATCCGCAAAAAATCCGTTCGTTTTACGAAATTATCCGCGTCCTGTCTCTCATGACATTTAATGTTCCTCTCTTTTTGAGTAGTCTTATTTTCGGAACGGGGATGCCGGTTAAAACTCCATACGGAAGTCAACAGGCTGCTGTCGCCCGGTCCTTGCGAAACTTTCTGGTTAGCCAGGAAAAGAAACTAACTCATCAGGCAAAAAATCAACTCATGTTTGAAAAACTACTCCCCTATGCAATTGCATTCAATGTCGAACGAATTTGGGCAAAACGATTCGAAGATATCGCAATGCAGCCTATCGATTGGTATTCTTCAACCAGTTACGGAACATTCAATAGTTCTGTATTTGTGAATTCTCTCAACTCCTCACTTTCTGCTGTTCGATCAGCTGCCACTCCGACCCGATCTTCGTCTGGCTTTTCATCGGGTTTTTCTGGCGGATCTTCCGGTGGAGGTGGGGGTGGCGGCGGAGGGGGAAGTTGGTAATATGAGACGGAAAGATCGAAACATTACGCATCTTATTCTCGGAGTTTTTGGTTTCGTCACGCTTGCCTGGTTTATAAATTCATTTCCCCCTGACAAATTAGTGTATCTTATCGTCTTTTATCTTACCGTCTTCCTGTCTTCTCTCTTCCTGTCTTTTTTTATTTTAAACAACACCCGTCTTTCTCTCTTACTATCTTTCACTCTTACCATCTTTCTCATTCTCCGATACCTCGACCTTCATCATCCGATCTATATCGTCCTTCTTCTCGCCTCCCTCATTTCTCTTGAGCTGTCTTTAAGGAAGCGATAATAATATGGCTCAAAATTGGAAAATTGAATACTATAAAACGGAGTCTTGACGATATCGCAATATTGTGATATTTTAAAACCAAAAGGAGTTTTTATGAACTGGGCAACACACAAAAAACAACTTCTTAAAGATTCCGCATTCCGCGCCGCACTTCGTGACTCTGCGCTGGAATATCGTATTGCCCGCGAAGTAATCACAAAGCGCATCAAACATAAACTTACCCAAAAACAACTTGCGCAACGGCTAAAAACCCGCCAGTCGGTCATTTCTCGGCTGGAGAACGCCAAAACAGTTCCATCCCTCTCATTTCTCAAACGCTTGGCAAAAGTTTTCGGTACCAAAGTATCCATATCCTTGTCACCACTCCCTTGAGCTCTCACTTCCGAAAGATAGATAGCCTATAGTTACAAACCTAACAAAATATGGTATTATCTTTTCATGTCCTGTTTAAGAGGTTAAAAACATGAAAATTAACACCGTTTTGTATGGGAGCGCGAAGGTCACAGATGTAAGTGAAGACAAAATTTTTGAAACCATCAATAGAGTTGTCTTGCTTCGCATAAAAACTATGATCCTCAAAAACCTGGGAAAAGAAGATGTTTTTGCGTTCAAAGAGGTTGTCAAAAAAAATGATCCAAAACTCTTCTTTGATTTTGCATATAAAAGAATTCCTCACCTTGCAGATAAAATTCATTCAGAAATCAGACAGCTCTCGCTTGAATTACAAAAAACACAATAAGCTATGGCTGACGCAAGGAAAGAACATAGAGAATTACCTATTACTCCCGATAGTCGAAGCTCGTTGCTCAGAACGCTCAATATAATGGAGCACAGAGCCGAAACTGGCCTCAATAAAGCACTCGCGGGGTTAGGCATAGAAGACGGCGATCCTGTGAAAGCACTGTACGAAAATTTGTCCCAAGACGGAATAAAAAAACCATGGTCTGTAAAAACATTTTTGAAAAATGTAGGTGACATAACGTGGGGAAGTTTTTGGGGGAAAGTAAGCACGATATCCGTTGCCATTGGCACCGGGTTGGGTATTATTCGCGAAGCAGCTCTGAATTGGGATTCGTTTCGAATTTTGTACAACAATGCAATCGCGTGGTCATTTGCCGATGTTGAGAAGGGTACTGATCCTTTAGCTACTCTCTCGACTGCCGCGACAGCTGCAATAGTCCTTGCAATTCCAACGTTAGCAGTTTCGACAGTCACTAAAATAACAGAAAGACGCACTGAGCAGCTTATAAATCGAGTAAACAGGGTTAATGCGGCGCGCAATGCAATAGAGGCGGGAGAAGCTAATTTAAATTACCTTATTGGACCAAACGTGCATATACTCGTGGGTAAATCTGATCCTTCCATCGAAACGCTCATAAAAATGTTTCATGACATTGGGATAGAGGTAATTACTTTTTGGGATGAGGCTAGAGCAATCTCCCCTAAAATAAATCCTTTTTGGCTGAAAACAAAGAATATGTGGACCCGTGCGGATGTACTCAATAAAGCCAGTCTTGAAAACGCTCTGTGTATGTTTGCAGAAGTATCGAAGGGGTCTGATGTGTTTCTTTCACGCAGAAGCGGAACATTTTCCAGGTTGTATGAAGATATGTCTGACGCTGAATCCCGAAATGCCAACACAAAAGCCAATTTTCTTCTAAGCCAAAGAGGAATAAAACGTGCAATTCCATTGGTAGCTGTTACGAATATAAAAAGAGCTGTAACTGGTAGTGTTGCAGGAGAAACCGATGCTATCTACGGAACAAAAAACGAAGGAGATCTTTACGCGAAGAACAGGCACATGCATGCGAGGCATGTAGATGGCATAGTCACGGGACTCATTGCTCAGATATCAAAAAAAAGTGGGTTCCCAGTAGAGCTCATGACTGACCCCCATAGACAACAAGAATATACACATACTTTTAACTTAGTAATCCATGACTATAATGAAAAATTATCTGAGGAAGGAAAGAAACAACCCGACAAATCTGCCCTACGGTACAAAACCGCCGAAGACGGAAATAAAAGCCTAACATGCTTCTACGGTGAGGATGATCAGGCAACATTAAAGCTGCTTGAAGGATTTCTAGAAGAAACTTCGCGAGAAGGAGATGTTCTGGCAATCATTAATGATCCTGAGGTCATAGGTGAACTTCCCGAAGAGATTAGAATAAGCAAAAAATACATCTGCGTTGGAGAAGTATTAGCGAAAGATCAATTTAGACAATTTGTTCAATTGGTTGACAACGAGGAGATTACACTTCCTGCTGAAATTCAGAGCAAACTAGATACGTATCGTGCAACGCCTCAGTTATTTTCTATTCAGAACCATTACGGAACCTTTGAACTTGACTCGTTTGTTTTTTCGCCTTGAGCTCTCCATACGGAAACGGTAGAATCAATTCATGAAATTCTATATCACTTGCGCCATTCCATACGTCAACGCCCCACCACACATAGGCCACGCTCTTGAATTCGTGCAGGGGGATGTTATAGCCCGGTATCACAAGCTTTTAGGAGATGAGGTGCTGCTTTTATCGGGTGGTGATGAGAATGCTGTCAAAAATGTGCAGGCGGCCCAAAAAGCAGGGGTTGCTGTTCAACAATTTATCGACGGGAATACTCAAAAGTTTTTCGAATTGACCAAAGAACTCGGATGTCAATTCGACATTTGGCAAAAAGGAAGTGACCAAACCCATCATTTTCCATCCAGTCAAAAATTATGGGATCTTTGTAAAAATGATATTTATAAAAAATCATATGAAGGACTTTACTGTGTAGGATGCGAAACTTTTTATACGACAGAGGAACTCAATGAAAATGGTGAGTGCGTTGAACATCCAGGGAAAAAACTCGATAAAGTTTCCGAAGAAAATTATTTTTTCCGATTATCGAACTTTCAAAAACAACTTATTGATCTTATTTCATCAGATTCTCTTAAAATAATCCCCGACTTTCGCAAAAACGAAGTTTTGTCGTTTCTTAAACAGCCCCTCCAAGATATAAGTATATCTCGAACAAATGCCCGAGCAAAAAACTGGGGTGTGCCGGTCCCGGGCGATGATACACAGCGTATGTATGTTTGGTTTGATGCATTAAACATTTATCAAAGCGGTGTGGGATTTGGATGGGATGAAGAAAAGTATTCCAAATGGTGGCCGGCTGACGTCCATGTCATTGGCAAAGGGATTATCCGGTTTCACGCGGTTTATTGGCCGGCATTCTTACTGTCGGCAAAATTATCTCTTCCGAAATCATTATTCGTTCACGGCTACTTTACCGTAAATGGTCAAAAAATGAGCAAAACTCTTGGCAATGTCATTGATCCATTTGAACTTATTAAAAAATACGGCGCAGACCCATTGCGTTACTATTTCCTGCGCGAAATTCCGTCAACAAGTGACGGAGATTTTTCAGAAAGAAGATTTAAAGAATTATACAATGCCGATTTAGCGAATGGCTTGGGAAACTTGGTAGCTCGTGTAGCAAAATTATGTGAAACAAATAATATTACTGTTCCTGTAAAACAATATAAAAGGATACCGACTGAAATTGATGAGCATCTTAAAGAATTTCAATTTGAGAAGGCGCTAGAATTTATTTGGGTTGAAATCACAACACTTGATCATAGGATCGAAAAAGAAAAACCATGGAATCTTACTGGAAAGGTATTGCAGGAGGTACTTATATTTCTTGTTGATCAAATCAATAACATCGCGATAGAGCTTCAGCCCTTTCTCCCCGAAACAGCACAAAAAATTCTTTCACAATTCAAAGGCCCAACGATCAAAACACAGTCCGCTCTGTTTCCGAGACTTACATAAACAGAGTGAGATAAAATCTCGCTATGTGGATATTTTTTGCAATTCTGACAATATTTTCCTATGCGTTAATGGATTTCTTTATTAAGAAATCCGCTGGAAAAGTTGATGACGCTTTTGGCGCATTTCTTATAAATATTTTCTCTACATTACCTCCTCTCATTTGGTTCATCTCAACTAAGTTGTCTGGAAAAGAAATTCTAACCTCAAGAGAAGGTTTTATATTTCCCGCTATCGCAGGAATTTCGATTGGGTTTGGGTCGATTTTTTTTATAAAAATGTTCTCGCTTGGCACAAATTTATCGATAGGAGTACCTTTTGTAAGAATCGGAATTGTATTACTTGCTGTTGTTTTGGGTATATTTGTTTTGAAAGAAACACTCTCACTCAAACAGTTATTTGGATTTATAATTTCTATAGTAGGCTTATATCTTTTGATAGCGAAGTAGAATTCTTATGTATATCGACACCCACTGTCACCTCACATTCCCGCAGTATAAAGAAGATCAGGCGATGGTGATTGGGAATGCAAAAAAAGCGGGGGTCAAGAAATTTATTAATCCCGGTGTTGATCCGATTTCCTGCCGGTTAGTAGTGGATCTTGCAAAAAAACACCCGGGTGTAATCTTTGCAAGCGTTGGTTTTCACCCGTATGAAGCGCAGGAGATTAAAGATGTAAGTCTGCTCGAGTCACTCGTCAAGTCATCCCGGCCACCGAGCCGGGATCCCAATGGATTCCGGGTCAAGCCCGGAATGACAACAATAGTAGCAATCGGTGAATGCGGATTGGATTACCATCAGTATAAAGGCCACGACGCATTAGGTCGAAAAGAAAATCAGAAGCAGTTATTCAAACTTCAATTAAAACTTGCACTAGAACATAATTTACCTGCCATCATGCACTGCCGCGATGCATATGAGGATTTCTTTGGCGTATTGGACAACTTACCCAACACCCCAAGAGGAGTAATTCATTGTTTTTCCGGAGGATTACAAGATTTACGCGATGCTCAAAAACATAAATTTTTTGTTGGGATTGATGGAAACGTCACGTATTCAAAACATCTTGAGATGATTGTTCCTCATATACCGATTTCAATGCTTCTTTTGGAAACGGACGCTCCGTTTCTCACCCCAGTTCCTCATCGCGGAAGCCGAAACGAACCCAAATATATTCCGCTTATTGCAAAAAAAATAGCCGAGCTTAAAAAAATCACCCCACGTGAGGTGGAAGAGGCAACGACGAAAAACGCACAAGAGCTATTTGGGATATAATTGACCATATGACCATCTCCGTTGTCATCCCCGCCTATAACGAAGAAAAGTATTTACCTCAAACACTTGCCTCTCTCAAAAAACTATCAAGAACACCTGACGAGATTATCGTCGTCAATGCATCATCGACAGATGCAACAAAAGATGTGGCACTCCGTTCCGGTACAAAAGTCATAACTGTCAAGAAAAGTACGATTGGGTATAGTCGTCAGGTTGGACTCAAGGCCGCAAAGAGTGAAGTCATTGTTTTCACTGACGCTGATGTGAATATCCCGTCCGATTGGCTCACACGAATGGAAACATATATCCAAAAACCCGGAGTAGTTGGTGTATTTGGAGGATTTCGAGTTCCCGACGGACCATGGTGGTATAAAATATATATAAATATTCTTCAGCCGGTTCTCAACATGGTTTATTTTTCAATTCTGCGCATTCCGATGGCAACAGGACAAAATATGGCGTTTTATAAAGAAAAAGCGCTGTCTGTCGGAGGATTCCCCGAAGAATTTCGAATCGCAGAGGATATCGAGATTGCACGCAGACTTATGCGAATTGGTAAAATTATATTCCGTCAGGATTTTTATGTCTGGGCATCCGGACGACGGGGGCATGAAGGTTTTGGACGTCTCATCCAGAGGATTTTCAAGGCATTTTTCTATTACTTTGTCTTCCGCAAAGCTGATAAGGTTGGGTTCCCCGATGTCCGATAAGGGTCCGCGTGGTATAATTTAGATTGATTCTATGCGCCAAATATTCTTGCGCTATCCAAGGAAAACCCAACGAATCCTCGAGATCTTTGTGCCTATTAGTTCATGGCTTCTCATAACCATGCCCTTATGGCTTTCGTTCTGGCACCCGGCGCTCGTTGCGTATTTCATCATAACCTTTGATGTGTATTGGTTCTATAAATCAGTTGCGCTTGTTTACTATGCAACCAGGTCGTTTATCACTCTGTCCGCTCACCAAACTGTTGATTGGCTAGGGCAAGTAAAACAGCTACCCAATTTCGACAAACTCTGGCATATTATCATCATTCCGGAATACCGTGAACCGCCCCATATTATCAGGCGGACTCTTGAAAATCTTAGTCGTCAAGATTTCCCAAAAGAACGGCTCATCATTGTACTGGCAACAGAAGCCAAAGACCCGAATGCAGCATCTGTGGGTGCTATTATGAAGCATGAGTTTGAAAGTGTGTTTGGTCATTTTGTCGTTACTCGACATATCCTACATAACGGCGAGGTCACTGGAAAATCCAGCAATATGGCGTGGGCGAGTAAACGGGTCGTCGAATATCTTAAAAAAAAGCATATTCCTCTTGATTTCGTCACGGTAACAAGCTGTGATGCCGATGCTTTTCTTCACCCCAAGTACTTCTCCTACCTTTCCTGGACGTTTCTCAAAGATACCGATCGCGCCTACCACTTCTACCAAGGCGCTATCCTTTTTTACAACAACATATGGCGAATCCCGCTTCCAAACAGATTTCTCAACACCCTCAACAGCATATGGAATCTCGCACTTCTGTCTCAACGGGGAAAACTTATTAATTTCTCCACGTATTCCCTCGCGCTACTTACTGCAGTCAAGGTTGGTCATTGGTCCGTTGACGTTATCCCTGAGGATTACCACATGTTTTTTAAAGTGTACTTTACCTTCGGCACGCGTGTTTCTACCGTGCCACTTTTTCTTCCGGTATTGGTTGATGCCGCAGAAAGTCATGGTTTCTTTCCAACCCTCGTTAACCAATATGAGCAGGCAAAGCGATGGGCGTGGGGGATTTCTGATTTACCGTACGTTATTCGGGAGGTTATTCTCCACGGAGAAATTCGATTTTTTGACCGCATGAGAAGGCTTTTACAACTTCTCGAACACCACATATTCTGGCCGGCAAACTGGTTTTTACTCACGATAGGAAGTTCCATTCCGCCTCTTGTTAATCCTTTGTTTGCCCGCACAGTTCTTGGACATAACCTTTCTCGTATTTCATCCGGCATTCTCACGCTTTCGACAGTTTTTCTTATTGCTGTATTTATTATCGACTGGCGGATTAAACCGCCAAAGCCTAAAGAGTACCCAGCGTGGAAATTACCCCTTCTCTACCTCCAGTGGATCACTCTTCCTCTTATTTCCTTTGTTCTGTCAGCTCTCCCGGGACTCGACGCTCATACCCGCCTTATGCTCGGTAAACGGTTGGAATATCGGGTGACAGAAAAGATATAATACATATATATGTTTAACTGGCTTCTTGCTCATACCCCTCTCCTCTACTTTACTCAGAGTCTTTGGCGGGATGAAGCATTCTCCGTTCTTGTTGCCCAGAAACCTATTCAATTTTTATTTACGAAATTAACCTTTGAACCACCCGTATACTATCTCCTTCTTCACTTCTGGATGAAGATTTTCGGCTCAAGTGAAATTGCCATACGCAGTTTATCGCTTCTCGGATTTACTTTAGCTACCTGTGTAGTAATTGTTTGGGCGGAAAAGCTATTTAAGAAACACTTTCTTTCATGGGTTCTCCCGTTGTTTTTTTTCCTCAACCCCATGCTTCTCTATTATGCTTTTGAGGTGAGAACGTACGCCTGGTTTACGTTCTTTACTACTCTGTCTATGTATATGTATATGGAAAAAAAGTGGACGGGGTTTGCGGTTGCATCAGTACTCGGGTTCTATACGCACACGTACTTTATTTTTGTTTCAGTAGTTACCGGTCTCCACTACCTCATAACATTAAAAAAACGGAAAAAGTTCTTTAGCCAACAGCCAACAAAGTCATTTATTGCCATATTTCTCCTGATAGCTCCATGGCTTATTAAAATCGCAATGGAAATGGGTCGACTCAAAAGTTCCTGGTATTCCCCCGTTGATTTCCATTTGGTTAAATCTGTGCTTGGAAATATGTTCATAGGATACGAAGGTACACCGTGGTATTTATGGAATTACACTGCAATTCTTTCCGTCATTCTTGTATCTCTGTTTCTCTTGGCACGCAATCTCTTCTTTATTCTTATGGCAACTGTCCCGCTTGCAATAGTCCTCGGTGTTTCATTGTTTAAACCATTGTTTGTTAACCGATACCTTATCCCTGTAACAGTTGCAGAAGTATTTCTCGTAGCACTTGCGATTGCTCGTATAAAACCAAAGATTTTTCAAATTGCTATCACCTCATTATTTTTACTCGCGTTGCTTTTATTCAATTCGTGGTATCCCAAAGAACACCAAAAGCTTAATATCCGTGCAACTATCATGGAAGTAAACACCCTCATGGACCAAGATGATGTCATCCTAGCTCAAAGTCCGCTTATTTTCTTTGAGTCAATCTACTACAGTAAAGATCCTAGCCGGGTTTTTCTCTACAATCCAGACAATTCACCATTCCCCTGGTATGTTGGTGATGCAATCGTGTCACAATCTCAAATAACCCGCGATCTGCCTTCATATCCAATCCGTGCATATCTTATCTATGAAAACGGCTCCTACGATATGGCGTATCAAACGACGACTGTGCTCGCAACTCGTCAACCATGAACGTACCGATACTCATATCGCAAGCAGCTTCTTCGAGCTACCGTACCTGGCGAATCCTTTCTACAAATTGGATTATTGCTTTGGTCAACAGAATGATTCTCGTATTCTTCATTGCATCTCTTGCGATTCTTCTTGTGAAGTGGAGAACCCTTCCGCCGGAGGTACCGATTTTTTACTCACGTCCGTGGGGTGCTGATCAACTCGGAAATCCTTTGTGGTTATTTTTACTCCCTCTCGGATCCGTAGTCTGGTATATCATCAATGTTGTCATTGCAACCTCAATTACGAGGGAGTATCTTATTTTCACTCAAACGCTTGCGCTCACTTCGCTTGTCGTGAGCGTCCTTTCTTTCATCACACTCTGTAATATTCTTTTTTTGGTGAGCTAAACCTATATGAATTTAACTTTCCCGCTTGTCATAGCCTCGCTCCTCACATTTCTTATCACTCCTGTTATCATTCCCATGGCTCGTCGATTTGGTTTGGTTGATGACCCAAAAACCCGTTACCACCCTGCCCATACGCACCATGGCATCATCCCTCGTGCCGGAGGCTTAGCGCTCTATATTGCCATTGCTCTTTCACTTCTTTTCTTTATCCCAATGACAAAACTCATGATCGGTATCCTTGCGGGAGCAACTGTCCTTATAGTTGTCGGTCTCTTTGACGATAAAAAGGATGTCAATCCGATGGTTCGTTTGGCAACAAATGCTTTGGCAGCGATTGTTGCCATCGGTGCCGGTGCTGGCATTCCGTATTTAACAAATCCTTTCACCGGAACACTTATTCATCTTGATACGTGGAGAGTTACCTTCATGTTTTTTGGTCCTCACTCCGTACTTATCTGGGCAGATCTTTTTGCCTTCCTTTGGATTATGTGGACGATGAATATTATTGGATGGTCTGCGGGGGTTGATGGCCAGATGCCTGGCTTCGTTGCAATTTCTGCGTTTGTTTTGGGACTTCTCTCTCTTCGCTACAGTACTATTGATCCAAATCAGGTATGGGTTACGACATTTGCGTTCATCGTAAGTGGTGCATTCTTAGGATTTCTCCCATGGAATGTCTACCCGCAAAAAATAATGCCTGGCTATGGAGGAAAAACTCTTGCAGGATTTTTACTGGCACTTTTGGGCATACTGTCTTTTGGAAAACTTGGAACCGCACTTTTGGTCCTTGGCGTTCCCATGATGGATGCCGCCTATACTCTGATTCGTCGTATGGGAAAAGGCCGTTCTCTCGTTGCTGCTGACAGAGGACATCTCCACCATCGACTTCTAAATCTGGGGTGGGGAAAACGACGAATTGCCTTGTTTTACTGGGGGGTGTCGGCTATACTGGGGTGGATCGCTCTGTCGGTTACCAGCCAACAAAAAGTATTTACGCTACTTCTGTTGGCGGTACTTGTTGGCATGTTTCTCATATGGGTCAACTTCTTTACGCAATTATCAAAGCCGCAAGACCCAGACAGTGGTTAAAAAATCTTGCACTCTTCACTGTCCTTCTTTTTAGCGGGCAATTTTTTTACCTTCCCGCATTCACCGCAACCGCATGGGCTTTTATTGCGTTTTGTTTACTTTCCTCGAGCAACTATCTTTTTAATGATATTCTTGATGCACCACGTGATCGTAAACATCCATTCAAAAAATTTCGCCCGATAGCAAGTAGAAAGGTGCCTGTATGGCTTGCTTTTTCACTCGCGTTTATCTTCTTACTTGGTGGAATGGCTATAAGTTTTACTCTCGGCAGATCGTTTTTTATTCTTTCCGTGGTTTTTATACTCATTCAATACTCCTATTCGCTGATTCTTAAGCATGTCTCAGTTGTTGATATTCTCACCATAACAACAGCGTATTTTTTACGCGTCTATGCAGGGGAAGCGGCAACGGGATACCATATTTCTATTTGGCTTGCGATGGCAGCCCTCTCTTTAGCGCTTTTTCTTGCGATCGGAAAACGACGGGCAGAACTTACACTTCTCCAAAGTTATAATGAAGTTGTACCAAAAGATACACGCGCGAGCCTCACTCACTATTCGGAAAAACTTCTCGATACCTATACTGCTATGTTTGCCAATTCAACCTTCATTACGTATTCTTACTTTACGTTTCTCGCCCGACCGGTCACAGAGGGATTCTTCTTTCGCAACTATATGGATTTTGCACCGGAACTTCCTGAACGCAAATGGATGATGATCACGATTCCGTTTGTGCTTTTTGGGATCATGCGCTACATGCAGCTTATCTATGAAGGAAAGGGTGAATCGCCCGAACAAATCCTCACATCTGACTTTCCTCTGTTATCAACCGTTATTCTGTGGGTTGCTAGTGTCTTCGTCGTAGTCTACGGAATCGGAGGATAACTTCTACTCAACTTTTTCAGCGTATTGACCGGAGATCCAACCTTTACTGGTTCCTTCGTATTGGATTTTGTACCACCCGCTCTTTTCATCATAGATGTGATATTTTTCACCGGGGTTAACCCGCGCCGCCTCAGTTGCTGCTGTTGACGGCTCCATGCGAACACGTAAAAATCCAGTTGGCGTATCTTTAATAATGGCAAAAGGTTTTGCAGGATCAGCAGATGAGGTGGCGGCTTTTGTTGGGGTAATTTTTAATGTCGGCGTTACACTAACCGATGGTGTCGGAGAACTGGTCGCCTCCGGTGTTGGTGAGATATTGGAGCTTAACGCAAGCTTCATCGACACGATGAGTTTGTACCCTGCTGTCGTTTTAATTTTTAAATTACGCGGCGCAAAACCCGGACTTGTCACCGAAAGCGTGTGGTCGCCTGGGGTAATGTCGCTTAGGGTGAGCGGCGACACCCCCCTTGTCTCGTTATCAACCAGAACCGTCGCACCATCAGGATTTGTGGTAAGAGAAAGTTCCGTATTTTTGCTTGATATTTTTTCAAGCCAAAGAAGGTCCACTGCTGTTGTTAACTCCGATTCTGCAATATTTGCATTAACGTAGGTTAGGAGGTTTTGCCCGACGGAAATTTTCCCCTGCCAACTTGCGAGTTGGTCTATTGTAGACTCAGGTGTTAGCTTTATAGTGTATTCACCCGCCTGTACTTTGTCTTGAAATGGACTTCTCCCTAAATGATTATTATCCAGTGAAATACTTACCGTTGGAGAACTGTCAACGCGAAGTTCACCAAGGCGTGGGGATCGATTCATAAAAAAACGTATAGCACCAAAAATAAGCGCCACGAAGACAACGAGAAGTGCTAGAACAGCCAATTTGCGCCCCATAGGAATTCGATCATAACATAACGCTCCAAATTTGACTACCGCCTTAGTTTTTGATAGGATCTAACTCTTGCCACTCCTGTCTTCGGAGTGGTTTTTGGTCTGAGGGCAAATATGCTTCATCACTTCCACAAATTCAGCCTCACCATCCGCAAAAAAATTGAGCGGCTCAATGTGCTGCAGATTATTGGAGTGAATTTGGCCGGATTTACTTTCTTTTCTGCAATTATCATTCCTCAAGCAAATGATATAGCTTATACTCTCGAAGTAACCCTCGCGACCCAAGAAACAACCATAGAAATGTCAGCAACTGATGCTTTCTTTCAATGGCCGATGAGTAAATTTGGCCTCACGTCACGATTCTCTCTAGGGCACCCGGGAATAGATTTGACGGCCCCTCTAGGCGCTCCACTGTTCCCCGTTGCCGCAGGAACCGTCTCCTGGACGCAAAACCAATCTGTGGGATACGGGAATCATCTCTTGGTTACCCATGAGCGTGGAATTAAATCGCTCTATGCTCACCTATCAAAAATTGCCGTAACCCCAGGACAGGAAGTATCCAAGGCAACGTCTTTAGGAACCGTTGGCGCAACTGGCTGGGCAACCGGCTACCACCTCCACCTTGAAATCTACCAAGACGATGTCCCGATTAATCCCCTCGAAGTCCTCCCCGCGCTCACGATAAAATAACGACCTTGCTTCATATCAACGAGTTACCATGTTAATATTAGCAAAATAGAATTATTTCTTTGAAAAGCTACTGATCCAAAGCAGGTCTCGGTGTCCTCTCGTTCGTTCCTTTTCATTAAAGACATAGATTTTCTCAACACGAAATCCCGCTTCTTCTAAAAACTGTTTTAGTTCACCTATCTCAAAAAAGGTAAAGTGGCGGGATTGACCGGATGATAATATATCAACAACGTCTTTTTCTCCTTTTCCTTCTTTTACTTGGATATATAAAATGCCCTTGGGTTTAAGAAGAGCGAAAAATTGACGGAGAACCGCCGGAATTTCTGTTCTTTTAAGGTGCAAAAGTGATGCACATGCCCAAATTCCGTTAAAAGATTCTTTCGGAAAATCATGCGAGCGAAAATCCTGTTTAAAAAAATCTATATGTGGAAATTTTTTTCGTGCAATTTCAAGAAGTTTTCCTGATAAATCTACCCCTACAACTGAAAATCCTTTTGAGGAAAAATATCCGCTGTCTCTGCCTGCCGCACACCCGACGTCTAAAATCTTCCCTTGGCTTGGAAGCACAGAAATGAATTCATCTCGTTCTGGCACAGGAGCATATTCTTCTATCTGTCGTGCGTATGTTAACGCAATTGAGTTATAGACTATTGCCGAGGACTTAAGCGGATCATCAGGCATGACCGCATTATACCATCCTTAATATTCCATTCCTCCCATGCCCCCTGGCATGCCGCCACCGGCTGGAGTTTCTTTTTTCTCTGGAAGATCAGTAATTAATCCTTCAGTCGTCAAAACCATCATACCTACACTTGCGGCATTTTGAACAGCTGATCGGGTGACTTTCGCCGGATCTAAAACGCCCGCTGCTAACATACTGCCAAACTTCATCGTCATTGCATTGAATCCAAAATCAGCGACTTTCGACTCCTCAACAGTTTTTAGTACCCACCCGTCATCAGCACCAGCATTTTTAGCAATCCAGCGAATCGGCTCACCGAGAGCTGTAAAGAGAATTTCAACCCCAACTTTCTCGTCTTGAATATTTAACGTATCTTTAAGTTTAAGGAGTGCATCACGTGCCCTCAAAAGCGCAACACCACCACCGGGGACAATACCTTCTTCAAGCGCTGCTTTGGTTGCGGCAACCGCATCATTAACTCGCTCCTTCTTATCTTTGAGTTCAATTTCAGTTGCAGCACCTACGTTAATAACAGCAACTCCCCCGGAAAGTTTTGCGAGTCTTTCCTGGAGTTTTTCTTTGTCAAAATCGCTTGTAGTTTCATCAATCTCCCGTCTAATTTGGGCAATACGGGACTGTAGTGCGGCTTTACTTCCTTTTCCGCCGATAATTCTCGTGTTTTCCTTATCCGCCCATACTTTATCCGCCCGACCACAATCTTCAACTTTAACGTTATCAAGTTTCCTTCCGGTGTCTTCACTTATAACAGTTCCTCCTGTGAGAATTGCTATGTCCTCAAGCATTTCTTTTCTTCGGTCACCAAAACCAGGGGCTTTAATGGCAAGAACATTAAACGTGCCGCGAAGCTTGTTGACAACGAGAGTTGCAAGAGCTTCACCATCTATTTCATCTGCAATGATAACGAGATTTTTAGAAACTTTAATAAATCCTTCCAGAAACGGAAGAAGATCAGAAATTGCAGAAATCTTTTTATCGGTAATAAGAAGGAACGCATCATCAATCTCCGCTTCCATTTTGTCTGTATTTGTCACAAAGTAGGCAGAAGCATATCCCTTATCAAACTCCATCCCTTCCTTGTATTCAATTTCCATAGTCAAACCTTTACCCTCTTCAACGGTAACAACCCCATCTTTGCCGACTTTGGAAAGGGCTTCCGCAATCATTGTGCCGATGGTGACGTCTTGAGCTGAAATCGTCGCAACTTTGGCAACATCGACGTCTTTGATTGTTTTTGCCATTTTTTTAATTTCGGAAACGACGGCACTCACAGCTTTTTCCATGCCGGATTTAAGGATCATGGGATTAGCTCCGGCGGTCACATTCTTAAATCCGCTATTTATAATTGCTTGAGCCAAAAGTGTTGCCGTAGTTGTTCCGTCTCCCGCAACGTCATTGGTTTTACTCGCTGCTTCTTTTACAAGTTGAGCGCCCATATTCTCAAACGGATCCTCTAGTTCAATTTCTTTAGCAACAGTGACACCGTCATGGACCACATTGGGAGCACCCCATTTTTTGTCGAGCGCAATGTTTCTTCCTTTCGGACCAAGCGTCGTTACGACCGCTTTTGCGAGTATGTTGACGCCTCGAACCAAGGCTTGTCGTGCGTCTTCGGAAAATTTCAGTTGTTTTGCCATATTGTTAATTGACGATCGCAAGAATATCTTTCTGTTCCACGATCGTCCATTCCTCACCGTCGATTTTCACTTCATTACCACCCCATTTTTTGTACATGACTTTCTGCCCAACTTTGACGACTATTTTCACCGGATTTCCCTTGTCATCTGTAGAACCCGGGCCAACGGCCATAACGAGGCCAATTTGTGGTTTTTCTTTGGCAGAATCAGGAAGTACTATACCGGAGGGAAGCTTTTCCTCGCCTTCAAGAGGTTTAATGAGAACATTGTCAAAAAGCGGTGTGTAAGTTATTTTTACCATATATTCTATTTTGGCAGTCTTAAGGAATGACTGCTATTTTAACCGCCGTAAAAAATCTTGTCAAGGGGGAGATTATAGCGGGAAAGTCGCTTAGCAAACTCTCTTTTTACCCAAATTCGTGCATCATGGGGGTGAAAACGGAGATTTCCCGGAGTAATGACTTCTGTTGTCCTACGCTTTCTCATATACCAAAGTTGTATAGTTTTTGCCAAAGGTTCAAAAACTGTAAATAGTGACCCTTGCATAGTACTTTTTACCCATGACCCTTGATCTTTGACTCGCCCCTTCCATGCATGTGGTAAAAATCCTGCGGACCATCTATTTGCATCGAGAAATTTTTTATACGCTCCTTCTTTTTCCCATAACGGTATCATTTGCAAAACTTCATATGCCGTAAAGAGATCTTGTTCGTTTTTCTTAACTGATAATGCGTCTTCACTCATGAACATATTGAGACAAATTTTATTTGTAACATCTGTATCGGTAGGTCGCCTTCGCATTCCGAGAAGTTCAACTATGATAATTGCCATAAGTCTACTTATCCATAGTGTCCCGGGTTTGGTTATACAAAATAGGTCGATGTCATCGTTTTGATTCACGTTATTTCTTGCTAACCCTCCGGTCACACCCACGAGAGTAATCGTAGGAATCCATCGCATCCATACTGCCACCCTGCGTGCAATTTCCCATTTTTTCACTGCGTAGAATTCCTTTTTTTTACGAATTTGCACAAGTTTCTGTCTCCGAGGAAGCACATAAAAACCATTGTCCATTACGCTTGCAATCCGTGCAGGAAAATTTATTTTCCAAAAAAAAAGTTCTTCCTTTGAAAGTGGCCAGTCAAAAATATCCGCATAAAGTAATGTCAGATTCATTGCGATGAGGGAGCAGTCGAGGCAGAAGAAAGTCCGTAGCTAGACAACACTTGTGTAAATCCGGATTGAGCGGTTTCGAGTGCTTTTTGGGGAGAATTACCGGATAACACACTGTTGACAGCATCTTCAAGGTATTTGATTAATTTATCATTGATACCATTGTCAAAAGTGCGGGATGCCAATGGGAATGATTTGGCTGTCGCAGCTTGTTTAATGTATGCACCGACTAGCGGATCTGCTGTAAGACTTGTTCCGAGATCAACCCGGGCGTATGGTTCACCAAAAAGCCGACTTGTTGATATTTCTGTGTAGAGTTTTGTTGCTGTTTCACGGCTTGTCAAATATTTGACGAACTGCCAGGCTTGTTCTTGGAATTTACTCTTTGCCGACACACCCTCAACCCAGTAGGAGGCCCATGTGATCGTATTCCCCGGAAGTTGTGGAATTGGAGCAGTCTGAAACCGAAGACTTGGGTTTATTTGTTTAATGTCAAAAACACGCCAAGAAGGAGCCAGAATCATCGCTACTCTTCCGTTTGCGAATGCTGAAATAGAATTATCGAGTGATTCATCCCATGTATAGACCGGGTCGGAAGGATCAGCAAATTTATGGTAGAAAATAAGCGCTTCCTGTGCTTCTTTAGTCGTGAGATTAGTGAGTTTTGCTCCGTTTTGCATAATCATGGTAGCTAAAATATCGCTAAAATGCTCAACGTTACCTGTAGTTCCCAATGCAATAGCGCTTGTGACGATTCCCTCTTCGCCTTTGACCGTAAGTTTCGGGACCATATCAAGAACATCGTTCCATGTGGTCGGAACACTGACTCCGGCAGTCGAGAGTAAATCCTCGTTATAATAAAGCGCCAAGCCGTCGAACATGAGCGGAATACCATAAATGGTGCTGCCGGAAACAAGATCTCCTGTTGCCACGGGATAAAAAGAGGACGAGAATTCAGTCTCGGTCATTATGGTAGGCGGAACTCGGGAAAGATCCCGCGCAAGCATGACTACCCAGGTGTTGTGAAAACGGAAAACATCAGGTCCTTCACCTCGGGCAATTGCTGCCTGAAGTCGTTCACGATATTGCTTAGGAGATTGTTTTGTATATTGAACTTTTATTTTGGGATTACTGGATTCAAAATCAGCAATTAAATTTCTGACGTTGGCGTCATTTTCCCAAAGGCCCCAGTATGTTATTGTTACCTCTTTACTTGCGCTAAATGTCTCCCAGGCAAATTTTCCACCGAAAAAAAGTGCAGTGAGAACCACTAAAACGATGGTAAGTTTGAGAATCTTGCCGAATGGATTGCCCGAAGGAGCAGGAGAGGTAGGCGTAGGATTCGGGAATGTTGGATTAGGTGGTGGTGAGGCAGGAACAACCACTGTTTCAACAGGGGGGGGAGGCGGTTGTGGAGGTGTCGGTGGTAAATCTACCGTCGGTGTAGTTGATGGTGTTTCCATAGATTATTCCGTATATAATTATCATACCATGACGCATAAAAAAAATGTTCTTATAGTAACTCTTCTTATTTTTTCAGTCGTACTTTTTGCGTCAATAACCTTCGAAACTCACTATAGGGGAAAGGCATATCCGGGTGTTTCGATTAATGGAAAACTTTTTGAAGGAAAAACGCGACAAGAAATTATCTCCTATTGGCAAAATCAGAATGAACCATTTCAAAAGGCAGTGTTTGAATTGCGTTTTGAAAATGAAGTAGCATCACTTTCGGGAAGTCTTCTCGACGTAGGATATGATGCGACTCTTTCGGCAACCCAAAGCTATCTTGTCGGAAGATCAGGATATTTTTTCTCCGACCTCTTTCATAAATACCTGCAACCAACCAATCTTTCTCTTTCATTTCGATGGAATTCAAACGTATTGGATGAAACACTCGAATTGCTTGAAGACGACATCAATATTCCCGTTTCTGACGCACTTTTTCAATTTAATCAAGGGCGGGTGACGATGTTTCGCCCATCGCGGGAAGGGCGAAGTCTTAATATTGATGAAACTAAAAAACAATTTGAAAAAATTCTATCTACCGTACCCCAAACCAAAGACCATATATTTTCCGTCCCGCTTGTCGTTGACACAATTGCACCTTCTATAACAACTGACGAAGTCAATGACTTCGGCATCAAAGAACTCATAGGACAAGGCTATTCCACCTTCGCCGGTTCAATTGCCGGAAGAGTCCACAATATAGTTTTGGCTGCATCTCGGATTAATGGTGTCCTTATTAAACCCGGAGAAGTATTTTCATTTAACGACACTGTCGGAGATATTTCCGCTGCAACGGGATATCAATCGGCATATATTATTAAAGACGGCAGAACAGTGTTGGGAGACGGAGGAGGAGTTTGTCAGGTTTCGACAACACTCTTTCGTGCTGCTTTGGCTGCCGGTCTTCCCGTTATTGAACGATACGCACACGCATACCGTGTACATTTTTACGAAGATGGCGGGTTTAAACCGGG
Source organism: Candidatus Gottesmanbacteria bacterium RIFCSPLOWO2_01_FULL_43_11b (assembly GCA_001780985.1). Taxonomy (GTDB): domain Bacteria; phylum Patescibacteriota; class Microgenomatia; order UBA10105; family UBA927; genus 01-FULL-43-11b. The sequence goes on along the minus strand of MFJV01000001.1, from coordinate 631,192 downwards.
TCTTGATGCAACTGTCTATTCACCAAACTATGATTTGAAATTTACAAATAATACAAATAACTATATTCTTATACAGGCAAAAACTGATACCAGAAAACAAACGTTGACGTTTGAACTCTACGGTACGGGTGACGGGAGAACCGCTCAAATTCTCAACCACAAAGTTTGGGATATAACCCCGGCTCCTCCCGATCTCTACCAAGATGATCCCACCCTTGCTCCTGGAGAGGTGAAACAAGTCGACTGGGCCGCGAAAGGAGCAAAAGCATCGTTTGATTATTTAGTTACAAAAAACGGTGAAACGCTCACAAAAAAAACGTTTTTCTCCAACTTTCGCCCTTGGCAGGCAGTATACTTGCGTGGTCCAGTGCAGCAATGATCGAACCATTCACAGACATTTATTTCCAACGGTCAAAATATATTTTAGAAAAAGAAGGTTTAAATCCTTTTGTACGCGCGCAAGTTTTTTTGCGAAAGAGGCCAGGAAAAATATTTGGCGTCCGTGAAGCCTTAACTATTATTGAAACCTCTATTGATCTTAAAATATTTGCTCTTTCTGACGGTGACAAATACAGATCAATGGAAACCGTGCTTCTGCTGGAAGGCCGCGCTCAAGATATTATCCCGCTCGAAACAGTTCTCCTCGGAATCATAAGTGCTGCAACCACAAAAGCAAATGATCATTGTGATATATCTTTGAGAGATATAACAAGACGAACGAGAAATCTTGTGAATATTCTGTCCGGAAGACCTCTCTATTATTTCGGCGCTCGTCATTGGCACTATAGAAATGATGCGGAAATTTCGAAAGCGGTGTTCCGCGGAGGGGCTGCTGCTGCATCCACGCAAGTTGGCGCGGCAGTCGCCAGACAAAAACCAGTCGGCACTATTCCCCATTCACTAGAGTGCGTTTTTGCATGGAAATTTGGCCCGGACCAGGCGGTAGTTTCGAGCACGCGTGCGTTCGATAAATGGATAGATAAGCGAATACCTCGAGTTGCCCTTGTCGACTTTCGCAATAAAGAAATTGATGATTCTCTCGCCTGCGCCGAGGCCATAAAAAATCTTTGGGGTGTCCGCGTCGATACTGCCGGAGAAAATATCATGCAGGGAACTAAGTTTAGTCGAGGTGTTAGTGTCTCTGGTATCACTGCATTAAGAAAAGAACTCAATAAAGCCGGATTCTCTCAAATTAAAATCGTCCTTTCGAGTGGGTTTGGGAATAAACAAAAACTCGAAGCATTTGTGCATGCGGAAAAAAAACTAAAAATGAAATTATTTGACGCCGTAGGAGTTGGAGAACTATTCTCCGTACGAGCGGCTACGATGGATATTGTCGGCGTTGGTGCAAATCTTAATTCGCTCAAACCCATTGCAAAAGTCGGAAGGGAATATAAGCCTAACGAAAGACTGAAAAAAATGCGATAATAAAACTCTATGAAAAAGGTGTTGGTCGGCGGGTGTTTTGATTTTATTCACTACGGTCATATTGTCTTCCTTCGGGAAGCAAAAAAACTCGGTGATCATTTAATTGTTCTTCTTGAGTCGGATGAAAACGTGCGAAAAACCAAAGGTGAAGCACGGCCGATTCATTCCCAGAGTCAACGCAAAGAAATGCTTGAATCACTCTCTATAATTAATGAAGTTATTGCACTTCCTCCAATGCATTCTGACCAAGAATATTTTGCTGTTGTTGATAAAATCAAACCTTCCATCATTGCCGTCACCCAAGGTGATCCAATTATCGAAAAGAAAAAACAACAAGCCCAAAGTATTGGCGCTGAACTCATTACTATCCCCAAAGTCCACACTCCCTCAACAAGCCAGCTCGCAAAACTTCTAGGCCTCGAGTAAAATACATCCATGAAAATTCTGGGAATAGAAACATCCTGTGATGAGACAGCGGCGGCGGTTGTTGAGGATGGAGTGAAAGTATTAAGTAACGTCGTTGCCTCAAGCGCTGCAATGCACGAAAAATATGGGGGCATTGTGCCGGAAGTTGCTGCGCGAGAACAACTTCGCTGTATCATCCCAACAATTAATGAAGCATTAGGGTCAGAGTATGACGCAATCGCAGTGACCGTGGGTCCGGGACTGATCGGATCTTTACTTGTTGGCGTGGAAACTGCAAAGACCCTCTGTATGGTCACTGGCAAGCCACTCATTCCTGTCAATCACGTTCTTGCTCATATGTATGCGAATTTTGTTGATAATAAAAAAATTATTTTTCCCGCTATATCTCTTGTTGTTTCAGGAGGCCACACAGAACTTTATTTAATGAAATCAGTTAAAGACATAACGTGGCTCGGAGGAACGCTCGATGATGCAGCCGGCGAAGCATTTGATAAAACAGCACGGCTTTTGGGGTTTGGAAGCCGAGGAGGACTGGCGATACAAAAAAACGCAAAGAAATCTGATGTCATTCATTTGCCACGACCTATGATGCGTGACGACTCGCTCAATTTTTCATTCTCGGGACTTAAAACCGCAGTGATGCGGGAGTGGAAGAAACATAACACTTCCGATGTGAAAGCATCTCCCACATCGGAAGTGAAATCAGCTTTTGCGTATGAAATTCAGGAGGCAATTACAGACGTTTTAGTAGAGAAAACAAATCGGGCAGCCCGAAAGTACAATGTAAAATCAATTCTCTTAAGCGGCGGGGTCGCAGCAAATACGAGACTTCGCGAAAAACTCCCGCAGGCTATCGTCCCACCCGTATCTTTGTGCACCGACAACGCAGTGTATATCGCAAGTTATGCCTATTTTCGTGGAAAACCAGAAGATTGGCACACGATTACTTCCGTACCAGATTTATCAGTGGAAATATAGCTATTTACTTATGCTATTATCTGTCCAACTTTTGGGCGGGTTTTCAATCTCATAACAAGTAGAGCATTTTCATTATCAAGATGGCGAGGCAACTGGATTACTGTTTTAGCTATCTTAGGTTTCAATTCAACTCGCCCCACTTCACCTTCATAAGTTCCTTCTCTACTTGTCCCCAGAATCGGTATATCAAAATCTCCTTTGCTTTGTCCGAAATCGACGATAACATGCTCATCGGGTGTAACTTCAACAATAGCACTAGCTATAGTTGTTGTAAGAGTATGTTCACCTGGTGGAAGTTCTCTACTTGAAACAACTCTGTATGGGTTACGTGGATCATCTTCATCTATTCTTGCTTGTATTTCAAAAATAGTCATAGAATGCACCTCCCTAAAGTATATTAAGGCCGATAGTACGCTCTACCATTTCAAAAGTCAAGATTGAAGTTATTTTTTGGGGACATTCTTGAAGCGGCGACGGAGAGCCGCAGTTGTTTCTCTACCTCTCTCCTGAAGGGCTTCTATGTGGGCAAGGGCTGAATCTATTTTCTCTGTGGCAGTTTCTGCGATTTCTCCCTTAATTTCCTCTCCTTTTCGTTCAAAACTCTCAAGTTTATCTGCAAATTCATCGAGGATATCTTTTCCTCTCTTTTTTCCTTCTTTTGTTCCCAGAAAAAATAATACGACCGCGCCGATAAATCCACCGATAAAAAAACCAACCCAAAATTTTACATCACGATTGTTTTCACTCATCACCCTCTCCTTTTTTCCGTAGCGATGAAAAGATAGATAATCCTGCTTTCAGTCCGCTCATCACTCCCCCAAGATTTGACACTCCTTCACCCACTGTTCCTGTTACTTTTTGCATGTCGTCAAGCATTTTATTCATTTTTTGGATAGAAATCCTGATTTCTTTGAGGATGAACCACATTTGAATACCTAAAACCACAAGGAGAATAGTCAGAATAAGTGTAACGACGATGATAAGAAGTTGAATTGGATCCATGGGCAGAGTTAGTACACCGTAGTATCTATCAAGAGTTTAATTCTGTCAATATGAATTTAGGGTTGATATCCTACTTCTCTTGTTTCCGTTGTTATTTTTCCGAATCGACTTGTTGCAACAACAGATATTTTATTTACGCCCGGTTCGAGATTCACTGTGTCATAAAACCGTCCATCGCTTCGCACTAAAATGCTGACATTATTCACCATGACAGTCGCATCGGAATCAGTCCTGCCAATAACTTCAATTCGTTTCTCTCGGGAGACAAGTTGATCAGCAGGCTGCTCAAGAGAAAGGGCGGGTGGCTGTTTTAATTGTCGGTATTGCAATCCGAGGTAGAGTAAAAAAATAACCACGAGACCTCCGACGAGAAGGAGAAGAAATTTTGTCGGTGTCAACTGGAGAAATGGCCGGGTAAAAGCAATCGAAGGCTGTTTCGGTAGTAAACTCGTTCTCGGCACGTCCCGTATTTGCCGGCGTAAAAAAGCCAATATTGTTTGACTATTGAGGCCTAAAAATTCCGCGTAATTATTGACAAATCCTCGAACAACAGCGGGTGTAGGGAGACGACGGAAATCATCCGCTTCTATCGCGGCCAAAAAATTAGCCCGGATTTTCGTCGCCGCTTCTACGTCATCCAACGTATATCCCTTAACTACCCGTGTTTCCTTGAGGAGTGTGCCAACAGTTTTCATTTCAAATAGATGCCTGTTGCGCTAAAAAATCATCAGGATTTTTCACCAGTACGTCTCGAGGTTTAGAACCTTCCCCCGGACCAATGACTCCGCTCGATTCCAGTTGATCGATAATCCGCGCAGCCCTCGCGTAACCGATCGAAAGCCTTCGCTGAAGAAGTGACGCAGATGCCTTATCAAATTGACAGACCAATCGGAGTGCATCTTCAAATAACTGATCTCTCCCATCAACTCCGCCTGTTAATGGACTTCCCTTTTTCCATCCAGTAAGTGGTGTACTTGTTACCTCCTCTGTATATTGCGTAGGGATATTTTTACTTTTAAGATAGTCCACAACCTTTTTCACCTCGTTATCCGACACAAATGTTCCCTGGATACGGCTCGGTTTGCTTTGATCCGGAGGAATATAGAGCATGTCACCGCGCCCGAGAAGTTTTTCAGCACCAGGCATGTCGATTATGACACGGGAATCAACCATTGAGGATACATTAAACGCGATACGGCAAGGGATATTCGCTTTAATAAGTCCTGTTATTACATCAACACTTGGTCGTTGGGTTGCAACAACCAGGTGAATGCCAGTAGCCCGAGCCATTTGGGCAAGTCTTGTTATTGCATCTTCCACCTCAACCGGCGCATAGGCCATGAGATCAGCAAGTTCATCGACAAAAATCACTATATAGGGCATCGCCTGAAAACCAGAAAGTTCATTGAATCCATCAATGTTACGGACACCAACTTCGGCAAACTGCTTATAGCGAGATTCCATTTCATTCATCGCCCACCGCAGCGCTGAAAGAATTTTGTCCGGTTCGACGATTACAGGAGTCAGAAGATGGGGATTCCCGTTATAGCCAATAAGCTCCACGCGCTTGGGGTCCACCATAATAAGTCGAACCTCTGCGGGAGTTGTTCGAAAAAGAAGCGAACAAATCCACGAGTTAATGAGTACTGATTTCCCGCTTCCTGTGGTACCGGCAACCAAAACATGAGGCATTTTCGCAATGTCGGTAATAATGGGATTGCCCGATACATCAAGCCCTAATGCAACAGCGAGTTTACTCTTGGCTTTTCTCATAAGCTCCGAACTTAACATGTGCTTGAGTGTCACAAACTCTAAACCTCGATTTGGAATTTCAATACCCACGAGGTTTCTTCCCGGAATTGGTGCTTCAATGCGAACTTGGCCCGTTGGTGCTGCTAGGGCGAGTGCGAGGTCACTCGAGAGAGAAGTAATTTTGCTTACTTTAGTTCCCAGAGCAATTTCAAGCGCATATTGAGTAACCGCCGGTCCTGTGTTTACTTCCGTGACTTTTGCGGCAAGCCCAAAACTATCCAGCGTCTTTTCAATAATCGCTGCATTTCTTCGAATGTCGCCCCTGTCTGCTTTTTCTCCAGGACCATCAGATAAAAGTGAATGCGGAGGATACTCCCACATGCCTAAATCCGCTGATCCTTGCGGGACGGTAATTTTAAGCGCCCCTTTTGTTGAAGGGATCGGCGGGGGGATCATGGGAGCTTTAGCAATCTTACCCTGTGTATCTTCACCCTTTATGGTTAACGGAATTTGGCGCGGAGTAAACGCATCTTTTCTTGCAGCAAACTTTTTCACCATGTTTTTCATCATGTCAGAAAGTGTCTGAATACCCACAAGGAGAAAATTTACAAATCGATCAAGAGATGTATCAAAAAGAATGATGAGTCCTACAACTAAAAGTCCCAAGAAAACCAAAAACGCACCTTCCCCTGCGATTGCACTAGAAATAGTCTCCCAGAGCGATTCGCCAATAGTCCCCGCTTGTGTTAGTCCTATAAGAGAAAGAACGCCAAGTCCTAAACCGAGTGGAACATTGGATTTACCAAACTCCGACTTTACTTTGAAAAAAAGAAAACTTAAAGAGACAAGAAAGGGCGGAAGAAGATAGTAGGTCCATCCCACTTGATACACTAACTCATCCCGTAAACGATTGAGGAGCACTCCTTCGCCAAAAAATGAGAGTGTTATGGCTCCGGCGATTATCCACAACCAAATAGCTCCGACTGTGTATGTCGTTTGTTTTTTAAGTTTAAATTTAAACAATCGACTTCGTTTATGGTATTTTCTCTTTCGCTTCCATTTCATAACCGTAGTGTTAGTATAGAGCCTCGATAGCTACACTTCAACGACAACGGGGACGATGAGGGGAGTGCGACCGGTTTCGTTTTTAAGAAAGCGGCCTAAGTTTTCTTCAATTTGCTTCCGCACAAATTGCCAGTCTAACATTCGTCCTTTTTTCAATCGAATAGATTGGGCTACAACATGTCGTGCCTGTTTTACTAACGCACCCGACTCTTTAATAAAAATAAATCCGCGGGAAATGATATCCGGTTGACTTGTCATCCTTCCGGTTGATTTTTCTATTGGAACGACAACGACAACAATCCCTTCTTTAGCAATCGTTTGCCTATCGCGAAGCACAACGTTGCCAACGTCCCCAATCCCCAACCCATCAATCATGATGTTTTCTAGAGTGATATGATCGACAACGCGGGGAGGACTTCCCTCTTGAAACTCCAGTATTTCTCCTTCCTCCGGGATTATTACGTCGCGCTTGTCGTACCCTAGATCTTGAGCAAGGCGTCTATACTGCATGAGGTGTTTATATGTTCCCCCCATTGGCATGACGTATCGAGGACCAAGTGCAGAAAGTAACAGCATGAGGTCAACTTGACTACCGTGCCCTGACACATGGAGATCTTCCATAATGTCCGAATATGAAACTCTGGCTCCTTTCCTATAAATTTGATCTATGAGCGTATTGACATCATTTTCATGACCAGGAATAGGGTCTGCAGAAAAAATAACCGTATCCCCTTCTTCTAAATGAACAAATCTATGCTCGTCATGGGCAATTCGAGCAAGAGCCGAGTCGACCTGCCCTTGACTGCCCGCAACAACGAGGAACTGCTTATTTGCGGGAAGTCTTTTGAGGTCACGATCACGAATGAGTGATTCTTTTGGGAAGCGCATATAACCAATTTTTATCGCCTCCTCCACGTTTTGATCAATGCTTCTTCCTAAAAACGCAATTGAGCGTTTATAAAAAATGGCTTTTTCAATGGCGAGTTGAATGCGAGAAATATTGCTTGACTGAGTGGTAAAGAGCACTCTTCCGGATGCGCGTTTAAGCTCCCGCTCTATGGTAAGACCGATAGATTGTTCCGAAGGAGTCTGGCCTGCCCGTTCACTCCCTAAACTATCGGTAAGCAAACACAAAACTCCCCGTTTCCCTGCCTCGTTAATTTTATATATCTCCGATACTTTCCCGTCGAGAGGTGTTGCATCAAATTTAAAATCGCTGCCGTGGTATAAAACACCTATCGGAGTTTCGATAATAAGGTTTGACGTATCGGGAACTGAGTGCGTCACCCGGACGAAATGCACACGAAACGGGCCTATTGAAAGCGTTTTTTCAAACGGAACCGGGGTCACACGATCACGAATTTGTGCGTCTTTGAGTTTTAAATTAGCAAACGCGGCTGTGAGTTTGGTTGCCCACATCGGGATTTTGTTGAGGTCCGGATATAAATATGGGATTGCACCAATGTGATCGTCATGACCATGCGTAAAAACGAGTCCCCGTATGAATTGTTTTTTGTTCGAAAGATACTGGATATCCGGAATCACTAAGTCAACGCCGTACATTTCCGGGTCAGGAAATCCAATACCGCAGTCAACAATGAGAATATCGCGTAATTTCCCGTCATAGCGATACTCATAAACGTACATGTTTTTGGTAACACTTCCTATACCACCCAGAGGGACGAGTCTTATGGAGTCTTTCATTCGTTAATAGCTTTCTATAAATTCTTTAATATTATTCTCACTCACGCGGAAACTCTTTCCTTTTCCTTCAACAATCATTCTTGCTACTTTTCTTGTGAGACTATTGAGTGTTCGCTCAAGACTTCGAATACCTGCATCAAATCCCAGTGGGCGAACGAGCTTTGGCCAGATAGTTTCATCAATTTGCAAATTTTGGGGCGTTAATCCCGATTCATGAAGAAGTGTAGGTAAAACATAGTCACGTGCAATCTTTATTTTTTCCTCGTCGGTATAGGAGGGCATCTGAATCGGTTCAAGTCTGTCCAAAACTGCTGTGGCAATATTGGTCGTATTATTTGCTGTCGCGATAAAAAGAACTTCGGATAAATCAAACGGGAAATCAAGATAGTGGTCGGTGAATGCCTGATTCTGCTCCGGATCAAGGAGCTCAACTAAGACTCCCATAATATCTCCCCGTGAAGCCTCTGCAACACGGTCAATTTCATCAAGTAACATGACCGGATTTTTGCTACCGGCGAACCGAAGCGCCTTAAGAACCAATCCTATCTCTGCATCTGGTCGAACGCGGGATTGTCCGCGTAAATCAAGTGCATCGCTCATGCCACCAAACGGGATCCGGACAAATCGACGGTTCATTGCTTGCGCAATGGATTTGGCAAGTGTGGTTTTTCCGGTTCCGACAAGTCCGACGAGACATAAAATCGGAGCCCTGCGAGCTAAAATTGCGTGAGAAAGTTTGGTTTCGTCCTCTTTTTCCTTAGCTCTTCCGAGATTGAGTTTAAGGACAGCTAAATATTCCAAAATCCGTTCTTTAACAGGCTTAAGGCCGTAGTGATTTTTTTCCAAAATTTCTTTCGCTTTCGATAAATCAAGGATATCCGTCGTCCTCTGGTTCCACGGCAAATTCACAACCCACTCAATGTAATTGAGCATTTGTTCCACATGGACGCGTGCGGTGATGTCGTTTTCCAACCTTTCAATTTCCTCCAAATTTCCCATAACCCTGATTTCTAAATCTTTAGAAATATGAGCTTCAGTTATTTTTTGTTTGAGAGAGGCAACTTCGTCAATCAACTTGGACATGTTTTCATAATATCAAATCTCGTACTACAAATCTCAATTTCGAGCCCTTTTTGATAGAATAAGACTATGGGTGAGCCTGGAGCTATCAGTCTAGAAAATATTCCTAAAAGAATTCCAATTTTAGATGCTCAGTCCGCAAAAAAGTTTCCTAGTGAAACAATTGATCAGCAATGGAATCTGACAACTGAAGTATTAAAAAGAGAAATTCAAAACGATCATGGAACCCGAGAGGCTATTTTGCCTTTTGTATCATCACCAGTCTCTGAAGATCTTCCAGATAAAGTAATAAAAACAACTGCCGTTATTAATGACAACATTGGTCGAATTGAGAAACGATTCCATAAACAATTGGGAGAATATTTGGAATTACCTGCTGTTCCCGACGAATTAATACATCCCGATATTACCAATGCTCCTTTCCATCTCGATCCACAAACCGCACTCGAACAATATGCTACCACTCCCTACGGAAAACAATGGTTAGATGAAGCAATTGACCATGGATATTTTCAGAAAGGAATTACCACAGAAGAACGAGCTATGGTTATTAAGCGATATCGCCTAGCAAGAGATATAAAATTGTTAGCTCTAGCCGGAGAAATGAGAGAGTCCGGACCAATTTCACTCGATCAAAACAATGAAGCAAAGCTCCCAAGTGGAACACAAATTTTCATGAATCCTCGTAAAGTTGCTGACCACAATGAACTTCTCAATCCTGTCAATTGGATAAAAAGAAGAACTATTAAAGATCGCGTGTATGAAATCGAGGTTGCTGGAAAAAAATATATTCTCAAAGAAAAAAAGACTGCTCGGCATACTGATACGAAGAGACATGGTCACATTGAAGGACTCTCTTCAACCGATGAATTTAAAACTGCTGCTTTCTTTCGTGAGCACGCAATGGTAAATCAAGATGAAATCAAAGTAAGCTGGGAGGATCCGATCGGATATGTCGTCTTTCTGGATGGTTTTCAATTTACGGTTTTTGAATTTGAAAAAAATTTCATTCCTTCTCTTAAAATGGCGGAGATCTTAACTGCTGCAATTATCCGGCACAAAGATCAGTTTGAGATGGAATTTCAAAATATCGCTAAAGAAGCCAAAAAACTTCAAAAACATAAAACGACAATAGGGTATGCAGAGGGAGATCCCAGTCTGTCTTTCGAATCCTTTGCGAGAGTTAAAGCCATGTACTGGAAAGACAAGGCCAAGCGAGTTTTAAGCGATATAATTACAAGCAATAATTATGACAATTCTGATTTTGACGGCTATGCGTACAGAATCCATGAGGATCCACAACTTACTTTAGAAATAGTTGGTATGGATTTTGAATATTTTTCTCCAATGGATCCAAATGAATCTGCGGAACGACTTCAAAGAGGAAAAGAGTTCTGGAACGAGCATGTTTTAAATAATGGAATCTTTATGGCAAATTGGTGGGATGACAGGCCAGTTTCGAAAATTGAACAGGCGGCATTTATCGCCATGCACCGTTAAAACCTTCTCCGCCTTCTATCAAATGGTTTTTGAGGTTGGGGTCTCCGTTCAACAGGTTTGCTTGCGTCTTGCCCAAAAAGCATAGAAAGGTTTATACGGCGCTGGTCATCGATTTCAATAACCCGCACCTTCACTTTTTGACCGAGACTCACAACGTCATTTGGGTCGTTGACAAAGCCCGATGCCATTTGAGAAACATGTACCATGCCTTCTTTGCCGGGTAAAATTTCGACGAATGCACCAAACGGCAAAATACGTTTGACTTCCCCCTCAAACTCTTCACCTGATTTTACTTCATGAGTAATTCCTTTAATCCATGTCACTGCCCGCTCGACTCCGTCCTCTTTCGTCCCTGAAATAAACACGCTGCCGTCATCTTTCACGTCAACAACAGCTCCTGTTACGGCAATAATCTGCCGGATGGTTTTGCCTCCGGGACCGATAACTTCACCAATTCTATCAACAGGAATTTTAACAACCTGCACCTTGGGAGCATATTGGGAAAGTTTTGCCCGAGGCGATCCGATGACTTTAAGCATGCTCGCGAGAATTGTCATGCGGGCTTTCTTTGCAGATTCAAGAGTTCCTTTAATTATTTCATCGGTAATTCCATGAACTTTCATGTCAAGTTGAATTGCGGTAATCCCGTTTTTAGTACCGGCAACCTTAAAGTCCATATCACCGCCAAAATCTTCAACGCCCATGATGTCTGTCAACAGAACGTATTTTTCTTTTTCAGTAACTAAGCCAATCGATATTCCGGCAACCGGTTCTTTAATGGGAACGCCTGCATCCATCAGTGCAAGGGTTGATCCACATGTTGATGCCATTGACGTGCTGCCGTTACTTGAAAATACTTCTGAAACAAGACGAATAGTATATGGAAATTCATCTTCGCTCGGAATGACAGAAAGGAGTGCCCGTTCAGCGAGTGCTCCATGTCCGATTTCCCGCCGACTGGGCGTTCCCATTCTCCCTGTTTCTCCAACCGAATACGGAGGCATGCTGTAGTGGTGGATGTATCGCTTGGATTCTTCTCCCATAGGGCTTTCAATAAGCTGTTCAAGGGAGGGGGTCCCAAGAGTTGCAACAGTAAGAACCTGCGTTTGCCCACGGGCAAACACCGCACTTCCGTGTGTACGGGTTAATATACCCACATCAATGCCAATAGGACGAATTTCATCGATTTTTCTGCCATCAATACGTTTTCCGCTTTTCATGATATCTTCCCGGAGTTTTTTCTTAAATAGTTTATCAAGTTCGTTAAGCACATCTTTAACATTCCATTGAGCTTCATCCCCGGCTATCTCTACTGCAAGCGCTTGCACGTCTTCACTTCCGGATTCCTTTGCTGCATGTTTTGTGAAAACATCTTCCATTTGTTTCTTATAGTTTTTGAGGATAAAATCTTTGAGTGTTGTTTTTTCTTCTGGTTCAGGTGCTTTAATTTTTGGTTTTCCGACTTCTTTAACGAGTTGGGCAATTACAGAAATAATTTTCTTATTCTCATTTTTTGCAGATTTAATAGATTCTAAAACGAGATCTTCACCCGTCTCACAAAATCCTCCCTCAAGCATCATCACCCGATCGAGAGTTGAAGAAACAACAACGTCAAATTCCGACAAAGCCTGCTCTGTTACTGTAGGATTAATAATGAGCTGGCCTTTCCCATTATCTTGTTCTTTAATGTATCCCATGCGGACTGCCGCAACCGGCCCTTCCCAGGGAATAGGAGAAATTGCAAGTGCAGCCGAGGCTGCAACGAGACCTAATACGTCGGGATCATTTTCACCGTCAATGGAGAGTGTTGTTATAACAACCTGGACATCGTGTTTGTATGATTTAGGGAAAAGCGGTCGAATAGATCGATCGACAAGCCGACCGGATAAAATTGCATCATCTGACGGTCTTCCTTCACGTTTCACCCACCGTGATCCTTTAATCCTTCCCCCTGCGTAGAGCCTTTCGACGTATTCAACCGAAAGAGGGAAATAATCAAGTGTGGTTTCGTGACCTGACGCGGTGACTGCAGCCAACACCATTGTGTCGCCGTATTGAGCGACGATTGACGCAGTTGCTTGCTCTGCGAATCGGCCGGCTTCAAGTGAGAGGGTTCTTCCGCCTATCTCAACGGATTTTTTAATTAACTTCATCGTGGAAACCATTACTTTCCTAGTCCTAATTTCTGACTAATTTCTTTGTATCTTTTTTGATTTTTTTCTTCTAAATAGTGAAGGAGGCGTCTCCTCTTACTGACGAGTCCCAAAAGCCCTCTTCGTGAATGATTATCGGACGGATTTATTTTTAGATGTCCGACAAGCTTTTCAATGCGTTTGGTAAGGAGTGCAACCTGAACTTCAGGACTTCCCGTATCTCCTTCTTTTACCTGAAACTGTTTAATTATATCTAATTTTTCCTCACTGGGAACCGTCACTGTTGAAACCAAGACTTTTTTCTTCCCGGTGGTTTTTTTTATTACCTTTGTTGCTTTGGGTTTTGCCTTTTTTTCGACTTTACCCTTCGCGGTTTTTTTCTTCGTGGCCATACCAGGTAGTAGATTCGCGTTTGCATCTTTTTCAAAGATGCGAAAACGGACATTACTATTTAAAAAACTTTTCCTTTTCCAAAATATTAGCTTTACGTATACCCATGTAGGTTCGCATCTTGCGCGAATTCACTACCTGGCATAGAGGCTAGTAAAAATGGAGCACATCTTTGCTCCAAGAATCTAAGTATACACCATTTGCCTTTGATTTACAAGAACCGCTAATCTCAAAAGCCTATGGACTTGACGGAGTAGAGAGAGAGGTATACTTCCCGTCAGATCAATCCGAAAGGAGAATAGTATGGCAAAACTAGAAAAAATACAAGAACAGAAAGAAACTGACTTTTTTCTTCAAGAAAGAGCTAACATCGTCGGGCTCAAGCGCGACAAAGACGAATCCGTTTCAGCTTTTCGAAGTCGGGTGGCCGGGGCGCTTCGAGCAAAAGGACATATTATCGAAGCACATGAAGCCCTTTCCGGCAAACTCTATGACGACCCTGAACAAGGGCCTCTGGGGCCAATAACGGGAATTTTTGGCGCTGTCGCACAAGCAATGCAAGACAAAAGTTATTCAAAAGACCCGGAACAAAAAGTAGGTGATGATTTAGCAGTTGGTGCACTTGTTCGGGCTGGTGAGGATCCCACAAAAGCTATGTTTGCTTCACTTTTAAGTCTGCTTGGACCGGAAGCCAGCATGGACGTCATCAATGGACTCACGGGTCAGAAAAAAGAATTCCCACCGGAAAAACTACAGGCAAAGATGCCAAAGAAACCCCGATAAATGGAAAAATTGTTCACCAAATGTAAAACTAGACAACCGGCCGGTTGTATAATTTTACATAATTTCTGAACTCCGTATACGCTCTATCTCCCAACCAATCCTTTGGGAGCAACGCAAAAGGAAGCTGTGAATCATCTTTCAGAATGCTTTGATACTTCACTGCTACCTGAAATACATTCATTCGTCTATTTCTGAGATTCGAAAGAAAATCTTTGTACCTTTCGTTTAGCTTTTTCAATTGGTACACACGCTCAAGAAGCGAAGGCAGGTCTTCTTCACCAATTGCACCGTCTTTACCCAATTTTGAAATTAACATTGTTCCCGCAATACCATGCTCTTCCATAAACTCATCAAGAATAACGCGCGGATTGTAGGGAGTCATCCACAAGCTTTCTTGAAGACGCGCACACCCGATGCGCTTGAGATAATCGCGAAGTGTATTTCGGGAGTGATGGCGAGATTCAGGAATGTCGTACGAGATTACATAGAGGTGTCCGTCCCATGGTCGCTGCTCCATGTACTTGGGAATAGTCTGTGCGAGCCGTTCTTTTCCAAGTTTTGTTACCTCAATTTCAAACCCCGTGTACGTTTTCTTTTTCTCAATAAGCTTGAGCCGTCGTAAATAGGAAAGAACATGTTTAAAGGTGTCATAATTAAATTCATTTAGTGCCTCGTCTGCTTCACGAAATGCCTTATGCATTCCATAACTCGTTTTTGATTTACCAAAGCTTGCACCAACAAGGAAGAGATACCACAAAACGCCGTTCACCGCGCTTCCAATAAGTCCGTCTGTCGCTTTAGAAATGAACTCTTTTGTCTTCATAAATGTAAAATTTGATGACCGGCCGGATATCTAGTTTTACATTATCAGACTTACAGCAATTCTACAAGATTTTTTTCATTCCTGTTACACTAAAATCATGAACTGTCCGGATTGCTTGCGCGATATGATGGTCATTACCCTCGGGACGACACCGAAGGTGAAGCTCGATGCGTGCTCATATTGTGGCGGGGTATGGACGGATCAGAGTGAAACGAATTTTCTTCAACAATCCGACCTTGCTGCCTTACCCCATACTGCCAACACAATAAGAAATCCGAATTCCAGATTGTGTCCAAAAGATCAAACCGTTCTCGTTCGTTTTCGAAGTGAAAGTGTACCAGACGATGTCACTGTCTTCCGCTGCGAAACATGTGGTGGTAATTGGTTCCCAAACGGAAACTTAAAGAGGTTCAAACGCGCTCAATCTGTTAAACTTTCATTTTTTAAAACATGGCATATCCCGCTTCCTTCTGCCTATGCAATACTTCTGCCTATTTTTCTCATTGTCATTATTACAGGAGGATTATTTATTACAGTCAAAAGTATTCAAGAACAGCAACAGTTGGAATCCCAGGCGCGAGGCCTCGTAGGCAAACCAGTTGTCCGCACAATCTCCCCAACCGAGGTATATATCACCTTCACCACCCAAAAACCCGTTGCGGCCTCGCTCACCTATTGGACAACTACTCTAAAAAACACCGTCGTTGTAAACGCTCAACCGCAAACCTCTCACACAGTTCGTCTCTCTGCGCTCTCTCCAAAAACGACCTACTCATACCAAATCACGCTGGATTCTGTCCAAACAGAAATATTTACCTTCACGACAAAATAGAGTTAAATGAGGTTAGAACTTTTGAAAATTTTGGGCTTGAGCCAATCAGCAGGTGCCTGCCCTGAGCTTGTCGAACGGGGTGCAACAGGAATATCTTTTACAGTCTCAATTGACGGCGTTTCTTCACCGGCAAGAGACTTAGTAAATCTTTTCCCACCGGCTTTAAGGCATACTGCAGCAAGTTCAAATGAACCAGCACTAATTGTTGTTTTTTGAAAATTATCAGTCGCTCCGTATACGGCGTTTAAAAGATTAGTTGCAATATCAGCTGTTAATGGTGCCCCAAGTGTTGAGAGAAGCTCTGCGACAAGTTCCGCTGTCGATGAGGCGCTATGGTCAACAACGTTATGAGCGCCGAAATGGCTGTTATTCGGGTGATAGTCAACGTTAACCATTGGTTTTCCTGCAAAAAGCTCTTTGTTTTCTTCATAGAGCTTTCCCAATCCTCCCAAATGAATTGTGTCAACGGCAATAATAACATCAGCGTTGCCACCAGCGTAGGAATAGTTCACTTTGTCGGGAGAAAACGACGGAAATCCCGGTCTGGGTTCGATGACGAGGTTAAATTTATTGCCTTCAATATTATAACTGACTTTTTCAATGGAGCCGTCAACGTAATCAAGAGAGATAATGAAATTCTTTTTGGCGAGGTCTGTGGTAATTTTATTAACCCCCACAAAACTAGAAAGTGAAACTGTGACAGGATCTATACAGGCAACGGTTACTTTTTTTCCGAGTCCTGAAAGCCCTAGAGAGAGAGCAAGAGAGCTTCCGATACTGTCAAACGTCGGATTATCATGCGTAACGATAAGGACTTCCTGCACCTTATCTAAAAGCTCTTTAATTTTTGTCAAGTCTGTTTGAGTATCCATACTCACCTCTTATTTTCTCCGACCAGCCTCATGAGCAATGGTCACTCCAATGCCAGGAGTACCAAAATCTACAACACCACCCTCACCAAGTCTGCCATGATAAACATGAGCCTCTCTGTGTCCGCCTTCTGATAATTCAACTCTTATATTAACTTCTCCAGGCACATCATGTTGATGAACTAATGCAAATACTGTTTCTTTATTTGGCAAATCTACGTTTTTCCAAAATTTTAAAACTTCACCTTCCTCAACGATAATTGCCTCCCAACCCTCATGATATAAAACTTTGAGCGCTCCCATACAGTGTTCTATAGCTCTAGATCGTGACCGCGATTATAGCATCACCAAGCTCAAAGTCAACTTTTTTATCGAACAAAATGCCACAATCCGCCCCTTCTTCCACTTTATTGACTTCTTCTTTAACTTTTTTCATAGATTTGATCTTTCCCCGGGCTACTTCTTCCTCTTTACGCACGATTTTGACTGTGTCCCCGCGGGCGAGTCTTCCAGAAAGAACTTTTGTACCGGCAACACGTAAATTTTCATAGGGAAACTCTGCAATAATTTGACCTATTCCAAGCTCTCTTTCCGGAGCAAGAATTTCTTCAAGACCTTCAACAACATCTCCTAACTCTTTAAGAAGCTCATAGATAATCGTGTATGTTCTATAGACGACTTTTTCCGTGCGGGCAAGCTTTTCAATCGAAGGTGCCGCTTTGACGTTAAACCCGACAACGAATGCCTTACTTGATTTTGCGTCTAAAATATCCGCTTCTGTTATGTCTCCCAAATCCCGTCGCACAATAACAACACGATCTTTTGGTAGTGAGGCAACAATTGCTTCAAGGGAACCTGCTGTATCAGCTTTTAAGAGAATTGTCAGCTTCTTTTTATCTGCCTCTGCCATCGCTGCCATAAATCCGGCGAGGTCTCTTGCGGGTACTTGAGCCTGAAGTATTTGTTTTTCTGCCTGCGCGGATTCATGAACCAAAGCTCCGATAGAAGGAAGTTTAGAAAAACCTAAAACTTCTGCAGGATCACCGGGGTTAAGCACATCGAGTCTTTCTCCTTTTTCGTTAATAAGCGCTCTTACCCGACCAATGTTTTTTGCTCCTTCAAAAAGAGGTGTTCCGACTGCTAACGATCCTTGTTTAACAATGAGGGTTGCAACAAGACCTTTGCCCTTATCGATTTTTGTTTCAATAATCACAGATTCAAATGGAGCTTTTGAATCACTCTTAAGGTCATTCATCTCGGAAACAAGGAGAATAAGATCCAAAAGTTCCGGTATCCCTTTTCCTGTTTTTGCCGAAAGCTGGGTAAAGGGAATATCTCCGCCAAACCCTTCAACTTGCACCCCTACCTTAGCTAAATCTGATTTCACCTTATCGACATTTGCTCCCGGTAAGTCAATTTTATTGATGGCAACGATAATTGGCACCCCTGCAGCCTTAATTTGCGTAATTGACTCAACTGTTTGGGGCTTTACTGAGTCGTCTGCTGCGACAACTAAAATAGCTATATCAGAAGCCACCGCTCCCCGAGATCGCATTTTGGCAAAAGCCTCGTGACCCGGAGTATCAATAAAGGTAATTTTCCGATCTTTAAGAGTAATTTGGTAGGCGCCGATATGTTGGGTAATGCCCCCATGCTCCCTAGCTGCAACATTTGATTTTCTAATATGGTCAAGGAGAGTTGTTTTTCCGTGGTCAACGTGCCCGAGAACGGCAACGACAGGAGGACGCTGTATCTTTGTTTTCAACATACTGTTTCATACCGCTTGAGGTGTGGATTCAACCGGTACACTCTTGCCTTTAATATCAATTTTCCAGCCTGTAAGTTTTGCAGCAAGCCGCACATTTTGTCCGTCACGGCCAATAGCAAGCGAAAGTTGGTCGTCCGGAGCTAATACTTCTGCTGATTTTTTCTTTTCGTCTAAAACAACTTCGAGGTCTTTTGCAGGAGCCAGTGCCGCCATAATAAACTGTTTTGCATCATCACTCCACTGGATAATATCAACTTTTTCATTATTGCCAAGTTCACCGATAACAGCCTGGACCCGGACACCTTTCTGCCCGACACAAGAACCAACAGGATCAACCCCTGGTTGATTGGAAAATACTGCAACTTTGGTTCTTC
Organism: Candidatus Gottesmanbacteria bacterium RIFCSPLOWO2_01_FULL_43_11b; assembly: GCA_001780985.1. Lineage (GTDB taxonomy): Bacteria > Patescibacteriota > Microgenomatia > UBA10105 > UBA927 > 01-FULL-43-11b. The sequence continues at coordinate 612,265 of MFJV01000001.1, read as the reverse complement.
CGCCGGCTTCCCGGGCAACAACTCTAAGTTCTACTGACCCTTGACTAACCTCAGGAACTTCGCGTTTAAAGAGGCCTTCAACAAGTCCTTTGTGAGCACGGGAAACGATAATTTCGCTTCCGCGCATGGTTTCTCGTATTCCTTCTATATAGAAGGTAAGGCGCTGGTTGAGGTGATAGCGCTCTGCCGGATTTTGTTCTTGCGGAGGCATGACTGCCTGAGCTCGACCAATCTCGACAATAACTGTCGGACCATCGAAGCGAAGCACCATACCGGAAACAATCGTTCCGACTTTGGTTTGGTAGTCGGTTAATACTGCCTGCTTTTCAGCCTCTCGAATACGCTGGAGAATGACTTGTTTGGCTGTTTGTGCGGCAATACGACCAAATCCCGGGGGAGTAATGTCTTTTCCGTCTTTGAGGATTTTAGCTTCACCTGAGTCGGGGTTAAGTTCAACAGTCAATAGTTCAAGCTCTTCAATCCCGTAATCTTTGCGGTACGCTGCTAGAATTGCGGCTTTAATGGTCTCCAAGACCACAGTGGGGTCAATCCCACGCTCTGTGGCGACTTGATTTAACGCTAATGCAAATTCTGATCTTACGATTGCTGGCATACTAGTATCCGCAGCCGGCTTCATTTCTTAATGAAACGGCTAGCGGTCTCTGTACCCGCCAGCAAATGCTCTTTGCGCCGCCTGCGAATAGCAAGCGACTTGAGGCGCAAAGTAAATTGCGGCGGGTATTCACTTATAAAAAAAGGCGGGTATCCCCACCTTCTTCTCATTCAACAAACCCTATTATATATTAGACATCAAGTTCTTGCAATAATTTAATACACATCTTCATGCTTCCCGATGTGGTATACCCAAATCCTATCTTTTTCAAAGAGAATTAAAATGCGAATACTTTTATCAACAGATATTGACCAAAATTGACGACTTCCGATTTTATGAAGTCGGAGCGACGGATGAACGGGATTTGTTTGGAAAAGAGCAAGCTGCTTTCTTACCATTTTCCGCGGAGATTATTGGTCGAGAGAGTCGAGATATTGGCGGAGTTTTTTTGCTGAAGTCACACGGGTATATTGCCCTTTGGCAATCTCGCTTTGTGCGCGATCAAAGAGTTCCTCATCGCGAGAGATCGCGCGGATAGACCCGGAACGGGCAAAATACGTAGATAAAAGCATACGAATGAAATCTTGGACTGAAATACCAATCCTGTTTGCTTCACTCTTGGTATTGCGCAAAATACCTGTGGGAAGATTTACCTTGACGGTTGCAGATGAAATGGTATCCATATGGTACTATTATAGTACCTTTTGGTGCCCTGTCAAGCCCATTTGATTTTACAACTCCTCGCTCATATAATCCTTGGTAATGACAATACATGAATCAGGAGATCCTAAAGCCAAAACTGCTAATATAGGAAAAGAGGCTACCTTGACTAATTACGATTTTTTAGCCATATATCAACGGCTTCAGACGGGGGTTGAGTTTGACGAACTCATTACACTTCCGTTCGCAACAGTTTCACATACGGAAAAAATGCCGCTCCCTATTGTAATTTTGCTTTAATAAACAGGATGCTATCTAATGAAGAATTCGCTGAATTAGAGTATCAGTTTCATGCTTTTGGTAAATCTCCTATACTATATTTTGAAAATAGCTCACCTTTGATAGAAGAATTGGAAAAATTTATAGAGCATGGCTACACGCGAACATGGGAAGATAGCTGGATGTTTTTTGAAGGGACTCCTGTTGATCAATCACGTTTTTCCTCAGTAAGAAAAGTTGAGGATCAAAAGGCACTCGAGGTTTTTCTATCTACATGGGATGCTTCTTTACAGCCCAACGACCCTCAAAACCCATATGGATCAGTAAAGGATTACCTTGAAAATTATCGGCAGGCTTGGTTGAAATTTAGTACGTCAAACAGGGTTCAATATTTTACTGTTTATGATGAAAAACAGCCGGTTGCCACCTCGCTATTACATAGTTTTGAAGGCGTTGGCTATATTTCGAATGTTGGGTCACTACAAACGGAACGAGGGGGTGGATTCGGCAAACTTGCCACGCTATATGCGGTTCATCAGTCGCAACAAATGGGTAACATCGTACATTCTATTTCTACAGAAGAGGGAACCTATCCAAATCAATTTTATAAAAGAATTGGATTCGTTACTCGTTTCACTGGGGTTGGTTTAACTAAACGGTAACGCATTTCTAATTCCCTCTCGTTCGAAAAGGGTTAACTACTTTGATGCCTCGGTATAGTGCAAAATCCCGCTCGTTATCTGTTGCAATCTCGGTTATGCCATGGGTAAGCATCGTTGCTACAAGGTACGCATCGAATATTTTGTCTGCAACAAGCGAATGCTCTTTCATAAACATCTGGGTTATTTCTAGTGTTTCATAGAGCGGCGTAATCAATGAAAACGCAGAAACGATAGCATTGACAGCGCGAAGAGCGCTTCTGGCGGCCATGGGATGAGAAAATTTTGGATGGGTGAGCACTCGTAACGACTCGAGTACATTTTGATGAGTAACAACAAGGTTAGATTTCTTTTGCTGACAAAACTCCTGTGCTCTTTTGTGTTTTGGAGAAGAGGTATTAATGGCGTAAACAATGATATTACTGTCAACTAACATGCGGCCCTGGATAGAAATCTGCTCTTGTGAGGTTATCAAGTGGTTCCCCTAAATCGTGCGTATGAAAGACAATGCGCTTGGCTTTACGCTTAGTTTTCCCCGCTACATACATCTCAAGCGCTTCATGGAAAATACGCTGTAAACTGGTGTCATGTTCCACCGTTAATCGCTCAAGAGCCTTTTTTAAATCTTTTCGGAGTCTCAGTGTTGTCCTTACAAGCTGCATAGTGAATTTACTATGACATAAATATGTCTTTATGTCAAATTTCCAATTCTTCGAGAAGCTCTCGCTGTCTACGAGAGAGATGGGTGGGAACTATCAGTTGAATGCGGACGTATTGGTCGCCGCGGCTCGCCTCGCTGCGAAGCGGGCCGGAGGCGCGTACGTGAGGAGTACCTTTGCTGCGAAGACGGATGAGTGTTCCTGGCTGGGTGCCTGGTTGAATCCGAAGTTTTACATCCCCATCAATCGTGGGCACGTCAATGTTTCCACCCAGCGCTGCCAAAGAATAGGGAATTTCTTGTTCGATGATAAGGTCGTCTCCCTCTCTCCTAAAACGTCGATCGGGACGAACCTCAATAACCAGATCGAAATCGTCGAAGCGAATACGCGATCCTGTATCAACGCCAGCTGGAATTTTAATTGTTTTTCTGCCGTTGGGAAGGTGAACTTCTTTCGTTACCCCCTTCATCGCATCCATGAAGTCAATCGTAATTTGATAGGCCTCCCGACGAGATCGTGAGCCTGCCGAACGACCAAATCCCCCGCCGAAAAATTGTTCAAAAATTTCAAATGGATCGATAAAATCAGAGCCAAATGGAAATCCACCCTCCTGGCCTCCGTCTGTATAATAGGTGTAGGTAAACGGACCCTGTTGCGGCCGCCCGCCGTAGCCCCCGCCTCCGGGGGCGAAAGGGGCATGACCAAATTGGTCATATTGCTGTTTTTTGTTTGGATTTGAAAGCACGGCGTATGCTTCGTTTATTTCCTTAAACTTCTCATTTGCCTCCGGCTTTTTGTTCCTGTCCGGATGCCACTCGAGAGCCAACTTCCTATACGCCTTCTTTATCTCATCAAGCGAAGAACTCTTGGATACTCCTAATATTTCGTAATAATCTCTTTTATTAGCCATAAGAAACTGTCCTCACTAGACCATCATAATAAGTCATGACATCATGTTCTAGGGTCTTTTTGCACGCTATCAGAAAGGATGCCATCTGAGAAGCGCGCTTTAAATAAAAAGTCTTGTTAGCAATATGAAATCTTTGTAGAAAAAATGCGGGAGCAAGGCAGGCAGCTGTAATTTCCCAATTAGGAATTTTTATAAATCTGTGTATATAAGATAAAAGTTCTTGGCGTTCCATCCGTATCTCCCAAAAATATGATCCGACACTACTGTTCAACAAGCTTTTTTCGTCCCAATCGTTACCGGCATTTGAAAAGCTACGACCATGATCGTAAGTATAGGGAATCGCATCGGTCATTGTCCCAACCATAACATGACTCCAACGATGATCTCTGTCACGCAAAGCTGCTCTTAAAACACCGTCTCCTGTCAATATGGATGGATTTAACTGTTTTAATAAGTTTACATCAGGAATATCATCGTTCCCGGCTAAAGGCTTCATTTTCATAGAAGGACAATGAGAAACTTTTCCTAAAATAAAGTTGCCTTGATAATTTCTCGACAACATCATGGCCGACTGTGCAATGGATACGCCTATTCTTCTACCAATATAAGTTGCAACGACCTGATATAGCGGTTCTGGGGATCCTAATTCTGTTCTTTTGTAGATGAAGTATCCATCATTACCATCAGAATAAGTACTATAACGATTTAAGTTCTCTTCGTCTACTACTAGAGGTGCACCTATTAGGGGCCAACTTACATCATCTTCACTAAAGCATATGCTTGGAAAAGGGAATGTCCATGTCACCTGCTCACCTATTGCGGTCTCTGTATCCAGCGTAGCACGTAAATATTGATCAATTGGGTTGTTTTCCAAAGCCTTCATTAACTACTACCTTCTGCGCATAGAGGGGGATCTCTCGTCTCGATTCTCCATTTATGAGCATGCGGATTTTATACTGCCCTGTTGTTTGTATTGGAAATCCAACTATTTCACTAATAACATTCCCTTTTCCATTTGGTCCCAATTTTACCATCATTGATGGCGATTGATTTTGCATTACCAAACTACCATCAGGCGCAATGAATTCTATATTGACCTTGCATTCTTCATTGCCATTACCAACTAACGTGGCTGCAACGATCATTCTTGGATGATTGGCGGGTAATGTTTTGGTAAAGATTCTATCGAAAATTCCAAGCAGTGATAACTTTCCATCTTGCGAAAACATAGCATAATCGCAGACAACAAATAGCTCAATATTGAATTGTTTACTTTTCTTATTCATTGTTAGCTCACCACTTCCCCTTCCTCTACTTTCTTCTCATCTTTTCCGCCAGGGGCGGATCCGGCTTTGCCGGACTTCTGCCCATCATCAACAGGTTGATCTTGTCCTTGCTGACCTTGGTACATACTAGCTCCAATTTTTTGGACTGCGTCGGAAAGTTCACTTGTTTTGGTTTCCAGGTCTTCTTTGCTTCCCGACTCAAGAATATCTTTCAAGGCTTTCACTTTTTCTTCAATTGCGGTCTTATCCTCTGGTTTGGCTTTGTCGCCTGCGTCTTTAAGAGTTTTTTCGGCCACATAGATCATGTTGTCCGCTTTATTTCTCGCTTCTATCTTCTCTTTCTTTGCAGAATCTTCACTTGCGTGCTCTTCTGCTTCTTTCCTCATTTTTTCGACTTCGTCTTTGGATAGTCCCGTCGAACCTGTAATTTTAATAGTATTTGTCTTCCCTGTTGCCTTATCTTTTGCTGTGACGGCAAGGATGCCTGAGGCATCAATATCAAAGGTCACTTCCACTTGTGGTACCCCCCGAGGTGCCGGAGGAATGCCGGAAAGGATGAAGCGACCGAGAGATTTATTATCAGCTGCCATCGGTCTCTCCCCTTGAAGTACATTAATTTCGACTGATGTTTGATTATCAGCCGCTGTTGAAAAAATTTCGGCTTTACTTGTAGGAACCGTTGTATTTCTTTGAATTAATGGCGTTGAAACGCTTCCTAAAGTCTCAACTCCCAACGTTAACGGTGTTACATCAAGAAGAACCACGTCTTTAACGTCCCCTGCAAGAACACCTGCCTGTACTGCTGCTCCCACGGCAACCACTTCATCGGGATTAACTGATCGATTGGGATCTTTGCCAAAGAAGTTTTTGACAACTTCAATAACTTTGGGCATTCTCGTCATGCCGCCGACCATAACTATTTCATCAATGTCGCTTGTGTTCTTTTTGCCATCAGCCAAACACTTTTTGACCGGTTCAATTGATTTAGTTATTAGATCACCAACTAAGCTTTCGAGTTTTGCTCTGTTAAGTTTTACGACAAGATGCAATGGCCCTTCTTTCCCTTGAGTAATAAACGGCAGGTTTATTTCTGCCTCTGTTGAACTTGAGAGTTCAATTTTTGCTTTCTCTGCTCCGTCACGGAGTCGCTGAAGTGCCTGCGGATCTTTTCGAAGATCAACATTATGCTCTTTTTTAAATTCTTCTGCAAGCCAGTCTAAAATTACTTTGTCAAAATCATCTCCACCAAGGTGTGTATCACCATTTGTTGCTTTAACTTCATAGACGCCTTCGCCAAGCTCTAAAATGGAAATGTCAAATGTTCCTCCGCCCAAATCATAGACAGCGATCGTGTGGGCGTTTTTCTTATCAAGTCCGTAGGCAAGAGACGCGGCAGTCGGTTCATTGAGAATCCGCATGACCTCAAGACCCGCAATTTCACCTGCTTGTTTGGTAGCCTGGCGTTGACTGTCGTCAAAGTAAGCAGGCACCGTAATGACGGCCTGTTTTACCGGTTCACCGAGGTATTTTTCTGCATCTGCTTTAATTTTGCTTAAAATTTTTGCGGAAATTTCCTGTGGGGTAAATTGTCGGCCTTCCACTTCAACAACCGCCATCTCGTTTTTACCGGATTTAATCGTATACGGGAGCCACTTCATGTCAAATTGGACGCTTTTATCCGTAAACTTTCTTCCCACGAGTCTCTTAATGGAAAATACTGTTGATTTGGGGTTTAACACCATCTGACGTTTTGCGACATCTCCCACGATATTTTTAATCGGATCAACGACCGACGGGATAACATTGCGGCCTTCAGCAGAGTGAATGACCTTAGGAGATCCACCCTCCATCACCGCAACACATGAATTTGTTGTTCCAAGATCAATACCGATTATTTTAGCCATATGTTTATACCTCCGTACCAACTTTTACTTTTGCAACTCGTAATATCTTTTCATGCAATTTGTATCCGGACTGCAACTCTTCAACAACTTTATTTTCTTCACCTGTCGTAACTTCAATACATTCCATCTCATGCGGATTAAATTCACGCCCGGCTGTTTTAATTTTCGTTACTCCAAATTCAGCTAAAACCGCTTCGAGTTCTTTTTGTGCGAGTGTTAAGCCCTGATCATTAATATGCTTCGTTGCCCGTTCAAATGTGTCAACTACCGGTAACAGTCGCTCTAAAAAAATTTGTATCGCAAATCGCCGCGATTCCTCTTTTTCGTTCCATGTACGCTTCTCCAGATTTTGATAATCCGCTAACGCCCGTACATATTTTGTCTTCCAGTCATCAACAATTTTCTTTTTCATCTTACCAATTGCTCCCCAATTGCCGAATCAGACCGCCCATATACCGAACAACCGGAATAACTGTGGAGAAATCGAGTCTGGAAGGCCCAACGACTCCAATTGCGCCGGATACGTGCGGGGTAGAAAATTTATGATAGACAAAACTACATTGTGAAAGAGCTCCATGCGACATCGGACCTTCACCAACTAATATATAAAACGGATCTTCATGGGCAGCAAGCACTTTCCACCAAAAATCAAACTGATCCAATGATGCTAAAAGGTCGTGGGTGAGTTCGTAATCATAAAACTCAGGCATTTCTAATATATTGGCAGTTCCTGCATAATACAGATCACCCTCATTGGTTGCTGTGAGAGCTAATGCTTTGGTTTTGTCTGCCAAAGTTTTTGTAGCTTCGCGAAGAAGTTTGTCGACCTCTTGCCGATAGTCCCAAATTTTCTCTTTGACAGCAACTTCTTCTGCGACCGACATGTCTTTTGTTTTCATGAGATTGCCGACGTAATATTTTAAGGCAATGGTCGTTGGTGATCTTCCTGCAGAGGTATGCGGCTGTTTTAAAAGCCCAAGGTCAGTTAAACGAACCATTTCATTACGGATCGTTGCCGGTGACACATCAAAATTATACTTTTTCTCGAGTGTTTCAGATCCGACCGGTTCGGCACTATTGATGTATTCCTCAATAATTGCTTTGAGTATATGAATCTGTCGTTGGGTCAAATTTTGTGTCGGATCCATAGAGTTAGCACTAATATATACAGAGTGCTAATATTTGTCAAGGGGTAAGGTATTGCCAAGGGGGGTGCATTTGGCCATAATAGAGAAGTAATGAAACGAGTGATACTCATTATTGTTGCTATTCTAGTGCTTCTTGCTATTCCGGTAACGGTATTTCTCGTTTCTCAACAGCAGGAACTGCGGAAACGCGCAACCCCCGCAACAACCCTCTCCCTACTCCCTGCAACGGTTGAAACAACGACCGGCGAATCCTTTAGTATCGATGTACGAATTGATACTGGAGAAAACCAGGTCGTCACGGCTGAAATTGCCCTCTCCTTTGACCCTGAAAAACTTCAAGCTGAAAGTATAACCAATGGCCAACTATTCCCAAACATACTTACCTCCGGGAGTGTTGATTCCGGTACTGCATCAATTGCGGTTGGTGCACCAAATACATCTCAACCAATTACAGGAATCGGAACCGCCGCAGTCGTCCGTTTTAAAGCACTCGCTGCAACAGAAGCACCTGTATCTGTTCGTTTTGCTTCCACTACCTTTGTCGGAGGTCTTGGCGAAGAGAGTGCAAATGTGCTTGTGGGAACAACACCAGCCAGAGTAACTATTACAGGTGGAAGTCAGGAAACAACAGTCCCTCTTCCTACCCCGACGCTTTCTGACGAAGAAGAAAGTACGCAATCTGGTGATGCAAGCTCATCTGCAGTCCTTATTATAGCGCCGGAAAAGAATGAGAGCGTTGCTGACGAATTACCTACTATTACCGGTAAAGCTCCACCGGGGTCAACAGTAACCCTCGTTATTCGCTCTAACCCCGTTACGGTAACCGTTACCGCTGATGCAAATGGTAATTGGTCATACACTCCAACCATTCCTCTTGTTGATGGTACCCATAGCGTGGTGGCTAGTGCGATTGATCCGGTAAGCGGCCAAACGCAAACATCATCTACGTCATTTATCGTTGCTGCAGGAGGTGGGAACGAAGCGTCAACAGATAGCGCCACTCCTGTTGCCGGAACTGTTGAAACAACAATTTTCCTCCTTTCCCTCGGCTTCTTACTCTTACTAAGTGGAGTCCTCTCCCGTTATGGCAAACTTTCTTGAACGACGGGTATCACCAAAAACCACAAGTATTATTTCGCTTATTGCGATTATTTTCTTTCTTCCCTTCCTCCTTCTCGTTTCCTACCAAACTGTATCTCTCCTAATACGTGCGCTCGGAACTCCAGCCAACATCATTGTTGATACTAAAACAACGCTTGAAGATATCGATACAACATTTTTTCACGCTTTTGCCCAGGGAGGCGAAGAGTCTACGGATATGCTCGCTCCTGTGGTAAGTGAAGTACGCGCACTTAAACCACGACTCATCCGACTCGATCACATCTATGATCACTACAATGTTGTCACACGATCAGATGGAAGTCTCGCTTTTGATTGGTCACGGCTCGACGCTGCTATCGACACAATTAGTCAAACAGGCGCAAAACCGCTTCTATCACTATCATTCATGCCGGCACCAATTGCCAAAGATGGAAATATCACTAGTCCCCCGGAAAATTGGGATGAGTGGTCGCTTGTGGTTCAAAAAACTATTGAACACTACAGCGGTAAAAATCAACGCAATATCACAGGTGTCTTTTATGAAGTGTGGAACGAGCCGGATCTTGCACAATTTGGTAAATGGTCTGTCTCCGACTATATTACGCTCTATAGATATGCAAGTATTGGCGCCAATAACGCAACAAGCGTCAATCGATTTTTCCTGGGAGGACCCGGAACCACAGGATTATACAAAAATTGGATTCTCGCACTCGTCCAAAGCGGCAACAGAGTGGATTTTCTTTCGTGGCACTCATATTTGGAAAATCCCACTCGGTTTAATAAAGACCAGCGCGACATTATTTCATGGCTCCTTCCTTACCCAAACTTTACCCTTATACCAAAACTCATTACTGAATTCGGATTTACTGGCGGAAAAGACAAACGGTATGGGACAACCTATGCAGCTGCTCACACAGCGGCTGTTATCCGACAGCTAATTTCAGGAAGGCCCCAACATCTCTTTTCATTTCAACTCAAAGACGGCCCCAACCAAGAAGACGGATCCGGATGGGGACTTATTACCCACGAGGATAATGGTACGAAACCTAAACCCCGCTACTCTGTCTTTAATTTCATTGACGCAATGACAGGTAAACGACTTCTTCTTACAGGAGAAGGCAGTTGGGTAACCGGATTTGCGAGTTCCCGAAATAGCACGATTCGCGTGTTGCTTGTAAATTTTGATGAGGGAGGATCACATAGTGAAAATGTTCCCGTAACACTTACTAACCTTGACCCGGGATCGTATTCATGGCGGGAGCGATTCCTTTTTGGAAGAGACGTGCGCTTTACTGAAGTCGTTACTGACGGAACGCTCAAACGAGACGTATTCATGGCTGCCCAAAGCATCGCAATTATAGAAATTTCGAAATAAAGTGATCGCTATTTTTTTTCTTTCCATTGCATATGCGGCTCTCTCTATAATCCGCCACGTGCGTTTTGAGTCGGGCGGATTTGATCTTGGACTCTACGATCAGGCGGTTTGGCAGTATTCCCGATTTTTATCCCCGTTTAATACAATAAAAGACAGATTTATTTTAGGTGATCACTTAACTCTCACACTCCCCTTTTTGTCTCCCCTCTACTTCCTCTGGAATGACGTGAGAATTCTTTTACTATTCCAGGCATTTTGGATAAGTCTTTCTGTCGTTGCCATCTATAAACTTTCTCTCCTGAGAAAATTTTCACCGTTTACCTCTTTCGTCGTTGCGTTTCTCTATAGTCTTTTTTACGGAATTCAGTACGCAATATTTTTTGATTTTCATCCTGTCGTTATTGGGGTTGGATTGGCCGTCTGGTTTCTCTATTTTTTTGAGACAAAAAAGAAAACACTTGCTGCAATCACACTCATTCTTATGCTTGCCACACAAGAAAACATGGGGATACTTCTTGCTTCGTTTGGATTCATATATAAGAAACCAATTTTTATATTTGGCGGTATTGCCGCCAGTCTTCTCTCTTCAAAAATAATCACCTTGTTTTATCCGTTCCAGTACTGGCCACAGATTTCGACTAACCCAATCGAAATTGCTCGGCAATTCTTCGATAACTCTGAAAAAAGACAAGTGTGGCTCTATTCTCTCTCTTGGTTTTCTTTCTTACCCCTTCTTTCCCCCGGAGCAATGCTTGCAATGTTATTTGATCTTGCACAGTATTTTGTCACCGGTCCGGAATTTTCCCGGATGTGGAGCCCATTCATGCACCACCGCATTACCCTGGCTCCGATTCTTACACTCGGAACACTCGAGGCACTCTCGCGATTCCGTAAAAAGAATATTCAATTTATTTCCATCGCATTGCTTGTTGTTGCTGTTTTACTACAATTTTTCTTTCACCTTCCCCTTAATAAACTTTCAAAACCAGCATTTTGGAGAGAGGAACCGTGGATGGAAGATAATCGTAAACTTATAGCAACTATTCCGGAAAACATTCGTCTGGCAACGCAGCAAAATCTTGTCCCCCATGTTTCACATCGGCAATATATATATCTCGTGTGGCCCCGTCAACATGATTTTGATGATAATCGGTGTGGACAACGAAACTGTTGGTGGCTCGATTTTGACAAGAATGCCGAATATCTTCTCGTCGACCTCCGCCCCAACCAATGGCTCACCCAGCTTCTTGAAACCAACGAAAATTTTACCCGCGCGGTAATAAATATGGAGAATGCAGGAACTATTACATTGGAACGGTCTGTGGGTGACGCAAAACTTTATCGCGTCAACGAATAAATATTAAGAAATATCAGGACATTTTGTCTCCCATGCCGCCGTTGACGACTTCGCCTGCTGGCTCAAAGAGGACTCGCAATCTTTTAACGCGGCTAATGAGACTCAAGAAGAACCGCACCTCGCCAACTCCAAGAACCCAAGAGAGAAAAAGATACGTCGACAGTCCGATAAATCCGCTGACTCCGGTTAAAAGCAGGAGCCCTAACACCCGTGTCGTGTCAAAGACAAGTTGATCGAGAAGTTTTAACGGTATATAGAGAGCAATACCGGTTAACCCGGCCGCAATTGCCATTTTAATAGGCGGACCGAAGAGGTCCCATCGGGAAAATCGTCCTACCCGTCGGTCAAGAAACCAAAAAAGAAGAATGACATTAATAATACTTGCAATGGAGGTCGATACTCCAAGTGACCAGATGGGCAATTGGAACCAAGTAATAAAGAGAATGGACAATATAGTATTAATTGCAATTGCGGCAATACCAATCATTACAGGAGTTTTTGTGTCGTAGAGCGCATAAAACCCCCGCGCAAACACATGAGAAACAGATTGAGCAAAAAGAGAAATACTAAATGCAGAAAGCGTCATGCCGGTTAAAACCGTTGCCTCCCAGTCAAACCGTGACGCACCAAATACCAACCGAACCATAGGAATACGCAGTACTATAAATAGTGCGGATGCGGGAAGGACAAAAAAGAGAATTTGATGAACCGCACGGATGAGTGTGTGTTTAAATTCATCTTTATTACCATGCACAAGTTGTTTTGAAAGAAGAGGAAGAGCTGCTTGAGCAACGGTAGCACCAAAGAGTCCAACGGGTAGTTGTTGTAGGTGTTGAGCAAAGTTAAAAATCGTAACCATCCGGGACCCGAGCAAACTTGCCAGCATCAAATCTACGGTCGTATCAATTTGAGAAACAGCAAGTCCCAGCGTGCGCGGTCCCATAAGATGCGCCACTTCTTTTACGCCCTGCGTTTGCGGATTTGTGTCGAGAGTATGGCGATAACCGATTCGGACCAGGAGTGGAAGCTGAATTACCATAAAAAGTATTGCTCCAAATCCAACACCCACTACCGGCGCCCATAATCCTAAAAACGGAGTGAGGGCGATAATGCCGATGATGATACCGATGTTATACACAACCGGTGCCATTGCCGGAATAAGAAAGAGGTTATAGGATTGCAGAATCCCTGTAAAAAAATTTCCAATAAGGAGAGGAAGTACCTGGAGCCCGATCATAAACCGCGTAAATGCAGCCATCTGCCTAATTTGTTCCGGAGAAAATCCCGGAGCAAAGAAACGAGAAATACTCTCTGCCCAGAGAAAAACAGGAAGAGAGAGCAACAAGAGCAAGACTGTACCGAGATTTATAAGAATTGCCGCAATCTTCCATGCTTCTTTTTCCTTGTTATGGGTAAGGTATTTCGTAAAAACAGGGATAAACGCTGACGTCAAGGCTCCCATCACGAGAAGTTCAAAAAGAAGATTGGGGAGTCGAAATGCAGCAAAATATACTCCAAGCTCATCCGGGGCGAACCGAGCAGAAAGCAACCGGTCCCGAATGAGTCCCAAGATCCTTGACGCTGCAACCATGGAGACAAGAATAAACGCTGCCGATCCTACCGTTGTCTGCCTTTTAGATAGAACCCTCCAAATTTTCTCCATAGCTCACCTATTATAAAAGTACCAGCATTGACCGTACAGTGGGAATCTTGTATACTTTGCCCCATGCCGATTACCGCTCAAGCAATTAAAAAACTGTCACACGACCGAAAACGATCACGGCAAAATACTACAATTGCCAAAACACTGCAGGATACAATCCGTGCGGTACGTAAATCACCCACAGAAAAAAAACTCACCGAGGCTTATACAAAGCTAGATAAAGCGGTAAAACGAGGAATCATCCACGCAAATAAGGCCGCCCGACTCAAATCCCGTCTGTCTAAACTTCTCAAAAAGAAATAGCTGGGTTATACTAGTATCATGCCTGCCAAAACTTCTCCCACCATCAATCTACTCGGCGAAGGAGATCTCGAACATTCTCCGTGGGGACGCATCCTTACCTGGGCAACAACCTATGGCCGGTACATCATGATAACCACAGAGATCATCGTACTTCTTGCGTTCATTTCCCGTTTCAGCCTTGATAGAAAGCTTACTGATCTCAATGAAGAAATTGCGCAAAAACAAGCGATCATTGAGGCAAACAGTGATTTTGAGTCCGAATTTCGAAATCTCCAAGAGCGGATGGTCATGATAAAAACATTGCTCAACAGTCAAGGTGTTTTACGTGATGTTCTCGAAGAGCTTCAACGACTCCTCCCTCCCGGTGTCTACTTTGAAACACTCGCGCTTAATAATGATGGTATGAACGCAAGAGCTTTGGCACTGACGACTGCAGGCTTTTCTCAATTTTTATCCAGCATCAATCAAAGTTCATACACACAAAATGCAGAAGTGTCCGATATTCAAAAAGGTCCGCTTACCGGGATAGAGTTTCAGTTTGTTGCAACTTTTCCTCAGGCAGGGAAAAAACGCTGATTACTATGACTCAACTTTCACAATCGCAAAAATATATACAACAATTCAAAGTTGCGACAGAAAAGCCGCAGGTTAAAGCATACTCTGCGACAATATTTTCATTCCTGGCTGCTTCTCTTTTTGGTCTCTATGCAATACTCCCGACTGTCCGTACCATTCTTTTTTTACGGAGAGAAATTGCGGATAAAACAACGGTCAACAAACAAATGGAGGACAAAATTTCTGCACTCATTGAGAGTCAGGCCTCGTATGAAGCGGCAGGAGAACGGCTGGATCTCGTCTTTGCTGCCATACCTCAAACAGCACAACCTGTAGAACTTGCACTTTCACTTCGCAACCTTGCGGCCTCAACCGTTGCATCGGCGTCCTCGATTCAAATTTCATCTGTTCCTCTCACCGGAGAAGAGGCCACAGCAAGTGCATCTCCCCAAAAAAATTCTTCACCCTACCCGCTAACAGTCGTTGTCAATGATTCCTATGGTAATCTTAAAACCTTTATTGACGGAATTCTTTCCCTCCAGAGAATCCTGACGATTGATTCCATTAACTTTACTCCGTCATCAGAAATAGCAGAAAGCACTCTTCCTGGTAGCATCGGATTACAACTTGTTTTACAATTAACAACGTACTACCAAAATTAATACCATGGACAATGAACGCGACTTACTTCTTATTTCTCTCTTTACTTTATTTACCGTCTCGTTCTGGATTTTCTTTGAACTTATCAAAACCACAAAAACCAGTACTGTTCCTGCAACGGTATCAAAAATTCTCGTCCCGCTTTCGCCAACTCTTGAAACCGATGTCTTTGAATCGCTTGAGAAGCGTTCATTATAACCTATGCGTTTCCCGGTAAAATTCCCAACACTCGTTGGCATACTCTTTCTCGCCATTTTTGTCGGAGGATTTGCGTATTTTTTTGAACGCGTCATTCGACTACCGAGTCAGGCGTCTGTGAGCAGTACTCCGACTTCTGTAGAGATAACGAATGTTTCCGACACTTCCTTTACCGTTTCATGGATAACAGAAAGTGCGGCAACCGGTGCAATTCGCGTCGGTAGCGACACTACTAGATCTCAGGTGATTTTTGATGAACGCGATACAACAGGAAAATTGGGTAAAAATACAACGCACAGTGTCACGTTCCGATCAGGAGTTCCGGAAACATTGTATGAAACAACTATACTTTCCGATGGAAAACCGTACACCCAAAACGGAACACCATATAAGATTCAAACAGGCCCATTACTTGGCGGTGTAACGAGCGCTTTTGAACCGGCATATGGCTCTGTTGTCACTCCAAACGGGCAGCCAGCTCAGGGCGCTATTGTCTACCTTACACTTCTTGACGGACAAAAAATGTCGACCCTTGTAACGGAGTCCGGCTCATGGCTTATCCCTCTAAATCTTGTACGCAATGAAGATTTAAGCGCATACCTCCCCTTTCAAGAAAGGGTAACAGAGCAACTCGTCGTTCGTTTTGAAAACGGAGAGTCATTTGCCACAACCGACAGTCTCAATGATTCGCCTGTTCCAGAAATGCAAATAGGAAAAACATATGATTTCAGAAAGCAACAAGCCAATGCGCAAATAGGAGCAGTTGCGGGCACATCAACGACCAATATTGTTTCCCTTACCAAACCAATTGAAGGAGCATCGATCGCCACAACACTGCCGCTTATTCAAGGAACCGGAATTACCGGAAAACGCGTGAGTATAACACTCGGAATCACGAAACCTACCGGTGGTACCGTGGTTGTTGGGCAAGACGGCATCTGGCGATATACGCCGAGCGTACCGCTTTCTCCCGGACTCCAGAGCGTAACAATGACGACAGAAGATGAAAATGGAAAATCCATTGCCATAACGCACGCGTTTGAAATTCTTAAAAGCGGAACACAAGTCTTGGGTGATGCAACCCCATCGGCAACATTAACGCCAAGTCTCACTCCCACCCCCACCTCAACGCTTGCCGGAGAACAGATGCCTGAGAGTGGCAATAGTTTACCGCTTCTTCTTTTGCTTATTATGGGGTCTAGCCTTCTCATCGTCGGCTTGACGTACCGTACCTATCTCCTCTAAGCTAGATAGAGAGAGGGAAATAATGGAAGACACACAAAGTACTGATCCGCAAAAAATTATTGACGATGCTGCAAAACAGGCAGGAACTACGCCGCCGCCGCCGCCGCCGCCCCCTGTTGAACCGCCTACTCCTATTCCATCAGGTCCGCCGCCCCCTCCACAACCCGAGGAGGTACCTGCGGAAAAACAAAAAATGGTCGACAACATTCTCAACGCACCGACGCCACCCACCCCTGAACCACCGAAAGAAGAAATTGCGGTCACCTCACCCAAAAAATCAGGGAAAGGAAGTGTGCTTGCAGCGGTTGTCACAATACTTCTTTTAGGAGCGACTATTCCTCTGGGTGTTTTCTATAACAGCAAACGTCAACAAATTGCCGACATTCGAAGTCAAGCGAGGGAGTGTGTAACGGACGACTGCTCGGTTTCGCAAACCAAGACTGGAGGTATCATCTACGATAGATCAATGGACACTGGCAAAAAGGATCGAGATGTGGCTGAAGATTTAGGATGGACCCCTCCAGGTAGCGGCGGAGGAACAGACGACACAAGTACTAGCGGAGGTGATGAGAGTGGCACTGGTGGTACTGTCTTGGATTGTGGAAATAAGTATGTATCTGACTGTGTTGCCGGCGACTATATTTTGCCAGGCACAATTGATACTGTTGTCGGCACGGATCAAAACTGTAAAGGCGCCACTAGCCGGTCGGCAGAGTGTACGAACTGGGATAATTCAATGGGAAGAGGGTGTAAACCTGGATACTACCCCTGTAGCGATAACGACTGCTGCAAAATTGGCGCTGGTGATGATCAGCAAGGTGGAGGAGGTGGTGGTGGAGGCAATGGAGGAGGAGACGGGGATGGGGACGGTGGGGCTACTCCGCAGTGTAATCAAATTAAAGTCTATAAAGACGGACAGGTGATCAGTGACGTCAGCTCTCTCAGTGTGAACGATCAAATAGTAATCGCTGTTAAAGGTGGTCTTGCGACAAAAGCTAGGATTAGAACTAATGGCGCCGCATGGACGGAAACCTCAACAAAAAATGCGAGCGACGAATACACACTCGACTTTACTATTCTTGAAGGCTCAATTGTCAATAACAAAATTGATATTGAAGGGGAAATTTTGGGAACTGATAATAACTGGCACTAACATATGAGATTATTCAAGAAATATTGGTACTTAATTCTCCTTACTTTTGCCACCATAGGTCTCGGTTTAATTGCTTATCTCACATCTCAACAACTCACAGAACTTGAACCAGTCGCTCCCACTGTTCCCCAGGCAAAACCGAAAGCTGCCGAACCAGCATGTAAACTAACCCTTGCATTTGCTGCTACCACTCCTACGCCAACTCCCACAGGAGAAGTCACACCGACACCAACTGCAACGCCCACGCCAACCCCGACGCCTGGACCAACTGCAACGCCCACGCCTACGCCAACCACCGGCACAACCGCAACACCAACGCCCACTCTCCCTCCTGGTGTTCCGACGCCTACTCCCACACCGACACCCGCCACCCCCCAAGTACCTGTTGCTGGAACTGGACCGAGTGTTTTAGGAGCGTCGATTATTGCCGGAGGAATACTTTTACTTCTCTTAGGGCTCGCTTTCTAACTCTTTCAATACGTACTCGTGGATAGACTCAAAATCCTCTTTGGGAAGAAGCACGTACCGGCCGTACCAAATCGCTGGTGGTGTATAGAGAAGATCATCAAGTGAAATTCTTTGAATATCCTCCTCATTAACTTCCGCAATTGCTTTTCCGACAGTAAGAAATTCACCAATGTTCATATCTGTATCCGTTGCTTTCTCGAGTGCTGCAATCAACGTTTTAGCTCGAGTTGGAGAAAGCCATACACCTGGTCTTAAAAGCTTTTCTTTGAGAGCAACAAGTATCTCTTGCTGCCTTCTGGCTCTGGCAAAATCACTTCCCTCTTCACCCGCTGCTTGTCTGCTACGTACGTATTGCAATGCGCGTTTTCCATCCACAGTTTGCACGCCTGAGTCAAAATGCACTACCTCGTAACGGCAAGCAAACGTAGGGTCACCGCCACATGAATCATCTTCTTTTCCTTCGATGGGAAACTCTTTGTCTGTAAATCCGTGTAAAACGTTAAATGTTACACCTCCAGCAAAATCAATAATCTCTGTAAATCCTGAAAAATCAATAACAAGACTGTAATGTATTGGGAGTCCTATCACGTCCTCGACAATTGCTTTTGAAAGGATGAGGCCTCCCTTTTTTCCCGCGGAGCGGGATCCCGCTTCGCGGGACTTTTCTTCTCCATAGTGGTATGCACTATTTACTTTGTCCTTGAGTGTATCAGACCATATATCACGAGGAATTGATATAAGTGCCAAGCGTTTCCCGAGTGAAAGCACCATCATTGTGTCTGTTAAATCAGCGCCAGGGTGCTCACCTCCACCAATTCCTAGTAAAAGAATATTCGTGCGATTATCCTGAGTTTTTAATTGTGTACCACCACCAAATACAAGGTTAATGAGGGTTGTTGGCGTTAAACCAGTTGCTTGGGAAAATGAAAACATCCACAGTACTCCTTTTGCTAGCACGGCAATAGCTACCGCAAAAAAGAAAACGGAGAAATAGAACTTTAGTTTAGGTAAGTAGATGCGTTTGACTTTGGGTTGCATGATCAATGAGAGAATAAAATTTGTCTGCATCGAGACTTGCATTGCCAGGGAGTACACCCCAAATATGTTCCTGACTTACAAAAGAAGCGACGTTGTCTAACGTAACACTTCCGCCGTAGATGACCGGAATCCCCGGATATTTCTGAACGATTTTCTCACAGACGCGGTTGGCGCTTTCCGGGTTCTGCGGGACTCCCCCGCTCACGCTACTAATCGCCCATGGCGGTTCATAGGCAATCACATCAACGCCCTTTGGCGCCTCAACTACTTCATTCTGTAGGCAGTAAACAACACGAAGCCCTTGTTTTTTTGCCTTTTCTACTTTTTGAAAAAGTAAGACGTCTGTCTCTCCAAGATCTCTGCGTCGTTCCGAATGCCCGATAATAGTCCATGTAGCAAATTCTGCTAGTTGATGCGTATTGATCTCTCCTGTATGGGCACCTTCATCGAAGGCCGACACGTCCTGCCCCCCTAAGGCAAGCGGCAAATGGTCTTTTTCTATGCGCTGCTGAGATAGCGGCAGAAGCGTATACGGCGGACATAACACCACCGTAATATCTGTCCATTGGTGGTTTTTTTCACTGAAAAGCCTAGAAAACGCATCAAACCATGCATTTGCATCACTGATTCCTTTATAACTTTTCCAGTTTCCGATGATTATGAGTTTTTTCATTATGCTAAGATTATATGTTATGTCTTCCGATCTTCTCAATGACTTAAATAAAAACCAACAGGCGGCAGTTATACGTACCGATGGCCCCGTGCTCATCCTTGCCGGAGCCGGGTCGGGCAAAACGCGGGTACTCACCTACCGTGTCGCCTATCTTATCGCAACCAAAAAGGTATCCCCACATAACATTCTTATGGTCACATTTACTAATAAAGCAGCAAATGAGATGAAAGAGCGGATCAAAAAATTGATCGGTACCACGGATATTCCGTTTGCAGGTACGTTTCATTCCTTGTGCGTTAAAATTCTCCGTATCGAAGGAGGCTCCATCGGCATTCCCCCAAATTTCCTTATCTACGATGAACAGGATAGTCTCGACACCATAAAAGAAGTTATGAAAAAACTCGATATTTCCGTAAAAAACTTCAACCCTGGTGCCGTTCTGGGAACTATCTCTCAAGCCAAAAATGAACTCATTAGTGCTACAGAGTACCCGCAGTATGCGAGAGGTCACTTTCAAGAAACGGTTGCGCGCGTATACCTCGGCTATCAAAAATTATTACGAGACAATGAAGCGCTTGATTTTGATGATTTGCTTATGAAAACGGTCGAGCTATTTAACAAAGAACCTACTGTTCTTGGAAAATATCAACAACGGTATCACTACGTACTTGTTGATGAATACCAAGACACCAACAAAGCCCAGTACGTGCTCACTAAGTTGTTTTCAGGAAGGCATAAAAACTTGTGTGTCGTTGGCGATGCATCACAAAGTATCTACCGATGGCGCGGTGCTGATTTTCGAAACATTATGCTTTTTAAAAAGGATTTCCCTGCTGCTCCAATTTTTCATCTTGAACAAAATTACCGTTCCACACAGACTATCTTAGATGCAGCACACGGGGTCATATCCAAAAACACATCGCACCCAATACTCAAACTCTGGACCGATAAAAAAGGCGGCGACCGTATCCTTCTCTATGAAGCCCGAAACGAACAAGATGAAGCAACGTTTATTATTCAAACAATTCTTCAATCGGGAAAATCGTACAATGACTTTGCAGTCCTTTACCGAACAAATGCACAATCACGAGTACTTGAGGAGGCATTCCTTCATGCGGGAGTACCCTACATTCTCGTCGGAGGAACACGATTTTATGAACGAAAAGAAATTAAAGACGTGCTCGCCTACCTTCGTCTCATCGCACACCCCAAAGACCTTGTCTCTTACAAACGTGTTGAAAAACTTGGTAAAGGCAGACGTGACCGCTTTCTTGACTTTGCACAAAAAGTTTCTCGAGATGTAAAACTCATCGAATTTGACACACTCACACTCCTCGATCGAATTCTTGATGTGACAAAATATCTTGAACTCTATGATGCCAATATTGAAGAAGAAGCGTATCGACTTGAAAACATTAAAGAATTGCGGTCTGTTGCCACAGAATTTCCCGAGCTTGATGAGTTTTTAGAAAACGTTGCGCTCGTGGAAAAAGAAGAAACTCCTCGATCACGAAGCCAAGGAGCGGTTACGCTTATGACTCTTCATGCTGCCAAGGGGTTAGAATTCCCAACCGTCTTTATCGTCGGCATGGAAGAAGGAATTTTTCCGCACAGTCGGTCTCTTATGGAACGCGATGAATTGGAGGAGGAACGAAGGCTGTGTTACGTGGGGATAACTCGCGCAAAAGACAAGCTATATCTAACGTATGCCAACCGGCGACTATTCTTCGGCACTCGGACGACAAATATGATTTCCCGCTTTGTTGCCGATATCCCCCAGCACGTGCTAGATCTCCAGGTATCTCTTGATCCTTCCCGAGGTTTTCATGAAGACGATTTTTTACTCTAAGAAATCGCAGTTATTGCAAAAAGGAGGAATGTACCAAGAACAACGAGGATTGATAAGAGAATTTCAATAAAAAGAAAAAACCGCGCAAATCCTCTTACGTGACCGAATGAAAAAAGAGGAAGAAACAACCGACTGTCAATCGGTAACCAAAGCATTGGTTTTTTCGATTTTTTCATTCCAAGTCATTATAATACCTGTATGCCTCATCCATTGCAATCATCTGCTTGGGAAAAATTCCGTAAAACAATGGGCCTTGATGTTGTCCGCCACAATGGCCGGCTCCTTACTTTTCATAAAATTCCATATACTCCGTGGACCATAGGCTACTTTCCGAAGGGCCCAATGCCTACGAAAGTAATGTTAAAAACACTAGAAAAATTAGCAAAACAGAAAAACGCCATATATGTTCAACTTGAACCCAACGCGACAGGAAATTTTAATTTATTGCCTCCGTCCCATCACCCATTGTTTACCAAATACACATTTATCCTTGATTTAACTAAATCCGAAGAAGATCTTTTAAAATCCATGCACTCTAAGACTCGCTACAACCTAAAGGTAGCCCGTAAACATGGGGTTGTTGTGAAAGAAGATAATGCTGTATTTGAAAAGTACTTAAAACTTACAAAAGAAACTACCGGCCGGCAAGGGTTTTATGCACACAATGAGCATTATCACCGCACGATGTGGAAAATAATGCATAATGCCGGAATCGCGCATTTGTTTACCGCCTCCTATAAAGGTGAAATACTTTCCGCTTGGATCGTATTTGTCTACGGGGATACCATATATTATCCCTACGGTGCATCAAGTAGAGAGCACCGAGAAGTCATGGCGCCTACACTCCTTCTTTGGGAAATTGCTCTGTGGGCAAAAAAGAGAGGATTAAAATATTTTGATTTGTGGGGTTCTCTTGGCCCGAATCCTGATCAAAATGACCCATGGTACGGGTTCCACCGCTTTAAACAAGGATTTTCACCAAAACTTGTAGAATTTGTTGGCTCCTACGACCTTGTAATTAAGCCCATGCTTTATAATTTCTATAAAATCGCTGATAAGCTTCGCTGGGCATTACTGTGACGGAAATTCAACAATCTCCTCTTTACGCTTCTTACATTGAAAAATTAGGATGGGCGGTAGATCGCGTAGAAAATTCCTATGTTTTTATTAAAAAATTTCCGATTATTGGAAGTTTGGTAAAAATTCAGCGAGTAACAAGTCTCCCCTCTCTTTCAAAATTACATCCTGTCCTTACAAAGTATCATGTTGGTCAGATTTCTGTTGAACCTGATAGTTCTATTCCACAAAAACAATTCGATGCGTGGTGCGCGAATCTTACAAAGCGCGTGAGACTTATGCGTTCTCCTTTTTTGCCGACGAAAACACTACGTATTGATTTGGAACCGGATGAAGCTGTTATTTTTTCCCGTTTTGCCGAAGCGAAACGTCGCGCCGTACGTCGTGCACAGAAGAATAATCTACAAATCTACAAATCTACAAATATTGACGAGTTCATCCGTCTTAAGAATAAATCAGTTGGATTTTTAGGATTTATAACTAGCTACGGAGTAAAAAAGCTTTGGCAGACGTTTCCTAAAAACCAAAAAACGATTCTTGTAGATACGCACCTTACCTCCGGAATCCTTCTCTTATTTTGGGATAAGATTGCATACTATTGGCTTGCCGGAGCAACAAGACAAGGCAAAAAACTTTTTGCTCCTACTCTCCTCGTATGGGAAGCACTGAAACTTTCAAAAAAACGAGGGTGCAAACAATTCGACTTCGTCGGCGTCTGGGATGAACGCACGCCGAGACAAAATCTCAAATGGAAAGGGTTTACAAAATTCAAAGAAGGATTTGGGGGGAAACCTATGTATTATCCTATTCTCCGATAAGTCCGCAGAACATTTTGTATTCACACGTGGCACAGAGCTCTATTCCGCTGCAGCGGAAATCAGATGATTCTATTTCGCGGGCAATGTCCATAATTTTTTCTTTTTCTTCCTCAAGCTGTTCGACAGTACGTGTTGTTGATACTTTTTGCTGCACATCAAAATAGTAAAGGGAAAGCACTATGTCTTCCGGTTTTTTTTGAAAGGGTGGTGTAGGAATGTCAGTTGCCGCTATAGCATAGATAGACAATTGTAAACTCGTATCCATTTCCCGTTTTGAAGGCATACGGCCGGTTTTATAATCAATAATCTCTATTTTTCCTCCCGTAAGATTGTCAACCCGATCAATTTTTCCTCCAATTTTCAATTGACGGTCTCCAACGCGAATAGGAATAGTAAAGGGTTGTTCTAACAGAAGCAGAGTTTCTTTTGGATCGTATGAGCGTTTAAAATATTCTTCTAAATATGTTCGTCCCCTCTTTTTCATCTCGTGTTCATAGCGTTTACTCGTATACCCCTCGTGCATCCAGTTTTTATCGAGAAGTTCGAGAAAAATATCCTTGTTGAGCTTTTTCCCTTGTTGTTTCAGTTGATAAAATTCCTTAAGAGTCGCGTGCACGCTTAAGCCAAACGATAACGCCGGTGAGGGAGCTGATTGAATTCCTAAAATATGACGGAGTTTATAGTGAAGCGGACATAGTTTAAATGCTTCAATTTGAGAGTATGACAAATAATCAATATGAATCGTTGATGGTTTCCCTATGGGTTCTTTTCCTTCGATTTTTTGCCATTCCAAAAGAGAAAGTTGTTTCTGCAAAGCGGGTGTAGCTGTGGCGATCTTCTCTCCAAGCGCTTCGTAGATAAACGGAGAAACCTTTTTCTCTCGTTTCCCTTCTCCGTAATAATCAGCGGCACTCATATAGAGGAGGTCGCGGGCCCGCGTCATACCGACATAAAATAGTCTCCGTTCTTCTTCTAAATGATAATCCCCTTCCGGAAGCATTTCTTTAATGAGCTCATCGGGTATAGGAATTTGTTCACGACGTTCTGTCGTTGGAAATCTTTGCGATACCATGTTTACTAAAAACACGACGGGAAATTCTAACCCTTTTGCGCTGTGAACGGTGAGAATATTAACTGCGTCGTTATCCATCCAATCCGTATCATTGGCAAGCGGTGACTCCCCAAGCTCCATCGAGAGTGTAATCCAATCAAGAACTGCCGGTACAGTTGCATCCTCATGTTCCACTTCATATGTTTTGAGTTTACTGAAGAATTTTGTAATGTTATTTGCTTTGCGCTCATCTAAAGGTGCGGAATAATCGAGAATCTTTTTCATCATGCCGGAATCTTGAAGGAAATAAAAAAGGATTTGACCGGCTGTTTCCTTTGTTAATAATCCTAAGTGTCTGTGAATCATCGGAATAATTCTTTCGAGATTTGCGCGTGTCTCATCCGAAACAAACGGTAACCGAACATTGGTGAGAGTTCGTTTCCCTGTAACAACTTCGCATGCTTCAAAAAGCGAGAGGGAATATCGTTTTGAAAAATTAGAAATGGCAGCGATGTCGCGGGGGGAGAATTTGAAATATTCCATCGATAATACCCGAAAAAGTGACACGTTGTCATCAAAGTTAAAAAGCACGGAGAGGTAAGCAATGAGATCTTTAATTTCGGGTTGTCTAAACAGCTGTCCTGGTCCTAAGAATTGAAATGGAACGCCACTTCGAGAGAATGCCCGAACGAACGGCTCTGCATGATTATTTGCCCGAACGAGAATCGCAAAATCTTTCCATTGATACTTCTTTTTTTGTCGCTTAATTTCACTAACGACAAGATCTGCTTCATTTTCGACACGATCAGCATGAATAAAACTAACATTATCTTCTCTTATTGTTCGAACTGCTGATAATTTCTTATTTATCCCCTCTTTGACTTCAAGCCTATCGGGATTATTATGAGCAATTAACCTGTATGACGTATCCAAAATTGTCTGTGTCGATCGATAGTTTTTAGAAAGGACAATTATTTTTACCTTAGGAAAATGTTTGCGAAAAGAAATGACATTCGAAACTGCTGCTCCCCGGAATTTATAGATAGACTGGTCGTCATCTGCAACAGCTGTAATATTTTTTTTCTTTCCGGTCAGAAGAAGTAAAAGTTCGTTTTGTGCAATGTTCGTATCCTGAAATTCATCAACAAGAATGTATTTGAATTGCTGTTGATAGAGTCGGAGAATATTTGGCCGCGTACGGAAAATTGCGAGCGTGTATCCGATAAGATCCGCAAAATCCATCAGTCCCTCTTTTGGTTTTATTTCCTGGTATGCTTTGAATCCTACTGCGAGTTCTTCAAATTTTTGTTTTTCAAGTTTTTCTTCAGGTTTAAATTTTTTTACCCAGTCAGTATATTGTGCCGGTGTTACGTCTTCGTCACGAAGCCTGTCAAAATGAGTGAGCATTCCTCGGATAAATTTTATTGGATTACCTAAGGGACGAAAGTAATCTAACCCGAAGGAAAAGAGGTTCTTTCTCATAAGCATTGTCGTATCTGCATCAGTCATTATTTTATATGCAGGACTGAGTCCAATATGGATTGCTTCTGTCCTCAAAATTCGATCGCAAAATTTGTGGAATGTTGAAATCCAAAGTTCTGTATAGCCATAGGGCATAATTATATCGACACGCTCCTCCATTTCTCGGGCCGCTTTTTCCGTGAAGGTAAGCGCAAGTATTTCAGAAGGTTTGGCGCGACCTGAAGAAATAAGGTGTTTTATCCGTTCTGTAATAACCGTCGTTTTTCCGGTTCCGGCACCGGCAATAATCAGAAGCGGCCCATCCTCAAACTCCACCGCCTGCTTTTGTTCTGTATTCAGTTTTCTCTCATCAACCGGAATTTTTGCCACAGTAGAGGAAATTATACTCTTATTCTTAAAAAGGGGCCTTAACCCAATGTATAATTATGCTTGTAAGTTGCCGCTCATAACCGACATAACTATGCGAAGCACCCTTAATAATTTTCAGAGTAAGTCTCTTGGTTGATTTGGCATGTTTTTTTATTTGATCTGCGGCAATTTTAACTGATGGCTTCATATACGCGTCTGCGCCGCCATAGATTGCCAGCAATGGCTCTTTTGTTTGCTCAAGTATTTCCCATTGGGAAGAGTTTGGGTTGTGGTAGGGGGTAAGAGTTCCCGGACCTTCCTCTGTCAAATATCCAGCGTACATTAATGCTGAGGTTTCATAACTGACCGGTGATAATTCTTTTGGCAGAAGCGTATTCCCCTTTTCCTTTTTCACCATTTTATTAATCTCATAATTTGTCTTTTCATATTTCTTTTTCCCTAGTGCATAGAACATTAACCCTGCGTCGTTTTGCGATGAGAGAAGAATTTGTCCGATCACGCGTTTATCATGTTTATAGTGTTGATAATAAAGGATTTTCGAAGTTAAACTGTGGCTTTGCAAAATAACCTTCTTAACTCCTTGTTTCGTAAGAAAGTCTAACCATGCTTCAATATCAAAAACACAGTCCTCAAATCTTTCAAATCCTCCACCAATCTGTACCCATTCTACGCCTTTATCGGTATGCTTACGGATATCGGCGTATACATCATGACCACGATTGTTCGCAGTCAAAAAGGAAACTTTTTCGGTTGCAAGTTGTCCACCTTCAATTTCTATAAATTTATGCGTGTAGAAATCGCCTGCAGTTCCGTGGGAATGAAATACGGCAATATCGCTTTTCTGATCTGCCCAAAAACCAACTAACTCTAAACCATCTGAAGTTACTGTCCTAACTAAACTTCCCTTAAGCATAGCGATATTATACAAGGTTTTTCTGTTGAAGAATGTGCGCTTCCTCAATGCTCCATGGTGAATATATTGATGAGTTTGCCTTAATTTCCTCAAAAAATTTCTCCCAAGGAATCCATTTCCAGTCGCTTACTTCGGATGGGTTTGGGGTAGGATTACTATCGGTATATCCAACAAGAATCGGGCAGATTTCGTTTTCGACAATGCCATTTTTGTCGGCAAAGCGATAGCGGTAGGGAGCAACTTCTTTAATTTCTACTCCCTCAATCCCTAATTCATCATTTAATCTCCTTTTAGCTGCATCAACGTTCGATTCATCCGGCCCCGGATGCCCACATACCGCATTGGTCCATACACCAGGAAATGTTTTTTTTGTTTCTGCGCGTTTGGTTAATAATATTTCTTTTTTTGAATTAAAAATGAAGAGAGAAAATCCTCGATGAAGCGGTGTGGCTTTAGTGTGTACCGTATCTTTCAGCGCGGTTCCAATTACATTATTTTGTTCATCAACAAGGACAACAAGTTCATCCATGTGGGCCTGCTTGGGATCGAACCAAGGACTCCGACATTATAAGTGTCGTACTCTACCACTGAGTTACAGGCCCAATGCCGGTATTATAGCAAAAAATTAGATATTGAGGCGCTCTTTTGCGTGAGTGATGATTTGACCTATCATGCGCGTATAATCCCAGCCGGCAGCCCGAGCCGCCACTGGATAGTAGGAGACAACGTCAGGATCAGGAAGCATACCGGGCATTGTATTAATCTCCAATAGTTGCGGTTTCCCTTGTGCATCGAGTCGTAAATCAACCCGGGCAATATCGCGACAGTGTAATACTTCAAATGCTTGGATACAAAGTTTTTCAATAAGTTTTTCAAGTGATCGGGAAATTTTTACCGGACACACATATGCTTCATGCGGATTAGGAAGTTGATCTTCAAATAGCCACTTTGCTTCGTAGGAAGCAAATTTTTTAAGTGTATCGGGGAAAATGTCGTAATTTTGTTCAACGATCGGTAGAATATACGGTTGGCTATTACCCATGACGGTGACGGTAAATTCTCTTCCCGGCAAAAACTCTTCAACGAGTACCCCATTACCATACTGTTTCCTGACGGCTCGGATTTTTTTGATAAGCTGACCCGGTTCTTCAACGAGACTATCATTAAAAATTCCCTTACTCGACCCTTCACTGTTGGGTTTGACGAGAACAGGAAATCGCAGCCCTTCGACATATGGTTTTTCATTGAGACCAATCGCGGCAAATTTTGGTGTGGGTAATCCGTGATACTGCCAAATTTTTTTAGTGAGGGCTTTATCAAGAGTCACCGCTTGAGCGAGGGCGCCGGAGTGGGTATAGGGAATCCCTAGCATCTCGAGGAGTGCAGGAACTTGCGCTTCCCGAATTTCTCCCCGTAATCCTTCTGCGACATTAAAAACCAAATCAATATTTTCTTTTATTTTTTTCAATTTTCCGTATGCATTTTCATCGGCTTCAATATCAATGCAGGTATGTCCGTTGGCAACAATTGCATCATGAATGGCTTTTATCGTTTCTGGCTCGTCGAATTCTGCTTCATCGAGAGCGAGTTTTTTCAATGCTGGCTTTACGTGGCGAACATTAAAGGTGAAGACAATTCGCATGAATATGTAGTGTACTATAATCGCGCGCGCTGGGAAACTTCGGCTTCGACAAGTTCTTTTGAGCGACCGTATTTCAATCGCGACAACTGGACAATGGCTTTTGCCACTTGAGGGTTTCGAGCTTCAAATACTTTCGTCATGTCTTTCGTTAGATCGATGCTGAACGGCTTCACCGGTTCATTATGCACAATGGTTTTAATGTACGCGTTGAATCGATCAATGTTAATAAGGTCAACTTCATTAAACGTTGGTTGAAATTCGTGCTGGAGATAGTTGGCGTCAGTGACACCGACACGGAAAGCAATGAGCGTCCCGACATTTCCAAACACGGCGTTCTTCACCTCTTCCTCCATCTGTCCGATAAATTGGTTTGCGACAATGAGGTTGAGACGATACTTTCTCGCTTCAGAAAGAATTTGGGCAAAATCTGGCGTTGCGAAATTTTGGAACTCGTCAACGTAGAGGTAAAAGTCGCGGCGCTCCTCTTCAGGAATTTCCTGCCGGCTCATTGCCGCAATGAGGAGTTTGGGAACTAAAATTAGACCCAGAAAATTGCTGTTTTCTTCACCAATTTTTCCTTTAGCGAGATTAATGAGGAGAATTTTTCCCTCATCCATCACTTTTCGAAAATCAAAACTCGATTCTGATTGGCCGATGATATTGCGCATGAGTTTGTTGGTGACGAACCGGCCAAACTTGGACACAATATAGTCAAGCACTTCGGATTTATGGAAGTCGGCAGTCTGAGCAATTTGATCCGTCCAGTACCGTCGAATAATCGGATCCTGAACTTTTGGCAAAAGTTCCTGGACAAATGTGCTGTCAGTTAAAGCCCGCACAACTTCGACAAACGTGTTCCCGGGTTCTGCCATGACCGTGAGCATTGCGTTCCTGATAGCGTGTTCGAATCGTGGACCGATAATACCGGTTTTCATGGGATCGTAGAGTTTGTACATAAGCCCAACAATGCTGGTTACGACGTAGTGTTTCTGTTCCTCGCTGTATGCCTCAAGCATGTTAAGCCCCATCGGCCGCTCTGTATCTGAGGGATCAAAGTAGATGACGTCTTCTGCGCGCTCGGCAGGTATGCGGCCTAAAATTCCATCGATCAAATCTCCGTGCGGATCAATGACGGCAACTCCCCGCCCGGCAGAAATATCCTGCATAGCGAGTTCTTCCAAAAGCTGCGATTTGCCGGTTCCGGTTTTTCCGATAATGTACATATGCCGTCTGCGATCATCTTCACTTATGTAAATTGACCGTTCCATCCCGCGATAGCGCGACATTCCAAGTGCTAGTCCAGCAGCAGGAATTTGAATCGGAGCTGGTGCTCTTTTGGCATTAAGCCAAAAAAGATGGGGTGTCTCAACGGATTTATTGGGGAAGTGATAAATCGTTGCAAGTTCGTCGCTACTCAAGACGCTGTACTGTTTGAAAAATGGCAAATTAACAACCGGAAAGTAGCGATAAATAAAATCTATCATAAAAAGTTTTTTTAGCGGATACTTCACTTTTGTAAATGAATTGTGATCGGAGGTAAACTGAGAAAATGCAGTCAGTAAATTTCCCAGGTGCGCCTCGGCGGATTCTTTGGTGTCAGATGAGACAACAAGACGAACCACGGCATTAAAACCGGACTTGGCGGTTTTTTGTTCAACAGCCTCTATCGTTTTTGGATCAACTTTAAAACTTGCTTTCTCCGGATTTGCTTCGTCCTTTTTCACCTTCGAAATATAAGACCTTCCCAGTTTTGCCCATTTTCCAGCCGCCGGTTGTATGAGAACCTGAATAGCAATACCTTCTTCACCCTGCATTTTCGCAAGTACCGATGTAATCG
>MFJV01000001.1:500115-581298 GCA_001780985.1 Candidatus Gottesmanbacteria bacterium RIFCSPLOWO2_01_FULL_43_11b | reverse complement strand
TAAAAATCGGGGCTTTTGAGACGAAGTGCCGCGAATGCAACCTTTCCTGTTTCGGAAAAAATTGAATATTCTTCTACTTGTTTTACGTCTGCTCCGGGGTAGGCGCCGTGAATTTGTTTTTCGACAAGATCCACAAGTTTTTTTGGAACGGAAACATAGAAGCGAATATCTTCTTTTTTAGCAACTAGTTCAAATGTAATGTGCGGTTGAGGTTTGAGAAAAGACCAAAACCCACTTTTCATTATTCCATGAAGACTGGCAAATAACTGTTCTGCGGCGTCTATTTTAATTTCGTTATCGCGTGGTGTTGCTACCTGCAACAGCACAAAAGAAAGGCTTTGTGCTTCCCTATCTCTATATTTCCATAAAAGAAAAACTAAATACCCGAGAAGAAATAGTCCCCCTAAAAAAATTGCCATAATAGCGAGGGTTATGGTTAAAACCTGCAGTTGATACGTAATATCGAGTAAAAAATCCGGCATATATTATTTTTTAATAATTTTCTTTATCTGCTTAAGTTTTCGCATACACCACTCAGCCAACCACCGCCAAGAACTCGTGATGCTCTGGTGTAATCCTTTTGCAATTTGATCGTCGGAAAGCGGAAGCGTTACTGATGCGGGCTGTTGTACTGCTGTCGTCCCCACTTGTTTAACGCCAAGTTGTTGAACCGGTTGCGGAAGAGGAACGTTCGTTGGGTGCATCTGTACACCCGCACCAGTTACTTCAGGAGGAAGTTCTCCTTCCTTTCCAACTTCTTTAAGCGCCGGGGCTTCAAGACCGCCACTACTTATCTCCTGTTTTTCTTTCGCCAAACTCCCGGTCTTTTGATCATCAGGCAGGTCACCCATATATGTAATCATATCATGAATTCAGCCTATACTTTTGTATATCCAAAAACCAATACCCGTCGCGATATAGCGGCTTTGATTTCAAAATATTTATTTTTTGTTTAAACATCGGCCCATTGAGAACCAAAGAATGATATTCCCCATTTTCTCCGCATACATCAATGCCTTTTAATTTTTTGATGTCTACAAGAAAAGATTTATCTATTGTTTTTCCTACCCATTCCTTCCCAAAAAGATTGGCTTGCGCGCTCACAATAATCGCTTCAAAACCTAGGTTAATAAATTCTTCTAAAATAGTTTCTGGTTTTTTCTGCCATAACGGTTCTACAAGGTGTACACTCAAATCAGTACATACCTTCTGAGACCATTCAAAACATTCTTCTAAATGAATATCTCCAAAGACGACTCCCTCAATTGGCTTCCTAAACCCTTTTCGGAGGTTTGCTGTAAACTCTTTCCAATACCATTTTGCAGTCGTTTCTTGCTGTAACAGAGGAATACCTATAGCTTTAGCTTGTTTTTGAATAAGCGTGTCTTCTACGCCATGAAATCGTACCCGCTTATATTCTCGAGAAACAGTGTTGGCAAGATAGGATATCGTATATCCCGCTTTCATTGCTTTATATGCAGCAAGGCAACTATCTTTTCCTCCGCTCCATGTCGCAATAGCACTTTTATGTGGCATAGGCAAATATTATTCCACGTTGGGGTGAGAACGGTAGAATTGGTTTGGGTAATGCTTTTGTTTTCTTTTTCTGTTTTTTCTTCTGTGTCACGAACATCCGTTGTTCCCGTATCATCACTAAATACCAAATAACCGCCAAAAGAATCCAGTACGTAGACTCTTTTACCCTTACAATGTTCTCTTTTTGTTTCTTGCTTTCATCTATCGATAGATGAAAGTCCTTTTTTGATGTCTTTGGGCGTACTAATAACCACAGTGCCCATGCAAACGCAAAGCGTACAACATGTTCTTTCTGCATTCTTCGAATTTCTTTCCGATATCGAATTTTTTCTTTTTCTTCAATACGCTCTCTGAAATTTTTCTCCGTGTGAACCCTAGGTGAGGAAATATTTCGTAAAATACGCGCAAGTTTACGAATGGTGCGTACGAGATTCTTGCGCTCTTGAGTCTTAGAATGAATACGTCTCTCCCCTTTTTTCGCCCGTTTCTCTTTTTTATATTCTTTGAGTTTGATTCTGTTGTTTTCTTTTGCTTTTATCTTTCGTTTTGCCTCTATTCTTTGTTTTTTCCTTTCTCTTTTGTTCAGCCGTTGAGCCATCTCGTATTTAAAATGTTTTTTGTTTTTAAAAAGTTTTTCTTTTTTTAACATTTTTACTATCCAAAGTCCTGCCCCTGGATTTATTCCTGCTTCGGCAATAAAGAGAAGTGGAATAAGAAAGTTTTTTATTTTTTGGTGCTCCTTCGTTAATTTCTTTTTTGCACGACCCGCCTCGGGAAAAATCGTTGTTTCTTTTGTCTTTTTTATTTTTACTGCTTCCTTCTTCCTGAGTTGTTGCGACACGGATTCGTCACTAATCTTCTGCAGCTTCTTTTTGTGCTCAAAGCGCACAAAAATTTGTATCGCTGCCTGTTTCACGTCCGCGTGAATGCGCCTTGCGGCATACGAAAACGTCCGTACCGTATCTGTCGCTACTTTTTCTGAAATATCTGGACGAACGTATGCGGTTTCTTGAGGCAAAGGTTTGTCTGTTACTAAAAGAACTTTTTCAACCGGCTTTGTATGCACGTATTCGGGGAATAACCTTTGCATTAAGCCGTTCATTTCCTCAAAGGTGTGGTGTTTTCCCTCCTTTGCGGTATTTATCGTCTTTGTTTTGCCTTTACCGGTAGCCCTATCAATGTAATACACGTGTATATCACGATTGTCGTTTCCATCTCTTGCGTAAGTTGTTGCAACAAAAGCGGCACCTCCGGCAAGCGTTTTTGCTACAAAACGAGATGTTTGATGATCCACGGGTGAATACTGGTCAGGGTTATATAATCTTGTGTTTTCGTTGAGTTCTTCACTTGTTACCCCATATGCGGGATAGTAAATGTTCCCATCCAAAGTAACCTCAAAATCAAGCCCGTCGTACACTTCTAGTCCCGAACTTTCAAGCGTCGCAGCATTTTTGTCTTGTTTGTATCGAGGACGAAATTTTTGTGCCACCTGCACACGGAGCTCATGTGCTGAAAGCTCGGGGTTTACGAGCGCTGTTTTGCTTAACAAAACATCGTATGATTTTTTAAATATCTCCTTCTCACAGACACAACCTTTTGCCATACTTTTCTCCAATAAAAAAACTTCTCGAGTGAGAAGTTGCTTTTGCATCTCCTTTGACTCGAAGGATACGCGTAATATCAAAAGTCTGCGACCGGACTATCACCGTTGCGGTACAGTTCCCGATTTTCACGGGATTCGGAACTTTTGACTACTTATTGTACGTTTTACTTCTTTTTCCCAACGCGGTCAATACCCGACCATACTACTTCTTCGATATGTTCTTCGTGATTAATAAGTCGAGCAACCATAAAAAGGAAATCTGACAATCGGTTAAGATAGATAAGAATTTTACTGTCAACATCTTCCTTCTGTTTGAGCGCTACCGTTTGTCGTTCGACGCGGCGGCAAATAGATCGGGCAATATGTACAAATGACGCAAGCTGACTCCCCCCGGGCAAAATAAAATTACGGAGTTTACCTGCTTTATTTTCCATGGTATCAATTCTTTTTTCCATTTCAGCAACACGACCCGACAATTGCTTTATTTCCGTTTTCGCACCGGCGAGATTACTCCCAATGGTAAAGAGATCCTCTTGAATCGAAAAAAGAAATCTTTGGATATCTTTTGTTTTTATTTGCGAAGCTATCAGCCCCACCCAACTGTTAAGTTCATCAAGCGAGCCGTAGACATCAACAAGCTCCTCACACTTGAGGACCCGCTTTCCGCCAAAAAGACTCGTCATGCCGGTATCACCGGTTTTTGTATAGATTGGCATATTTTCGTTTGTCATCCCGGCCAGTGAGCAGGGATCCAGTTTTCGAAAGAGAGGATGGATTCCGGGTCAAGCCCGGAATGACATCAACATTCAGAATAACCGCAGGAATAGCACTTTTTGCAGGACTCTTCAAAGACCAATGTTCCCTCTCCGCAGCTGGGGCAAAGATCCACCGTCACCATACGTTTTTCAGTTAACAGCATTTGCTGAGGGGGAACTGTTTTTGGTTGTTCTGCCGGCTCCACCTCCGGTGCGCCGGTTGGTTTTGAAACAGAGTGACCGTTAGTTGTCACCCCATTGCCATTGGTTGGCGCGGAAACAAACTGGTGTTTTGTGAAAAATCCGAAGTGTCTATCAATGACTTTTGCGACAGCATCAGGGAGACTTCGCACTCGATTTTCACCAAAACCCAAAGACCGTGCGCCGCCGATACCGATAAGTTCAGCAGCAATTTTATGCGCACGTTCAAATGGCGAAATGGGTGAGGCGATACGAAGGGTGAGGGAAATCAACCGGCCCATCGCCTCTGCCATAGCCGTAACATCGCTTCCGGCTTTCCCAACGTTTATAAATACTTCAAGGGGTTTGTTGCCGCCGTTTGTATTAATCGTAATGTACGCTTGCCCCACCGGCGTCTCCACCTGATAGGTCGATCCCTGAACAACCATAGGCCTGGGTTTAACTTCCGGAACATACGCTGTGCCCACCGGTACTTCTACCTTCTTCGGCTCTTCTTTTCTCGATAAAACGCCCGGGCGGCTCCCTTCGCGCATGTAGGTAATCCCTTTACACCCTAGCTCATACGCAAGGGTATAAAGCTTTTTAACGTCTTCAACTGTATGAGTATTGGGAGCGTTAACTGTTTTACTAATTGATGCGTCAACGTACTTTTGAATCGCTGCCTGAACGCGCACGTGGTCTTCTGGGCTTAGGTCGTTTGCAGACACAAAGTATGCCGGTCGGTCGGTTCTTTCCGGATCTCTCCCGCGCGTTTTTTTGAATTCTTCAAACCATGCTTCAAACAGCGGATGCCGAAGTGTATGCTCACCTAATCGATCGCGGCGGATAAATTCAAATTCATAGACGGGCTCAATGCCGCTTGATACTCCGGAAAGGAGCGATGTAGATCCTGTCGGCGCTTGCTGCAAGACGACGGAATTTCTTACGCCGTACCGTTTCATTTTTCTTCGCGTCTCCTCAGGGAGCTGACGAATAAAATACCCGTCGAGATGTTTTGCGGTGTTAATTTTGGGGAACGCGCCTTTTTCTTTTGCAATCTCAACCGACGATTCGTAGGCGGCATCCCGTATGGTTTTGTAGATTTTATCGATGACAACCAGGCTTTCGTCGGATCCGTACCGGAGTTTCATTTTAATAAGGGCATCTCCTAACCCCATTGTCCCAAGTCCAATTCGTCGCTCACCCTGCTGCTGCACTTTTCTAATTTCATCAAAGACATATAAATCTGCGTCGATGATGTCATCTTGGAAGCGCACGCCTATCTTTGCTATTTCGGCAAGTTTCGTATAATCCATCTCTCCCTGCTCGTTAACGAGCGCTGCTAAATTAATTGAACACAGGTTACAGACTCCCCAATTCGGCAGCCCTTCTTCACCGCATGGATTAACGCAGTTAACAAATTCCCAGTAGGAGTTGTTAAACCACTTATTGTACCGCTCCATGAAAACGACTCCGGGTTCCGCACTCCTCCAGGCAGCCTCAGCGATACTGTCCCATATTTTTCTGGCCTTGACTGTTTTTTTGACTATTGGCTTTTTCCCTATCGCAATCCAGTTGGGGAGGTATCCATCCCACTTTGTGTCGTAGTCCGGATCGGTGTTATCCGGGAATACCAAATCCCAATCCGCGTCATTTTTTACTGCCTCCATGAAGGCATCGGAAACACAGACGGATAAATTTGCGCCGTTAATCCGAGAAAGATCCTGTTTGACGGTAATAAATTCCTCTATATCAGGATGCCAATCCCACAGCATCAACATGAGCGCTCCTCTGCGACTACCGCCCTGTTGAATAATATCTTTGGTGGCAACGGAGAAAAGTTCCGCCCAATTACAAGGGCCGGAGGAGAATCCGTTAACCTTCTGCACCCGGGCGCCGCGAGGACGAAGGCTTGATAGATTAATCCCTACTCCTCCGCCGCGTGACATAATCTCGACCATTTGGGTAAGCGTTTTTAAAATTCCGCCGCGGGAGTCATGAGGAGATGGGATGACGAAACAGTTATAGAACGTCACTTTGTATCCTGTGCCGGCACCAGAAAGAATTCGGCCGCCCGGAACGAAGGCAAAGTCTGCCATGGCGTTATAAAATTTATCTTCCCATTCCTGCCGCTTGTTTTTCGGTTCAATACTCGCGATAGCGTGGGCAATACGGCGCCACATCTCCTCTGGTTCTTTTTCAATGGGGACCCCTTGCTCATTTTTGAGGGCGTATCGATCTAAAAATACTGTTTTTCTAATCCCAGTAAGTTCCATAAAATTACAAAAGTTTTTTTACTTCTTTTTCAAAATCTTCTATATCAACGAATTGACGAAATACGCTTGCGAACCGAATGTAGGCGACCTTATCTAACTTCTTTAACCTTTTTGCAACGAGCTGTCCAATAGATTTACTTGGTATCTCCGTCGAATCGCCTGTAATAAGTTCTCTTTCTACTTCATCAACAATCCTATCTATATCTTCTGCCTTAATTGTCGTTTTTCCGCTTGCTCTCCATATTCCTCGCCTTAACTTTTCTCTGTCGAACGGTTCTCTTCGTTGATCTTTTTTAACAACAGTGAGCGGCACAGATTCGACTCGCTCATATGTTGTAAATCGCTTTTCGCATTTCGGACACGCTCGTCTTCGCCGTGTTACGCTGAGATCCTCGCTATCTCGTGTTTCAATTACCTCAGTATCGTTGTTGCTGCAATACGGACACTTCATTCGTGAAATAAAAAAACACTATATCTTGTGCCAATCCAAATCCTAAGACACTAGTCGTAGTCAGTCAACTAGCAATTTCTATATCAAAGATAGTCAATATTTTTTCCTAGCCTCGGAGATATTTTTCTGAGGAAAAAGTACGGGGTAAATATAAAACAATGAAGGGAAATTAAATGCAAAAAACAAAAAGTGTTCAGAACTGCAATAGAGGGTGTTTTACTGGAGATTCTTGATTTCGTCTATTAGTTTTTGAAGGAGAGAAAGTGAGTCTCTTACTCTCTCATGTGAACTCGCGAGTCCCAGAAGAACTTCTTCATGTTTTATCGAAGCATTCGTCAATCGTTCTATAAGATATTCTGGAATTTCTTTCCCCGTATTTTTTAATGTAGTCAGAACTGTAACAGCTTGGGAAAAATAATTCTCGCCTTGAGCAATAGTTTCTGTTGCTACATCATCTTTGTCTTTATCAAAAAGAACTAGACCCATCCCCAATCGTTTGTCTGCCTGCAGAATATAAAACTCTGCTTTACGCAAAGGGTCAACGATAAGAAAATCCAACATCCTATCACGGATTCGTTTGAAAATATATAGTGGGTGGTCCGGAAGAATACCGGGATACGGTAAGACATACTCTGTCTTTGTCATTATTGGTGCGGGTAATGTAATCGAAGGAAGAGGGGTCTGTGCAAAGGCGGAAAATCGTATGAGTGTAAAGATAACGAAAACTGTGCTGACCCGTTGAACAAATTTCATAGAGATCAGCCCTTAGTATAGACGGGAAATGAGATTTTTGCAATTGAAAACATTTCTTTCTCAAGCGCCTTTACTTTTGGGTAGGTTGAATCGAGGAGTACGACTGCCTCTTTCGGCAGATTTTCCGCACGCCAGAGAGCAAATCTTTGATCAACACCGACTATATCATACTTCACCATCTTGTCTGAGAGGTACAAAATCTTTTCTTCCATTGTTTTGGGAGAAATATTTGGATCTAAGATCGCATGGAGCGGATGGGTCCTCACTAATGCGGCAACCTCATCCATTCCTTCTTCAAGTAAAATCCTCACCGCGGTATCGGGATGTCTCTCGCCGGGCAGTTTCATCGCAGCTTTATCGATATCATGTAATAATGCCGCTGCAAGAAGAAGTTTCCTATTTACCGGTATTTTTTTTGCAAATTCCATGGCGACCTTGGCGACAAGTGCGACATGGATTCTCTTTTCTTTGGGCAATTTGTACTTGTCCCAAAGCTTCTTTGCTTCCTCTTCTGATGGAATCATAAAAGAATTATTAATCCTACTGCTGCGAGAGCTGACATGGCACTGCCGAAATAGAATGAAGTTGCGGGGACAAATGTCTGCCAGAGGTACCCGGCGATGATGGATGCAGGCAGTAACGTTATTCCGACTACCATATTATATATACCATAGGCTGTCCCCCGTCGCGATGAGGGAACAATATCAGCAACGAGCGCTTTGGCCGTCCCTTGCGTCATACCGTAATAAACCCCGTAGAGAAGTGCTGCCGAAAGAAACATCTGAAGATTATTTGTGTAACCAAAAAGAAAATAGACTGCCCCATAGAGGAGCCATCCGAAAACAAGAAGTTTTTTCCGCCCGACTGTATCAGACAAATTTGCTAAAGGATAACCAGTGAGGGAGGCGGTAAGGTTAAGTGCGGCGAGGAGTAAAAATATTTGCGACAGGCTAAAGCCGACCTGCTGGGCTTTGAGAATCAAAAACGCATCGGAGGAATTACCTAAAGCAAAAAAGAATGACAAAATAAGAAAAACGTAATACTTTGTGCCAAATTTGTCATGAAGAACAAGTTTTTCCTCTTTCCTGCCATCAGGAATATCCCGAAGGAATAAGAGAAGGAGGGCAAGAGAAATAACCAGTGGAATAACAGCAAGGAGTACAATACGTTGAAATGTCACGCGAGAAAGAACAATTGCGCTCCCTACCAAAACGCTTGCAATAATCATACCGACCACAGAGCCAGCATCATCCATAGCACGGTTTAATCCGAATGCTCGACCTTCGTGATTACTTGGAGTGGAAGCAGCAACGAGTGCATCCCGCGGCGCATTCCCAATCCCCTTGCCGCTCCTATCGAGAAAACGTAACAGTAACACCAGCGGCCAACTGCCTGCCCAAAAAAGAAGGAGCATGGTCGAACGAAGTATCTGTCCAAAAACAATAATGGGTTTTCGTTTACCAACGGTGTCGGAGAGGTAGCCAGATAGCGGCTGAAATACTTGGGGCGTCGATTCAGCAACCCCCTCAATAAGACCAATGATTGATGTTTTGACTCCAAGTATATTGGCAAGGTAGAGAGGAATTGCGCGTTTGATGGTTTCTCCACCGATATCATTGAGGAATGAAACGACGGAAAGTATGACGACGTTCTTTGAAAAAATATGCTTGCCCATACAACTGTCCCTATGATAGCATGATTTTTGTGATCCCTTCACTTCTTGTTACCTTCCGTGAGGTCATCGAAGCATCCCTCATCGTCGCGACAATTTTAGGAATCCTCGTAAAACTTAATCGTACCAAAGAAATCAAAACCGTTTGGATCGCAACGATGGCAGCAACACTTGCAAGTATTGCACTTTTAGGTCTGGGCAGTTTGTTCGGCATCAAAGTGCAGGAGGTTTACTCGGGAAGAACAGAGGAACTCATTGAGGGAATCCTCATGATTACCTCAGCTTTTTTTATTACATGGGCAGTCTTTTTTCTCCACAAATACTTTGCCCATTACAAAGTTGCGCTTTTACAAAAAGTTAAATCCGTTGTTGAAAAAAATGGTAAACAACGGGGGTTGTTTGGCTTAGTATTTACTGCCGTGTTTCGCGAAGGATTTGAAATCGTTCTTTTTTTGACAACAATTTATTTCTCCTCGCAACCAGGCCCAATCTTGGGCGGATTTGGATTGGGACTCATTGCGGGACTTCTCGTTTCATTCGTATTCTTCTCAGCAACGCTCAAACTTCCTGTATACTGGGCATTTCGCGTTTCAAGCGTGCTGTTAATACTTTTCGCGTCAAATTTACTTTGGCGAGGATCTCATGAATTTATTGAAATTGGATTTCTTCCAGATGTTGATCTTCTCCAACTTTCTGTATCGCTAACCTATATTTGGTTCATGCACTGGTGGGTGTTTGTGAGGGCTCTCGCTTCCATGCAAGATACTTAAGTGCAAAAAGCTAAGGCACGCAGAAGAAAATCCAATATTCTATTTAGGTACTACCAGGGGGAGAACACCAACGAACCTGATAGGCTGATCCGGAGATATGCCGAAGGTGACGCCAAAGCCCCTTGAGGGATTGGGATTGAAGCCTACACTCACAGAACCGTCTCCAACGCGAGTATCCTTAGGGAGAACATTAATATTATGCTTGTCCCAAACCTCTTGTGCCACTTCTACCGCTGTTGCAGCGTTGGGAGGAAAGATAATTTTCCATGAAGGATTTTCTCGCTGAAACTCCGCATTTTTTTCCTCGAGCATTTTGAGCTGGACCTGCCATGGTTTGTTGTAACTTTTTGAAAGTATGCCTTCCTTATACACGGCAACAATACCCGAAAGGCCTTCTTCAAACTTTATACCCACACCTTCACTTCCAGGTATATTAAGGGACTTGTAGTAAGCAATGTCGACTGCACCTCTCTTCATAATATCAAGGCTCTTCCCATGCAAAATTACATGGTATAATCCGGCAACACGCGGCATCTCTATGTCTATGTCTTTAAACATAATGAGCGTATTGTTGCATACCTATGCCTAATTGTCTAATTTTATCGTTGAATTCTGTGTTTTTGTTCATATGACTTATTCACCGCTGGGTGTTTGTCCGTTCGCGCTATAGTAGCCAAGAGCCTGGAGGACGAGGTCAAGGGTTTCTTTCGGGCCGTGAGAGTAGGTATTGATGACAAGATCGTAGTGCTTAGGATCCCAAAAATCACCAACCCCATACATCCTCTTCCATTTTGCAATATTCTCCTGCTCCCTTGTCTCTAAATGTTTCTTTGCATCTTCAACGGTCAAATTATCACGATTGACTACCCTATCAATCCGTAATGCATCATCACACATGAGAAGCACTTTAAGAACATGTGTTAAACCCCGGGCATTCCACCCAGCAATCCAGGATTCAATAACCATATGAATGCTTGGATCGGATATTTTTTCTCTCATCGCCTGATCAATCTGGTGATCAACGTCGTCATCGTAGGCTGTGGCGAGATGGTGTTTGGTATCATTCGGGTCATGTTTACCACTTTTGATGGCAATCTGGCGAGACCACTCTCCGCCGGAAAAAAATTCCCAGCCTAATGGTTTTAGCAAGGGCATGAGATTGTTAAGAAGTGTTGATCGCCCTGCTCCGGGTCGGCCGGAAACAGCAATGCTCGCGTATTTGAGGTGTTTCTGCTTCTCCATAGAAGTATTATAGTATACTATATCACCATGAGCATGGAGTATCTTCCCGTTTCCTGGAACGAATATATAGTACTTGCCCAAAATCTTGCCGCCTCGCTTCTCAAAAACGAAGGGCCGTTCGATGAAATTGTGGCAATTGCCCGCGGCGGACTGACGCTCGGGCATTTACTTTCTGATCACCTGCATCTTCCTATCTGTTCTATTACCATCCAAAGCTATACAGATATCCAGAAACAGGGCGAGCTTCAAATTACAGCAAAACTTGGCAGACATATTACCGGCAAACGTATCCTCCTTGTTGACGATATTGCCGATAGCGGAAAAACATTGAAGCGCGCCGTTAATTACCTGCGTCGGTTCAAGCCGAGCTCAATTACCACCGCCACGATGTTTTATAAGCCTCATTCTATTTTCCACCCTGACTATTTTATCCAGGAAACGAAAAAATGGGTCATTTTCCCGACTGAAATTACCGAAACACTCACACTTTTACAAGGTAAAATGTCAAAAGAAAAACTCCTTTCACTCGGTTTTACTCAAAAACAAATTTCATTTGCCAACGATCACTCTTGACTTGCCCATTGTGTACATGCTATAAAGTTATTAGGGCTGATTTCGCAGCCCTTTTTTAGTGGAAAAGGCTGCGAAAGGAAATACTAATGGCTTTTGGCCCAGACCATTCACAACGTGTTGAACTAATTGAACTAAGAAGAGGACAAAAATTCTCAGTTAATGGAACCTTGGTTCGTAAAACGTTCTGGGCCGCCAGAATTGAGGTCATTTCCCCACCGGATGAGTTTATTCCCCAACCTCAAAAGCATAAAGTCACAAAAAGTGCCTCATTCGGAATGACATACTTTAAGGAAATAGAAGGGCAACAAGTTGCCCATAGCATTACTTTTGTTTAGTATGGCAGCAAAACAAGAAATTCGTTGGATTGGTGGTTATCCGTTTGTTGTTGGTGTAAATGCACCAAAACTGAACGGTCAAACTGTTGCAGAAGAACTAAAACCACCACTAAAACCGGATGAAAAACCTCAATCAACACCTGCTCGGGCGGGAGGACATGATTTACGTGGGGGGCATGTAAACACATTGCAAAAACCTGCTATTTGATATATAGTGGGCTATGGGGACTGACGAGGTAAAAAACGCGACCGATTTCCTCAAAAAAGAATTCCTCAAAGAGGCAAAAGTCATTGATCACGAGCGCGGGTACATCTCCATCTCTTCTTTTAATTTGCGCATGAAACCCTCCGTTCTTGCAGCAGCAGCAAAACTCATTTCCAACACATTTCGTGATGACGATATTACGGTCATTCATGGCATCCCTCATTCAGGAAATTATTTAGCAACCGCCGTTGCGTTGGAACTCGATAAAGATGTTCGGCTGCATGCTTCACGCAAAGATCAAAATATTCCGACGTCATGGAAAGACGTCTACCGCGAAGAAATCCGTTCATTTACCACAAGTACCGGCGGCACGATGGTTTTTTCCGGCATCAATCTTTCCTTCGTAAAAAAAGGGGACCGGGTGCTTATTCTTGATGATGTCTGCGCCACAGGCGAAACAGGACATAGAATTATTAGCGGACTTAAAGAGCGCGGTGTTACCGTGGTGGGATACGCGGTGCTCTTTGATAAAGTATTCCAAGGGGGACTCGACCAAATCGCAACGCTCGGAATAAAAGTATTTTCCTGCGTGAGAGTATCAGAGATAGGACCGCACGATAGAATAGTATTACAATAAGTATGGTAGTTCTTGTTGATTTCGGCTCACAAACAGCTCACCTTATCGCCCGACGATTACGCGATATGGGAGTTGTAGTTGAAATAGTACCGCCCGAAAAGGCAATGACAAATACACCCAAAGGGATAATTTTTTCCGGAGGGCCCGCATCAGTGTATTCACCCGGTGCACCAACAGTAGATAAAAAAATATTTGATATGGGGATCCCAATACTCGCCATTTGCTACGGCATGCAGTTAACAGCCCACCTTCTCCATGGCGATGTAAAACCGGGAAAGATAAAAGAGTTCGGACCGGCAACGTTTCTTATCAATGGCAAAACGAGACTGTTTGATTCTCTTTCTCCTCGGTCACGCGTCTGGATGAGTCACGGCGATTCTGTTGTTGCTCCCCCACCGGGATTTTCATTTGTCGCACAAACGGAATCAATTCGAGCTGCTGCGATGACCAATGAGGTTAAAAAAATTTATTGTGTGCAGTTTCACCCGGAAGTCGAGCACACGGAACATGGAAACATAATTCTCAAAAATTTTCTTGCGATCTGCGGCATAAAAACACAAACAAAGCACATTGACACGAAAGAAATGATTCAAAATATTAAAAAAACCGTTAGGAACTCATACGCAATCGCGGCTGTTTCCGGAGGACTCGACTCAACAGTAGCTGCAACGTTAGTAGAAAAAGCAATAGGCAAGCGACTCATTCATATTCACATCGAAAGCGGGCTTATGCGTGAGGGAACAACAAAAAAAGTCATGACATTCTTTACCAATGCCGTTATTCTTCATAAAGAAA
This sequence comes from Candidatus Gottesmanbacteria bacterium RIFCSPLOWO2_01_FULL_43_11b, assembly GCA_001780985.1. GTDB lineage: Bacteria > Patescibacteriota > Microgenomatia > UBA10105 > UBA927 > 01-FULL-43-11b. The sequence continues at coordinate 567,515 of MFJV01000001.1, read as the reverse complement.
AAGAATTTCTTGCAGCACTCAAAGGAATTACTGATCCGGAACATAAAAGAAAAATCATCGGAAAACTTTATGTCGATTTTTTTGAAGAGGAAGTGAAACGATTTAAAAAAGTTAAATTTCTGGTCCAGGGAACTATTTATTCCGATGTGATTGAATCGAAAGGAACGAAACACGCCGCGACTATTAAGTCACACCATAATGTCGGAGGATTACCCGAAAAAATGAAACTACAACTCATCGAACCGCTTCGATATCTCTACACCGACCAAGTGCGATTGCTTGCAAAAGACCTAAAGATCCCAGAGTCGTTTATTAAAGAACAGCCACACCCGGGGCCCGGGTTTGCAATTCGAATTATCGGTGAAGTGACCAAAGAGCGTTTAGAAAAAGTTCGAGCAGCAGACAATATCGTTGTCGAGGAAATGAAAAAATCACTCTTATATGAAACACTGCTCCATTCGTTTGCTGTGGCAACCGGTATCCGATCAACTGCAGTGCGGGGTGACGGACGAGGATATGGTGAAGTAATCGCTATCCGTGCAGTGGTGTCCCGCGATCGAATGACAGCAACATGGGCCGAGCTTCCGTATGATCTTTTACAAAAAATGGCAAGCCGCATTGTCAATGAAGTTCCAAATGTCTCCCGTGTGGTGTATGATATCACCACAAAACCTCCAGGGACGATAGAATGGGAGTAATACTATATAATGCCAAGTAAGATTAGCGGTCAGGGACTCTCCTATAGTGACGTATTCATCCGTCCGGGATTATCGGACATACGTTCTCGCCACGGAACACAAATATCAACTTCTACCGTTATTGCCCGAGGGCTTCCGCCTATTCACCTTCCGATAATTTCAGCCAATATGGATACTGTTACCGAACATCTGATGGCAACAACCATGGCGTGCTTGGGAGGATTAGGTATTATCCATCGATTTATGAGTCCGGAGGCACAGGCAAGTGAAGTAAAACTTGTCAAAGATCTAGTGCGCGTTATAGAAGATGATCCGCCTGTCGTTTCCGTCGATACCCCAATTGCTGATGTAGTCGCTCTTCAAAAAAGAAGAGGCCGCGGTTATGTCATTGTTTATAAAGGAAAAAATTTTAACGGTAAATTTGTTGGCATTGCAACAAACAGAGATTATCCCGCCGCCTCACCAACTGATCCTATTTCAAAAGTTATGACACCCCGGTCCCGTGTCATTGCTGTTCCCTTCGGAACAAAACAGGAAGCAGCCATGCGGAAAATGCAGCTCCACAGAATTCAAAAAATACCCGTTGTTAATGCGAGAGGAATTCTTGACGGTGTGTATACGCTGAAAGATTTTTCCTATAAAGGGGAATTTCCAAACGGATCATTTGATAAAAATGGGAGACTCATGGTGGGAGCCGCAATTGGCGTACGAAGCAGTGATATCGATCGAGCCCACTTGTTGGTTACTGCTGGTGTTGACGTTCTTGTATTGGATATTGCCCACGGTGGTCTTATCTATACACAAGAAATGCTTCGGCGACTTAAAGTCAAAGAAAAAATAAAAATTCCTATCTTAGCCGGAAACATAGCAACAGCAGAGGGCGCTCGCTACATTTACGACAGTGGTGCAGACGGAGTGAAAGTCGGAGTCGGTCCCGGTTATGTGTGCGAAACCAGAAATATTGCCGGCATCGGTATGCCGCAAATTACCGCAGTTATGGAAGTTAGCCAAGCGCTATCTAAAAAACGACACAAAATTCCAATTATGGCAGACGGAGGAATTCGGGAACCTGGGGATTTGCCCAAGGCAATCGTTGCCGGAGCCAGTAGCGTGATGATCGGTAGTCTCTTTGCCGGGACTGCTGAAAGTCCGGGTGAGCCACTTCTTGATAACGGGATCTTAAAAAAATTTGTGCAGGGGATGGCATCTGCAAGCGCATTTCAAAAACGAAAAAGTTTAGGGGATAGTTCAACAAACGGTGAGCACTATACGCCGGAAGGAAGAGTGATTGCCACACCGTATAAAGGGTCGGTGAAAAAAATTCTCTACGCTTTTGACGGAGGCTTACGTTCAAGCATGAGTTACGTTGGTGCACACAGTCTTAAAGAGCTGCAAACCAAAGGGCAATTTATTACTGTCACGCATGCCGGAGCAACAGAAAACAAGCGGGATCTTCATTAAATATCAATATAATGTTCCCGCGTTGGTCCAGTCGTCACGGCAATGATGGGAATACCAAACTGACGTTCTAGAAATCTTAGAAACCTTTTTGCTCCTATCGGTAACGCTTGAAATGTTTTTGCCTGTCGCACCTTTTCCCCATCCCATCCGGCCATTGTTATGTAGTGAGGAATGACGTCTTTTAGGTGCTGCAGTCCCGGTTGGTATGCTACTCGTTTTCCTTTTCTATCTGTGTAGTGTGTACAAATTTTTATCGGCATATCCTCCCACGAAATATCGAGATGGGTCCCAATGAGCATGTTTACACCGGACATCCGTATGTTATAGGAAAGCATAGGGATATCGAGAAATAAAATATCCCTTGGCCTTCCGGTTGTTGTACCATACTCATGCGCTTTCTCTCGTACGCGCTTCGACCACGCATCGTCAGCATGTGTCGGCATCCGTCGTACGCCGACACTTGACGTATATGGAATCTTAAATATCCCTATCCGTTTTTCAATATCTTCAACTTTCCAAAATGCCGTGCCTGTATGAATTCCATAGGAAGAGGTATCTGATGCTGTAATATCTGGGAGTGTCCCCAACCACGGGTGAAGTCCAAGCGCCTGTGCTCCCTCAAAAAGAACCGCTTCTGATTTTTTTTGAAAAATTTTCTCATGCAGACGAAATGTATTAACGACCATCTTTCGTTTGATAAGTGCGTTCCGTGCCCGACCGAGGCGCCTTAAAAATTCATCCTGTGTGCCAACCGAGCGTTTGTGTTCCTTCCCTGTTTTTTTTGTTTTAAGAAAATCAGGTACTTCAATGCGTGCAAGTTTTAATCCATACAAATGAAACTCTTTTCTATATCGTTCATATTGTTTTTTTAAAGTTTTTTTCCATTCGCTATCTAACAGATCTGATATATGAAATCCCAGTCGATCATAATGATGTGCATAGGATGGACCTATGCCGCGGCCGGTTCCGCCACGAGCGCCCCCCGTGCGTATGCGGTTCACAAATTCCTCTGCCCGATCTAAATCAGTATTGAGAACAGCGTCATTTGATAAAAAAAGTCTACCCTGAACGTTTCCGATGCGTTCTTCAATAAGGCGGATTTCATCGACGAGATCAGCGGGATTGATACTCATCCCGCGATCCATAATGCATGTTGACTTTTTATTGAGAATACCGCTTGGGACTTGGTGCAACGCAAGCCGAATTCCATTTGCTTCAACCGTGTGTCCGGAATTACTCCCCCCTTGAAATCGAACAACGGTTACCCCAGAAATTCCGCGAGTTTTTAGAAGTAACCCGAGAAGATTGTCAATCACTCTACCTTTTCCCTCATCACCCAAGGCGATGCCAACTACACAAGCACTATGCGGACGCGGTTTCATTTTTGTATAAGTCGCAACCCTTCTTCTGTTAATTCTCGTGATAACCCGATGTACGTACTCGGGGTTAATGGCTCGTGCTTTCCAACAATTGAATAAACCATTTCCTCCCAACTTTTTCTTGTGAATGTTTTTCCCTGGGTTAATTTTTTTACCTTTTCGTATGCGTCTTTCTTATGTGATTTTTTCAAAAGTAACTGGAGGGGTTCTGCTAAAATTGCCCAGTTTTTTTCTAACATTTCCTGCATTACTTTTTTGTTTGGTTCAATTCTCCCTAAGCCACTTGTAGTTCTTCCGAGCGCATCAATTGTTGCCGCATGAATCTCGCCTAAAAATCGAAAAAGTGGAGTATCAGATAAATCTCTTTGCAATCGAGACTCCCCTAAGCGCTCCACGAGAACGCCGATAAGTCCGTTTGCAATCTCTGTTGCTCCCTCGCTATGTTCAAAATCAATGGGGTTAATTTTTTGCGGCATTGTTGAAGAACCGACACCCAGAGGTTTTTGCAAAACCCACTCGTCGCTGATATATCGCCACATGTCTTGTGAAAATCCATGGAGTATATTATTAATCCTTTCTATAATCTGCAGATATTCAATCACGTCATCATTCGGATTCACCTGCGTGGTAAAGTGATGCGGCAAAAATCCAAGTGTTGTAATGAAGGTGTCACTTACGATTCGGTCGATCGAATGAAAGTTTCCTACTGCGCCATTAAGTTTTCCTTGAAATTGAAAGTGGATGAGTTTGTTTTTTTGTCCATGGAGACGTATGGCAACATTGATCATTTCTTTTCCGAAGGTTGTAGGAACAGCTGGTTGGCCATGAGTTCGTCCGAGCATAACTAAGCTCTTATATTTCTTTGCAAGTTCTCCAAAAACACCAACCAGTTTTTCCAGTGAGGGAATGAGCACGCTCTCTCTTGCTTTCATCAAGCTGGTGCGCCACGTAATATTGTTTATATCTTCACTGGTCAAACCAAAATGAACAAAATCGGAAATATCGGCAAGACTTGATTTGGAAAGAATGGTTTGGAGGTAGACAACAGCCGCCTGGACATCATGATGCGTTCGTTTTTCAATCTCTTTTATTTGAGAAGCCCCGGGATTAAATTTTTTTATGAAGGAGGTTTCGATTCGAGTGAACGGTCGAATTATTTTTTTACGAGAAAGTAACGTCAAGTAAGATAGTTCAAGAGCAATACGGGTTTTAATAATTCCTGCTTCAGAAAACCACGGTGCAAGTTCTTGCCCAATACTTCGATACCTACCGTCGTAGGGAGATAATGCAAACAGCCCTTCATCCATATTGCTACGCTCGCATCATATACGATTATTGGGGTTTATTCAAAACTATTGGTCGCAGGCGGGACATGGACTCTAGGCTGTAGCGTACACCTTGGACACCGACACCGGATTTTTTGACTCCCAAAAACGGAAAGTGATCAGGACCGCGCTGGGGAGAACCATTAATCTGCACGGTTCCGACTTTGAGATATTTTGCGAAGTTGAGCGCTGACCCTTCATCGCGGGAAAACACAGATGCTTGGAGACCATAGGAAGAATTATTAATGATAGTAATCGCCTCATCCATAGATTTAATCTCTATTAATGAGACAATCGGCCCAAAAAGTTCTTTTTTAACAACGGCCATTTCTGGTTTTACACTCGTAAGAATCGTTGGTTCGATCAATGATCCTTTTCTTTTTCTGCCGGTTAGAATTTTTGCTCCGTCTTTGACCGCTTCTTGTATTACCTCTTCTATATGAATTGCCGCTGATTCTGAAATTACCGGCCCGACGAGTTTTGTTTCCGGACTTCTCGGGTCGCCTGGTTTAACCATGTCTTTGAGTGTTTCCAAAATAATGGGGCGGAGTTGGTCAAGAATTTTTTTCGTTCCCAACACATACTTAATTGCGGTACATCGTTGCCCGGCGTATGAAAATCCCCCTTTGACAATTTCCCGTGCAGCAAGGTGTAAGTCTGCGTCAGGCAAAATAACTGCAGGATTATTGCCGCCGCACTCAAAAACAAGCGGCACCATTTTTGCTTTTGCCGCAATCGCCACTCCTGTGTCGGAACTACCGGTGAATGTCACCAAATCAATGTCATCATGTGAGACAAGATAATTCCCGACGTCGCTGCCTCCTCCGGTCACACAGGAAAATATTCCGTCCGGAATTCCGGATTTTTCAAAAATCCGTGCCAAATGAATTCCTGCTATCCCCCCTTGAGTTGGAGGTTTGAAGACAACGCTGTTGCCCATAAGTAACGCTGGCGCAATTTTACTTGCGGATAAATTAACTGGATAATTAAACGGTGCAATTGCTAAAACTACTCCATACGCTACCCGCTCTATCATCGCAATTCTTCCTTTTTCAAATCCCGGAAAATTGTCGCTATCGAGCGTTTCTCCTTTTAAGGATTGGGCTTCGTCGGCAAAGTAATCAATAAGATCTGCAGTCCGTACAATTTCCCCTTTTGCCTCATCATGTGTTTTGCCAATTTCGGCAGTAAGGAGCGAGGTAAGATACTGCTCAAAATGCCGAATCCAATCTGCAACGAGATGCATGATTTTTATCCGCTGATTGAGGGGCGTTGCTTCCCATTGGCGTTGTGCTCGCTTTGCTTTTTCGATTACTTCATCAATTTCTTTTGTTGTCACGACCTGAAGCTTACCGACAACATGATTATCTATCGGAGAAATAACGTCTGTTGTTTTTTTACTCTTACTTTCCACCCACTCATTTCCGTTAAAAAATTTATACGTCGGAGGAGTTTTATGATTGGAAAGTGATCCAAAAAATTCGGCAGGCATATATATTAGTATATACTACCTGGTAGCGATGCGCTTAACTATAATTGCTGTCATATTGTCTGTCCCCCCCTGATCTTCTGCTTTTTTGAGGAGCTCAAGCACGGTTTTTGTGATGGACTCTGTTGTATTTCCGCTATCACGAATGATTTTTTTTATCGATTCTTTATCAAGAGCAGACGTCACTCCGTCTGAAACTATAACCATTGTGTCTCCGGGCAAAAAAAGTCCTGTTATATACTGCGGAATGAGACCATAGCGCTTTGTGCCAACTACTTTTGTCAGGTATCCATGCGTATCAGCATCATCAATTGTCAATTTTGTAAACGTATCGTTATGCAATAACCAGCTACTGCTATCTCCTACATGACCCAGCCAAAAAATCCGGTCCCCAACAACAAGTACTTCGAGTGTTGTTGCTAACCCCTCCTCAAATCCCGTTTCTCTCTTTTTTTGCCAAAGAGCAATGTTGGTTGACCGAAAAATGCGTTTCATGAATAGTTTTTTATCCTGCCAATAAAAGGAACGCTGACGAATGAGTTTATAACCCCAGATTGCTGTTTCGACTGCAATTTTTGCAGCAATTTCTCCGTTTGGAATACCTCCGACTCCGTCTGCAAGGACGAAACATTCGTCATTGTAATTCTCAAAAAAATCTTCCTGTGTTTCCCGATCTCCGTTGAGTTGACTAGCAGCGAAGACGATAATAGATTTGGGGAGTTTAGCCTTGAGAGCCAGAGGATCGGCGATCTTCATGAAAAATTATACAGAGGCAAAACGTTTAACTACTTCCTGCCAATTAACCACATTCCACCACGCTTTAATGTAATCAGCGCGGAGATTTTGGTATTTTAAGTAATACGCATGCTCCCATACATCGAGACCTAAAATGGGAACTTTATTTTCCATCAAGGGGGTATCTTGATTAGGAGTATCAACTATTGAAAGTTTCCCCGCATCATTGATTAGCCACACCCATCCGCTTCCGAATCGACCCATGCCGGCAGATGAAAATTTCTCCACAAATGCAGCAAAATTTCCAAAATCACGATCAATCACTTTTGCGATTTCTCCACTTGGCGCTCCTCCAGTTTTAGGAGCCATAATTTGCCAAAATAGACTGTGATTTGCATGTCCGCCGCCGTTATTTCTCACTTTGGTGCGAACTGCTTCCGGCACCTGATTTAGATTCTTCAAAATGTTTTCGATGGGTATTGCAAGAAGAGCGTCATTTCCAGCAAGTGCGTCGTTGAGGTTTTTGACGTAGGCCCCGTGATGCTTGTCGTGGTGAATCTGCATGGTTTTTTCATCAATGTATGGTTCCAGTGCGTTATATGGATAAGGAAGGCCGGGAAGGGAAAACATAGAAAGTATTATATAATACACTCATGCGAATTACTATACTAAAAAAGTGGAGGAAGCGGTTGCCGTATTTATTTTGGCTCCTGCCGATTGCCCTTGTTCTCTTTTCATATCTTCTTATCTTGAAAGATCTCCCATCTCCCACAAAACTCGGTGCGTACGATATTCCGCTTTCAACTAAAATTTATGACCGTAATGGAAATCTCTTATTTGATATTTTTGCTGAAGAAAACAGAACGCCGGTGGCTCTCTCTGATATCCCCGACTACGTACAGCAGGCAACAATCGCCATAGAAGACAAGGATTTCTACAGGCATGGCGGAATTAACCCCATTGGTGGGATGCTTCGGGCGCTCTATGCAACAATTACCGGTAAGCGGCTCCAGGGAGGATCGACTATCACCCAACAACTTGTTAAATCCGCTCTCCTTACTCCGGAAAGAACGGTCACACGAAAAATTAAGGAAATAATTCTCGCCTTCTGGGTAGAAATGCTCTACCCAAAAAATAAAATTCTTGAGCTCTACCTAAATCAAGTCCCCTATGGCGGTACTGCCTGGGGTATTGAAACAGCATCGGAAAAATATTTTGACAAATCAGTCGGTGAACTGACGCTTGCCGAAGCAGCACTTCTTGCCGGTCTCCCGCAAGCACCAACACTTTATTCTCCATATGGGGCCTATCCAGAACTATCTAAAACTCGACAACAAGAAGTTTTACGACGCATGGTGGAGGATGGGTATATTACACAAGAAGAGGCTGACAACGCATCAAAGCAAGAATTTACCTTTAAGCAAGAAACGGGAATTAAAGCACCGCATTTTGTCATGTATGTTAAACAACTCCTGGTGGATCAATTTGGAGAAGCGCTAGTTGAACGTGGTGGACTTAAGGTTACAACAACCCTCGATCTTGATCTCCAGGAGTATGCACAGACAACGGTTTCTGCAGAAGTTGAAAAACTCATGAGTTTACGCGTAACAAATGGAGCTGCGCTTATTACCAAACCGGCAACAGGAGAAATTTTAGCAATGGTTGGCTCTACGGATTACTTCGCAAGTCCATCAGGAAGCTTTAATGTAACGACCGGTCTCCGACAGCCCGGCTCATCCATTAAACCAATTAATTACGCAATCGGAATTGAAAACCGTGAGATTACGCTGGCGACCATGTTTCTGGATATTCCCAGTTGCTTTGCAAATATCAATCAACCTGCTTACTGCCCAAAAAATTACGATGGAAAATTTCATGGTCCTGTCCAAGCCCGTTTTGCTCTAGGCAATTCGTATAACATTCCCGCGGTCAAAATGCTCTACCTTAACTCTGTCCACACGATGGTTGCCTCAGCCTCAGCATTCGGGCTCGATACGATTACCGATCCGGCTCGTTATGGACTTTCGTTAACACTTGGAGGCGGTGAAGTTCGTATGACTGATATGGCAGAAGCATTTTCTGTTTTTGCGAATGCAGGTATTCGCCATGATCTTGTTGCAATTTTGAAAGTTATTGATAAAGACGGAAAAATCTTAGACGAATATAAAGATCCTAATCTTGATAAAGACGTCCCTTCCCAATTGCTTCTCACTGGAGAGCGGGTAGTTTCAACAGAAACTGCATTTCTCATGTCTCATATCCTCCTTGATAACAATGCTCGATCTGCTGCATTCGGATCAGGTTCATCACTCGTTATCCCGGGCCACGCTGTATCAGTAAAAACCGGAACAACCGATGACCTCCGGGACAACTGGACTGTCGGCTATACCCCGCAATACCTTACCGTCACCTGGGTGGGTAATAACGACAACACACCCATGAACCAAGCGCTTGTCTCCGGTATCACCGGGGCTGCTCCAATATGGAATAAACTTATGCACAAAGTCCTGGAAGGAAAAGCGGATATCTGGCCGAAACAACCCGAGAATATTGTGAACGCTCAAATTTGCGAATTATCAGGACTCTTGCCTGCCGGTGAAGGACAATGTGCAGTACGTACAGAATTTTTTATTAAAGGAACCGTTCCTGCGGAGGTAGAAAACATAAAACAGCAGGTCATCATCGATAAAGACACCAGTGATATCGTGGAACCGAATAAACCCGACGCCAATGTTGAGATTCAAGAACACCAAGTTGTCCGCGATGCCCTCGGCACCACCTGGTGCCTTGATTGTGTCCACGACGAAACCAAACCGATTCTTATAAAGTAACTTTTACTCTATTCTCTAAAATGCAAGTGGGGCGGTAGAAAGACAAAATTTAGTGTGCTACAATTGCGTTATGACAAAGATTGATGTCATAAAACGGTGGAAAGAAAGCGGGAGAAAAAATTTTGACGTCGCTCGCGATATGATGAAACTGGGCCACTACGACTGGGCTCTATTTATGGGACAGTTGGCATTGGAAAAACTTCTTAAAGGATTAGTTGTGAAAAGGACAGGAAAACTTCCTCCGCCAGTCCATAACCTCGTACAGCTGGCAAAAGCCGCGAGGCTCTCTTTTGATACAAATAAAACAGCTAATTTAACTACAATCACACGCTTTCATATTGTAGCTCGCTATGACGATGTAAAATATGAATTTTATAAAGAAGCGACCGAATCGTATGCCGAAAAATGGGTTAAAATCATTGAGGAATATTTTGTATGGATACAAAAACTCTATTAAACGACACACCGGAAAATCTCATCCGGCGTTACAAAACGGTCTTAACTGACAATGGTATTCCGGTCAAACGAATGATTCTCTTTGGTTCCTATGCAAGAGGAACAGCCAAACCGTGGAGTGATATTGACGTATGCGTTGTTTCTCCAAAATTTGGCAAAAAACCTTTTTCGGAAATGGTTCGTTTAGCAAAATTAACAATCTCAGTCAACACAATGATAGAGCCCCACCCATATAACCCAAAAGACCTTACTGACAAGTGGGATCCGCTGGCTGCTGAAATCCGAAGATACGGCAAAACGATCGTGTAGTTGGTGCCTCGACTGCCCCCACCCCGAAGAAAAATCAATACTCATTAAGTAAATTATAAAAGGCGTTGAGGTGGTCTTAACCTATCTCTTCCTCAAGACGCTAAAAAAGCAGCTAATCGAGCAAGCGTTGCAACCTCAATAGCTGCCCATCTGCACTTTCAAAGAAACGAAGCACTTGCATCAAAATATAAAAATGAGGCTCAAGAGGAACGGCTTAAGGTTCACGATATTCTTTATCAAATGACACAAATTAGAAAACAAGCTGATTCTGCCCTACAACAAATGCGCCAAGGCGGCGTTTAATCCTCTTCTCTCCTCTTGTGACCGAAGCTAACTCATGCTATAACTAGCACGCATTTATTCCCCTGCCATCGCAGTAGTCAATATTCTAAACCAATGAAGTTGTTGGGCGAAGTTTTAATGTTCGTCCCGCTCATCCTCGTTGCCATAGGTGATGGAGTACTGTATGTATTAAAAAAACTCCGACTGCCAAAATTTCCCAAATGGAAAAGAAAGCGCTTTGTCCGAATCTACCCTCGCCCTCTTCCTCCATCAGACAAAACACGGTGGTTCCTAATAGGGGTGCTTTTCTGCTTCATTTTTCTTTTTATTCCCTACAGTTCCTGGTGGTGGTTACGAACATTGCCTAACCCCACACTTCTTACGAAACGTGATATCTCTGTCGCAACAAAAATTTTCGATCGAAACGGGGTACTTCTTTATGAAATTTACTCTGACCAAAACCGAACCCCTATGTCGCTTTCCGACATTCCCCTCTCTATTCAGAACGCAACCATTGCCATAGAAGACAAAGATTTTTACCTCCATAACGGTATCTCTCTCCGGGGAATCCTCCGCGCAATCAAAGAAATAGTGCTCAATAAAAACATTCAGGGAGGATCCACCATTACCCAACAACTCATTAAATCAGCATTGCTCACTCCAGAAGTAACTGTCTCTCGAAAAATAAAAGAGATGCTCCTTGCGTTCTGGGCTGAGCGACTCTACACCAAAGAACAAATCCTTGAAATGTACTTAAATCAAGTTCCCTACGGGGGAACCTCCTGGGGAATTGAGGCAGCCGCACAAATGTATCTTGGTAAATCAGTAAGTGACGTAAATCTCGCAGAAGCAGCGCTTCTTGCAGGACTTCCTGCAGCACCAACGACCTATTCACCCTATAGCGCCGGATTCGAAAGCGCAATGCATCGCCAACGGGAAGTTTTGCGCAGGATGGTTGAGGATGGGTATGTGAGCGATGAAGAAGCGGGTATTGCACTTGCCACTCAAATTCACATTCTGCCTCCGCACAATGGAATACGCGCACCGCATTTTGTCATGTACATCAAGGAAATGCTCGAGGCCCGCTATGGTTCCCGACTCGTCCAACGCGGTGGACTTCGGGTCAAAACGACTCTCGATAGTGGACTGCAGGAAATGGCCGAAATAGTTGTACAAACACACATTGACTCGCTTTCAGGACTCGCTGTTGGTAATGGTGCAGCCCTGATAACAAATCCAAAAAACGGTGAAATTTTAGCAATGGTCGGCAGCCGAGATTATTTTGATATGGAAAAGCAGGGGAACGTCAATGTGACAACGAGCCTTCAACAACCAGGAAGCGCAATTAAAGTAGTCAACTATGCAGCAGCGCTCGAGTCCGGTTTTTCCGCGGCAACACTTATCACCGACAGTCCGGTTTCATACACTACACCCGGCAGTCCCACCTACGCGCCGGTTAATTATGACGGTCGGTTTCACGGTACGATTCCGCTCCGCTACGCTTTGGGAAATTCATACAATGTCCCGGCGGTCAAAACACTCGCTAAAATCGGTGTTTCCAAAATGATCGAAAAAGGACGAATGATGGGAATTGATTCATGGCAGGATGAAAACCGCTATGGCCTTGCTTTAACACTCGGCGGCGGTGAGGTAACAATGCTCGATATGGCAGAGGTATTCGGAACGCTTGCCAACCTTGGAAACCGTGTTGATCTCCAACCAATTCTTGAAATTACCGACTACACCGGCAGAGTGCTTGAACGAAATCATTCTCAAAAAACTTTATCCGCCGTTAAAACTGACGTTGCCTGGATTCTTACCAATATTTTAAGTGATAACCAGGCGCGGACTTCGGCGTTCGGTACAAACTCGCTTCTTCAAATTCCAGGCAAAACCGTTGCGGTCAAAACAGGAACGAGCAACGACAAACGGGATAATTGGACTATTGGGTATACCCCTTCCTCTGTGGTTACTGTGTGGGTGGGAAATAACGATAACTCCCCCATGCATCCGACCTTAACATCTGGAGTTACCGGAGCAGCTCCTATTTGGCATGATATTATGATAAATCTTTTAAAAGACAAGTCAGATGAACCATTCCCAATGCCGGAAACAATTGTAAGCATTCCCTGCTACTACGGAAGAGCGGAATATTTTATCAGAGGAACCGAACCCTCCTCCGGTCACTGTACTCCAATTCCTACTCCGTCACTACGACCGTCCCCGTATCCGTCGCCTTAACATGGTTGTGGTATTTCCATGTTCCAACTTTTTCAAATGTGTACTCGTACATCCCGCCCTTTGAAACCGACTCTAACTGGTCAAACCCTGGCAGAAGCTGATGCGTCGGGTGAATGGCTGATGCGGTCCACATACCGCCGCTGCTCTGATTGACGAATGTTACGGTCGTTCCCTGTTTCACGGTAATTTCCTTTGGGCTATAGCCCGTATCTGTATACGTAACTGTCGATTGTTCTTCGTTGACCACCATTTCAGTAACGCCAGTTGTTCCTGGAACAGGCATCGCGCTCTCTGGCGTTTCCGTCTTCCCACCAAACACAAACCACCCTGCACCAATACCAATAAGTAAAACCACCAATCCAATGAGAACTTTTTTCATGTTTGTCCCCCTTTATGTAATGTATATCACTTATGTATGCCGATCTGCAACTTTACTCGCCGCATAACTTTCCGGCTTCATTTTTACATTGTACCCGCTTCCTCTGACCATGCCGATAATCTCCGTTATCATCTCGCGCGTGTCGCCGTATTTACCAATGTCGACGTGAATCTCAACGTCATATTTGGTGATACCGTCTTTGTGAAGGAGTGCCAAAACCGTTTCCGCCATCTCTAATGAAAGCGCTGCTTCTGCATACATCCTTTCGCGAAGAACGTACACTTTCTTATTGACAATGCGTTTCCAGAAATAAATACCACCCTGTCCAATCCGATGGACAACGATGGCAGTGACAAAATCAACACCGCTTCCGTTGTGAGGTTGGGAATCAGTTCCTATAACCAGCTCGTATTTACGCTCAGGTTCCGCCGCCAGGAATGAGAGGATCTTCTCACGAACCTGAGGCAATTCTAAATCTCCATAGGTCAGGCTTTGAAACATAGGTACCGCGTATGGTACCAGAAGTATGGATTTGAAACAAATCCATACGATAAGCACGTGATTCAAGAACATGAAAAACACTTGATTATGTGCTCATCACGCTCTTTTTATCACGTGCTAATCGATTTTAATTACTGTCGTGGTCGCTCTTCTCGAGGACGAGCCTCATTAACGACCAAAGCTCGACCGCCAACATCTTTGCCATTGAACATTTCAACAGCTTTCTTGGCCTCTTCATCGGATGACATTTCGACAAATCCGAATCCGCGTGATCGACCGGAATATTTATCCACGATCACTTTGGCAGAGGCGACGGTGCCTGCTGGTTTGAACGTATCGTTCAACCCGGCGTCGTCCATGTTGTACGGAAGATTTCCGACAAACAAATTAGTTGCCATATTGGATTTTCCTTTCTCCTTAGGACTTGAAGTCAGGACGCCTAAAGAGAAAACCCGTAAACGAGGACTCTTTGTAGGCCTTTGCCACACTTTGTTCCCAGGACAGTGTGAAGTATAGCACAAGCAGTGTAAAATACAAAATTATCAAAGCTTGAATCTTCCTGGAAGATCTGTTGTTAATCCGTTTACTCCTAACGATTTCATATAATTGAATGAGTCTTCATCGTTCATCACCCACGCAGCGATAAATAAATTATTGTTTTTGGCTAATGATATTAATTGTGGAGAGATATAATCATAGCGGATTGCTCCACCATCGGCATTCGATCTTAAAATGAGACTAATCAACTCTTCTGGGGGTAATCCAATCATCATAATAACTTCTGTTTTAAGCGTAGGGAAAATGGTTTTTATGTTTGTTATTGCCTGATGCCAAAAAGAGACAACCCGGATATGAGCGAGGATATCTCTACTTTTTATAAATTCTACGAGTTTCTTTGTTGTTTCCTGTGCAATTTCCCACGACTCACCTTTAATTTCAATAACCAATTTTTTTTTGTATGAGCTGACTAAATCAAATACTTCAGTAAGTGTCGAAATTTTTTCTCCCTGGCCGGCATCAAAGGATTGTAACTCCTTGAGTGTAAAATCTCTCACCCACCCTTTCCCATTCGTCGTTCTCTCAAGAGTATTGTCGTGAATGACAACGAGTTCCTTGTCTTTATTTAAGTGAATGTCGCATTCAACAAGGTCCGCTCCATTTTCACATCCAATTCTAAAAGCTTTGAGTGTATTTTCCGGAGCAAGTCCTGCTGCGCCTCGGTGACCAATAATATACTGTTCCATGATTATTCGATTACTTCTTCTTCATCCACTGCCACCTCTTCTACAAAACTCTCATCGCCGCCAGAGACTTCTCCGGCAAGAGGAATAAATTTAAAACTTCCTGCTATTGTATCGAGTGTTTTTTGCCAATAGTCACCTTCACCCGATTCTACTTCTATAAACCACAGGATCTCATCAAAAATAGTCCCGACGATAACTTTTTTTGTCGGAGATGATATGAGAATTTTTTTGGCCGGTTGACCACCGAGGGTTGTATCGACAATTGATGCATCGCGAAATGACTTTTCGGTTTTGACCCAAGCGGAAACATCAGCAGCAGTCGTATCTTTCCCCCAAACGATTAAACTACCGGGAATTTGCGAACGAGTCATTTCTATGTGCGCGTAATTTTGGGTATCCTCATCGTGTTTATTAACAGCGACTCCCTCGGGATACTGAAACGAAAATCCGTTCGGATCTTTCCAATCGAGAAGATTTGCTTGTACCTCTTGTTGAGGAATCTGAGATAAATCCTGTGTTTTTTTTCTACTCCAAAGATATACGCCGACACTCGCTGTACCTACAAGAATTCCTATGATGATTGCAAATACAACGGATTTCTTCATACTATAGAAGTGTAGCATGAAATTCACGAAAATATTTATTTTCGTTTTGTTTTTACTTGTATCAACACATCCGGTTCTTGCTGCAAAGTTGCGCGTGAGAAAATCAACCGGGGGAAGTGTCGCATCTGGTGTGGCATACTCAAGCGCACGGCTCTCCCGAGCAACCAATAGCATTATTGCGACATTCTTAAATCTCAATCGAGTATCGAAAATTAGGTATACACTAAACTATACATCAAACGGAATTTCACAGGGGGTCGTGGGATCACTTGTTGTATCAGGGCAAACGAGCGATAGTCGTGATTTATACTTTGGCACCTGCAGTCATGGGGTGTGTACACCACACTACAATATAAGAAATGCGAGTCTCCTTATTCAAACAACGCTCACAACAGGAGGCGTGCATACAAAGCGGTATAAGATCCGCATCTAAATATCAGAGGTTTTAGGAAGAGTCCTTTTCCATACCCACCACGCACCTAGTCCAACAAATAGAAGTCCTCCAATAATTATTCCCCATCGCATTTTTTGTGGTTGTGCTGCTTCTGATTTTGCTGCCTCCTCTTGCATGGGGATTATTGATAATAAATGAACACTACTACTTGCCCCATTAGGACTGTAGCTAAGGGCGAGCACTGTGGTTTGTTCTGCTGTGGTTTCGGGGAGTAGCGCTGGTAAACGTAACCCAATTGTGCCGGCCCCGCTCCCGTCGGATCGAAATGAGTACTTTGACCAATCTCCATCTGAACATATTTGTTCATCAGTGAGATTCGTCGGAGGAAGTTGTGTACGAAAGCACATGAGTTGGTATGAACTCTCGGGCACGAGTGAAGAGAAGGTAAAACTAAGCTGTACCTCACCACTGTCACCTATCGTATATGTTCCGGATCCCGACGCCTCTTGCCACGATTCCAAAACTCCCGACACCGGCAGCTTCATCTGTGTATAGCTAAAAAATTGAAGAGGAATTGTTTCACTTGCCAAGACCCTGGTTGTTAGAAGGAAAAGCACTATTGCGATGAGAAGTCGTTGCATGTAATTGTCTTCGTCACTTTAGCAGGGAAATATCAAAAAAGCAAATTTTGTATAATTATCCTGATGAGTTACCTTGCTCTCATTCGGCACGGAGAATCGCTCTGGAATGCACTCGGTCAGTGGACCGGGTGGACGGATATTGATTTGTCTGATAACGGGAGAGAGGAAGCACGAAAAGCAGCTCATGTGCTCAAAGAGATTTCCTTCCACGTTGCTCATACCTCAGATCTTCGTCGAGCACAGGAAACGCTTGAAATTATCCTCAAAGAACTTCGTTTAGAAATACCGGTAAAAAAACACCGTGCGATTAAAGAGAGAAATTATGGGAGTCTTACCGGCAAAAATAAGTGGAAAATTAAAGAGGAATACGGAGAAGAACAATTTATGCTCTGGCGACGAAGTTGGGATCACCCGGTGCCGGAAGGAGAATCGCTTAAAGACGTCCATGCTCGTGTTATTCCTTATTACAAAAAACGCATTCTTCCGGATTTAAAAAAAGGGAAACATGTCCTGGTTGCCGCTCACGGCAATAGCATTCGTGCACTCGTCAAACACTTAGAAAATATTTCCGATGCCGATATCCCTCATTTGGAAATTGGTACAGGCGAAGTCTACCTCTACCACATTGAGTCGGTCTCCGGAACAATCATCAAAAAAGAAATCCGCTCAACAAACCCCAAACGAGGAAAACAGTAAATTATATTGCGGGGATCTTAAGATTCAAAATGGGTAACCCTTTTGGGGTTCCATAAAAAGGGAGAAGTTTAGCATTGAGTTCTGTCGTTGTCATGAAAGAAGAATTTGGAACTTTTTGCGCTTGCGCGCTCACCCACATACCCACAGCTCTACGCATAATCCAATCAAATTCTGGCTGAATTGTCCCATGTTGATCTAATGACCGCCTTTTACTATAGAATTGCTCAAGTTTTTCGAGACTGTTTTGTGCTTCTTCTGTCCACCCCTCACTTAGTGGGTTAATAAGATAAGCGGCTCTCTGTATCTCCTCAGGCGCGTTTATAATGCTATCAGCATACATAGATGTTCTTTTTTCTCGGCGGCCTAAGTTAAATTCCCACGTATTAATAGCTATCGATGGGATCTCTGAAAGTATTTTTCTTGCCGGATATATTTGTGCGTGAAATGCATCTGACTGAACTGGCTGTCCAGTTAATTCTTCAAAACCTAAGTATTCATTCCCCACGGGGAGATATTGCCAATTCACAAACAGTATCCCCAGATTCATATTAAAACCTTCCCGCGTAAATGCTTCATGAAGAGAAATATATGCTCCCGCTTCTTTCTCCGCGGTTGGTGCAGCAAGAGCACCAAATACGTGAATCGTTCCGTTATTTTGTGTAAGGGACGCAAGCCGATCAACAACTAACCGATAGCTATTATCTGGAAAAATTTTTGAACGGAGGACTTTACTATAAAGAGTGTTAAGAATATGGGAAGCTCTCTCTTTCAGTTTCGGATCCGATATGTCCAAAGTTTGAAGATATTCTTGTGCTCGTTGGTTTTCGGCTTCGAGAGCTCGTTGAAAATGATCTTTATCGCCTTCTCCATTCATAAGTTATGCTCATCGATGATTGCAACTGCACGGACCGGAGAACCGTCGCCACCCCGAACACGTAAGGGAAAACCGTAGAAGGTAAATGATTCCGGTAATGCTTCTGTATTTGTGAGATTTTCAAATGAAATGATGTCATGGGCAAGTAAATATTTTTCTACTTCTATATCGAATTCAAATTTTTCTGAAAGACCGACAAATTTTGGCGGTGGTTTGATCATTTTCTCTGCTATAGGCATATCGATATTTTGAGTAGAAAAAATTACCCCCACGTTCGGTTCAAAAATAATGTCATCTTTATAGAGCACACATTTCCCCATAAACCGCTCAAGCGGGAGAGCGTCGAGTGTCTTACCGCTTGTTGTTGCATGGATTGGTGCATTGACGTGTGTTCCATCGTGAAGATTCATATGGATCCGCTTCATGTTCCAGCCTTCTTTGTCGAGCGTTTGGACTTGTTCAATAATAAAGTCCGGGTCTCCGGGATACACCGACATGTGGTCAAATAGCTCTTGCGTCAGATCGATAATTTTCATGCTCAACTTTTGACAAAAATTTTCTGAAGTTTTCTATCGAACGTTTCAAACATTTTTGCTTCATGTGTTTTCGCGTATACCATATTATACGCATCCTCAAGATCCAAAGCACTTTTCTGATATACATCAACAGCCATATTCAAAATGTCTCGTTCTTCGATGCTCACAAAGTGCATATTGAGTATCTGTTTTAGAACCTGTGCAACATTTTTCTTATTTTTTTCGTAAAAACTCGTGAGAACCCAATAGAGTTCAAATATAACAATTGTCGAGGTAAAAATCTTCTTTTTCCCTTCTGCTGCTGAAAGAAACAGAGCCTTCGCTTTTTTGTGCTGATCAATAATATCAGCAAGAAGAAAACGGAGAAAATAATTTGTGTCGACAAAAATCATGGTTTCTTTTTTCTGAAATATTCGCGTTTTGCCATTTTTATCATTGCATCTGCGCTTTTCCCCCGGTATTTTTTGGGAACTTGGACTGATCCTGCAAGAGATTCGACCAACGACGTAGCGGGTTCAATAATAAGCTGA
The DNA here is from genome assembly GCA_001780985.1 of Candidatus Gottesmanbacteria bacterium RIFCSPLOWO2_01_FULL_43_11b. GTDB lineage: Bacteria > Patescibacteriota > Microgenomatia > UBA10105 > UBA927 > 01-FULL-43-11b. The sequence goes on along the minus strand of MFJV01000001.1, from coordinate 547,909 downwards.
TTTCCTACCGCTCGGACAGATACTTTTCGAGTGGATTGCAAGCCTATTTTTTCAAACATTGAGGCCGGAATCGTGAGTTGTCGCTTTGTTGTTATAGTGGCGATTTGTTGCATAGTATAGTAAGGAAACTATACAATAGTAAGGAAAAATTGTCAAGGTAAGGAAATAAATGCATACAAAAAATTCCTATCAACCCTACTGCCAGTACGTGATCGATCCTAAAATTACAAAACTGTATAAAGACTATAATTAGGATAGTGAAGGATGAATTCAACGAAAGGGGGTGAGAATACATGAAAAAACTTGATGGACACACAACTGGGATGGCGGCGGGTGGATTCTTTGCGCTCGTCCATGTTGTCTGGTCATTCATGGTTATGGCAGGCATGGCACAGCCGTATCTTGATTTTGTTATCGGTCTCCATTTCTTAAACAATCCGTTCGTTGTACGGGATTTTGTCCTTGGCACAGCGATAACACTTGTCGCAGTCACCTTTGTGGTAGGATATTTGTTCGGCTGGGTGTTTGCCTGGGTATGGAACAGAGTGCACGGGAAGTAAAGTTGCTCTCAATTAACGTTTAGGCGTATAATACGCCCCGCATGCAACGTCTTTCTGTTTTTGCTGGCGCCATCATTTCAGGGGCACTCTTTTTTATTGCATATAAAGAGCAGGATATTCTCTTCGCACTACTCGGAGTTATTGCTGCAATTATTGCCGTTCTTCTTACATCTAATCTCACCCACCTTAATCGCCGTATTTCATTCTCCTTTCCCCGCCTCCGCTTCCGTCTGAAAAAACCTAACGTAACTCGCAAGGACATTCGAAAACTTATTCAACAGCTGTTCATGAAAAAACTTGGACTGGTTCTTGGAGCTTTTTTTCTCGTCCAATCAGTTCTCACTTATTCGGTCACAATCCCATCCCTTTCTACTCCTCCACAGTCAACACTTATTAAACTACCACTGTTTGCATTCTACATAAGCCTCTTTAAAGCAGAGGTTGCGACTTGGACAATACAATTTCTCCCTGTTATTTTGACGATCCTATTTGCAGTATTCGTCCTTAAATTGCGGCGTGCCATGCTTGCTGTTTTATTGATTGGTACGGTTTTGGTTTCGATACTGAGTACTAGCGCAACGATCTTTTTTTCTGTACGTCGAGTGCAGGAAGAGGCGCGCGCAATGAGTAGCGATCTCAAAACGAGTGACGGGGCACAAAAACACGGAATTATCACAGAGCCACAAGCTATCGTCGATCATCTTAAAGAAACACAGGCTCTCCCGACTCTTGTTGGCGAGGGACAAAATCTCACCTCAACAATTCTCACCTCACTTTTGACACAAAAAAAACAATACTCTTCTTTCATTACACAAATAATTTTTCCAAAAGCACTTCAATTGCCCGCATTAGCCGTTTCGCTCCCTGGGCGAATGGCGCTTTTACCAAATAATACCCTTATTATTAGGGAACTTGATAAAAACGCAATTGAATCAGTCAGTCCAACGCTGGGGAGACTCATGGTGCGATCCTACTTTAACCCTAAGTACATCAAAGAAGAACCAACGCTTTCGGTTATGGGGCGGCAAGAATATTTAAAGTACCGCGAAGATCTTATTAATGAACAACTCGAAGAGCTTGATGGCCACATTGCAACAGCCCAAAGGATTATAAACCAAGCATATGCAGCAATTAACGAAGACCGTGCCGGCATTGCGAACAACCAAGCGGCAATCGAGAGTGCAATCTCCAATCGTGATTCCGATTATCAGTACTGCATGTCAGCCGGATACTCCTCCTACTACTTTGGTTTTTATCGATACTATAGCGATGCTGAGTGCCAAGCGGAATATAACCGATGGAATTCGATTATCGATGGATACTATGAAAATATATACGACTGGGAACAAGCTCTCAACGTCGACCAAGCAAATCTAGCTGAATATCAAAAAGCCAAAGACATCCTCGTGCGATACCGAGATTTAGTCGAAACGCAAAAAGATACCACTCCCTATGAGCTCGGACTTTTTGAAGAACCCAGTACAATTAAAGTAGTCTTAGAATCAACCAGTGACACAGCTCTTGCAGATTACCTCGCGGTGCTGGCTCATGAATACCTCCATTACACAAGTTACGTCTCTGAGGAACGATCACTGCCACAATTTTTTGAAGAGGGGTTAACGGAACTGTTTGCACGAGAAATTATTGCAAAAGAACTTCATACTCCCGTAGGTCTGGGGTATCCGTCAATCTATCCTATTATGAGTAAATTCTCGGAAGAATTTTCCCGTGAAGATTTAGAACGGATTTATTTTACCAAAGATGAAAAACTTCTCATAAGTCTGCTTAACGAACGATATGGAGATTCATTTTGGAATGACAGCAAGTACTACTTCCAAATTATTCCCTACCTTGGGGGGGAAGATGCGTTGGATATCGTCAACACTATTCTTTTCAAAATCGGCGGAAATGCAATCAAAGCAGAAGATCTGGTGAGTGAGTCTAGTTCATGGAGTAACTAAACGTGTAACTCTCATTCGTTTTCCGGTTGTGACAAGTAAAAAGTGTTGCGCTATCTGTTGCGTATGCGTACTCGATAATGGAAGCATCAACGAGTTTGTCGAGATCCGTCGTTTTAGGAGCCACGGAAGATAGATCCAAAAGGAGATCTCCACTTGATGTTGCATGAGATTCTTTATCTGTGACAATCGAATAGAGGTCAAGCTTTGTCGAATAAATGCGACAGAGGAGTAAGTCAAGTGATGAAAAATCTTTTCCGAGATCATTGACTGCCTCCCACTGGGTAAGATAGGAAGACAAGAGAGATTTTGTTTTATTAGAAACTACCGCGTCCGAGTCTCTCCACAGTCTGTCCCAATCGATAGCGAGGTTATAGGAGTCGGTTGCGAGTTTCCCCCGTTTATATGAAGCAGTGTCGTAATTACCCCTTGCAAGATCTCGGAGTACTACGTAATACGACTTGAGATATTCACGGTACCGTGTTAAAACATCAAATTCAAACGACAACTTCTCTTTTATCGCCTCTTGATTTTTAAAGGAAAAGTCATTCTGTGCATACTTTTCAAGGCTAGATAGCTCTCCGTAGGTATCTCCGATTGTCTCGAATGAGGAACTACCGTATTTTCTGTAGTGATCCTGCGCAATTTCGAAATCGCGCAAAACCTCAAAAAGGTTAAGAATAAAATCGATTCTGATACTATTAACATCCCGAATATATTTGCGCTCTCCATAAGAATCGGTGAGAGTTTGTAGGAGTTCTTGATATTCTTTATTGCTAAAGAAAAATTTTGCCCGGCGAACGAATTTCTCTACATCTTTTTGATTTTCTTCAACGACGCGGTTGTATTCTGTCTGTTGATTTTGAAGTAGTTTTGTCGCGCTAATTATTTCATCAATTGAATCAAGGGTATCAGAAAGCGGGCGGTTGGCATCGGCTGTTGTGTAATTTTGGACACTTGAATACCCTTCTTTTTGTGCCTTATTGACCTCAACTGATAAGTCGAACTCTTCCTTCAACGTTTGGTCATACCAGTTAACAAACGACCCCTCTTGTTGACGTTCAAAAACTTTGTAACCAACGCCACCAATAAAAAGTACTACCAGAAAACCGATGAGAAATGTGCGAATATTCATATAGAGCGTACGATCAATCCGCATTATAAATCCGACACTGGAAGAAATCAAATGAGGGTATATAAACTAACTAAACCTAAACCAACCCAAAAAACTACCGGAAGAGAACCGAGGATTGCCAGACGTCGATTGAGTTTCATCATCGCCGGTACCCGCTTGAGTACTGAGGCGTAAAAGAGAATCGGGAGGACATAAAGAATGTGAAACGTTACCGGCTTGCCTTGATCGATAAGAGTAAATAGCAGCGTTGAAATAAACCCGACCACGTACCAGCCTAAAAAATTTCTAAGGGGAATGCCAAAATAGAAACTTCCTTTTTCCCACTGCCAGAGCTTTCCTGTGTGTACTGAAACGGGATCGATAATGAAATCCAATGAAACAAGAATGAGCGGGGTTAACACAATAATCCATGGAGGAGAAAGCGAAAATGCAGATGTTATAAGGAGCGCAAGGATAAACGACATGTATTTGAATATTACCCACGCGAGCGATATTTCAAGGGGATACACTCCGAGATAATTAACCTTTGAAGAAAAAAATGGGTTCTTAATATTGTACCAGTACCGTACGCCAAAGCAGTTTATCGGTGTTTTGAGAGCAACGAGTTCCGCAACCGTGCTTATCACATACGTTATTAAAAGTAGGTACAGTATGTGAGGACCGAAAAAATATATTCCATGTGCGATAATCGCCACAAGTGCGGCAACTACGACATATATAAATTTTCCTGTTAAATGATCAAGAAGTGCGGGCACGAGCCACAAAATAACAATTATGATCATGAGAAGCGAAATCTGCATACTCGCCAAAAATCAAAAACCTAAATTTTCTTCTACGAGAAGGAAAGTAATCTTGCGACCGCTTGCCGGCATCTCACCACGGAAGATGAGTATTTTATTGAGTCCCGTTCCCACACCGTATTTCTCTTTCATGTGTGTATCCTCAAGCGGAAAAACGTATTCCCGCACGCGTTTCATGCCTTCATCCAGAGTCGGTACAATTTTTTTGGTGCTCACCACAAAGAGGAGATTATGAGAAGTAAAAACAATGTGGGGAAGTTGACTGCCGCTATTTGATGCCATCACAAATTCTCCGGTTTGAATAAGCGCATGAACGCTACCGACGTAATAGTCGGATAGGACTGACTCACGCCGCAATTTCCTTCTTTTTTCTCGGTCAGATTCTGCGTTTACTTTTGCGTGAAGATCAACCCACCCGTGATTCCCACTCCCTAGATACGTCTCATATCCTATCTGTTCGAGGGTAACAGAGGATCCGTTCATAACAGAAGCGCCTTGTGGAATAATTTTCTTTATGTATTCCAATGCCTCTTTCCCGTTCTTTACAACGATAACGGTATATCCTTTGCTCTCAAGCGCGGATATAGTTTTTTGAAGAACCATAGTATTTTATTTCATGCCCAAAATTAATTCATTGTCAAGAGGGGTTTTTGCTAGCTATGGGCTGAAGGCAACATCCAGAGTCATCATAATTGCAAATCCAATCATGGCGCCAATGGTTGCACTGTCGGTACCGCGTGTCTGAGATTCCGGAATAATCTCTTCAACCGATACATAGATCATCGCTCCCGCAGCAACCGGCTCGACAAGTGCCGATGCTTGTCCGTACAGAAAACTTTTAAAGCGGCTCACCCCTTCTCTCCGAAACGGCATCGAAACGGCAAACCCCTCAGGAAAATTTTGGATCCCGATACCGACTGCGAGTGCTATTGCGTTTACCAAAGTTACTCCGGGGATAGCAAGCGAAGCGGCACCAAAGGCAACCCCAATTGCCAAACCCTCGGGAATATTGTGGAGCGTAATTGCCAAAAAAAGAAGAAACGTTTTATGCCATCCGGTTTTTACTCCCTCTGTTTCTTTTTGTGGCGCATAAAGATGAAGATGAGGAAGGAGCTTATCAACTGCAAACAGAAACGCACCTCCAGTGAGAAACCCGACAAGCGGAGGAACCCACGGGATAGCGCCAAAACTGCGGGCAAGCGCAATCGATGGAGCTAGAAGCGACCAAAAACTCGCGGCGATCATGACTCCGGCAGTAAATCCAAGCATCCCGTCAAGAACGTTTTGATTTGCTTTCTTGTACACGAGCACTCCCGCCGCCCCAACCGCTGTCACTCCCCACGTAAAAAGCGTAGCAAGTAACGCATAGAAAACAGGATGTGCAAACATACACTTGGCATTATATAAAACGATCATCCACTACGAGTGTATGGGGTCGTACAGCCTTTCCTATTTCCATGTATTTATTGTGTCACTTTTCTTGACTAATTGTCTAAAATGGATGAAAATAGACAATTATGGATAGCTACCCACAGGAAATCCCCCTTGAGGAACTCATCGAGACTATCACAAAAAAACGTCTTTCAATTATCCGCGAGAAAGCCAACGAAGTACGTAAAACTCGTCGTGATGGGCGGCTTACTGCAATTCTTTCGCTCGCAAAAGTGGGACCAATTACGAATAGAAATATCCGCGAAGAACTCAAGATCTCCCGTGCAACCGCTGCAAATTATCTCAACTTTCTGGTGAATCAGGGGAATCTTACAAAAATCGGCCGCGGCCGCTCCGTCTCGTATGTATTGTCAAAACTTTAATGTTAGTGAACAATTATTTGCTCGCTTACTGGGGCGATTTCAGACAGACCAATTGATTTGTCTGTAGTATACTGAAATTGTGAGAGAATTGATCTTAAGGGGGTGATTAAGTTAAATGGATAATGCAAACAAAATTTTACAACTGATTTTTTATATTATCTGGGTGCCTCTTGGGATTTTGCTTTTTGGGGTTGTTGTTTCTCTTGTGGTCACCAACTCTTTAGCGAAATTTAATCAAATGACAAATCAACCAGCAGGACAACTCCAACAAAGCGGAATAAACCAACAACCATTTCAAGGGAATGACCAGCGGCCCGGCGGACAAGTGCAACAACCGAATAATGTACCACCACCCCAACCAACTGGGGCCCAAAGATAGGTGATCTCATAGAGAAAGCATACTATACTGAATAGTATGCGTGTCATTGCTGTTGTCTTCTTTTTTGTTATTTTCATTTTTTCCCTACATCCGACTTTCGCAAATAATAATGCAGACCCGGTGAATTCAAGTATTTCAACTAGCACTACGTCGCTTCCTGCGGATGGAGCAACAACCGCAACCATTTCAGTGACAGTCAAAGATAGTTTCAAGAATTCTCTCTCTGGGGATCATATTAAATTGACGAGCAGTGCCGACTCGGGACTCGTTATTAACGGAGGACCAGTGGGAGTGAACCATCATACTGCGGCAACGGACTCAAATGGAAAAGTCAATTTTACCGTAAGTAGCCGAAACGCAAGTCCGGGAACCGTAACATTTACACTAACCGATACAAGTGACCTCCCGCCGGTTACACTGGGTAGCGTTTGGGTAACATTCACTCCAGCCTCCCTTGCGCCGGACCCCTCCTGTAAAGATTCTGCCCCTACCAGTGTCCCAATGTTACAATCCGCAGAAGTAACTGGTGCAAACCAAATAACATTAACGTGGAGCGAAGCCGCAGATCCGGTCAGTTATTATCTTGTTGCCTATGGCACATCATCGAAACAGTATACCTATGGAAATCCCAGTGTTGGCGGAAAAGGCACAATCTCATATACCGTTGGCAGCTTAGCGTATGGAACAACGTATTATTTTGTGGTAAAAGCGGGGAACGGATGCGCTCCCGGAAGCTATTCCAACGAACTTTCAGCCGTCGTTGGAGGGGTAAGAATAACGTCAACTCCCACACCTACCCCAACACTAACGCCAACACTAACACAAACACCCACCCCCACCGAGACACCCATTCCAAAAATACCAACTCTCGTCTCCGATTCTTCAAATACAAAAATGTTACCCTCAATTGTTATGATACTATTCGGGCTCGGAGGGATGAGTATTGGAGCCATTATCTACTGGAAAAATAAAAAGACTGGAGAGGAATCTATTGAAGAAAAACAACTCGAGGAAGATTAACGTCCTAGCTTGCTCGCCAAGTGGGACGATTACCGAATAATTGATTGGTTAACAATCATCGACTATCCAGACTTAGTGCTTCAACAAACCAAGCAACTTCTCTCTATCTAACCCCCCTGACATTTCGGGTAAGGAGAAAATTGTAATTATACCTATCTGATTGGCGAATACTCGGAACATTAGGATGCGTAGTCAGGATTTCATGGTTTAATATCTTGTACACCGGGAGCGACCTCAGAGGTACCAGGAGCAACTTCGAGAGTACCCGGGGCGACTTCATTAGTTCCCGGAACAAAGATGTTGCTTCCCGGGTCTATAACATTTTTTATTTCTTCGGCAAACTCGGTTGCTTCATCTTTATTCTCTTTCGTCCCACTGTCATCTATAGTATCAATCATTGTTTTTATGACTGTTTTTTGACCGTCTTCAATTAATTCTTTCGCCTCCTCAGACATATCTTCCTTCATAACCTCAATTCTGGCCTGTTGTTTAATAGTTTGTTCTTTTGCCTTATCCAGAACTGTTGTCGGCGCGCCCCTTATCAAATCACCTTGTTTTTCTTTAAGAGTTTCATAACTTTTAATCAAAGATAGGACTTGACTAACATCCTTTGTTTTTACCAGGTTTTCTGCCCGCGTCAGCCTTCTTTCTGCCTGCTTTTCCAAAACAATGACTTTTTGCTGTACATTAAACGCGAAGAAATACTCGATTCTTTCTTGAATTCTTACAAAAAGAGAGTCCTGGGAGGAAAAGATATCACCCAGAGGGGCAGCCAGAGTAGGCTTGGGGGAAGACATAATGACAAATAGGGCAAAAATTATTCCCCCAATATACAGTAATATCCTGTGCATTAAATAAACTGTATTCCTTATTTGACTCGTTATCAAGAGGGGGTGTACAGTAGAATTAATGAAACAAACTTCTGTCCTGGTGCCTATTTTTTTGTCGGCAGTTGTGATTGCTACCTATGCTCTGCGCCGCCCTATTCAGGCAACTGGCTTAATGCCTTTTGATCCTTATTATCTAGTCCTATTTCTCCTGCCTGCTCTACTCATTCTTTTTAAAAAATTTTTCTTTGCGGATTTGGGTTTTAGGGTTGGCAAACCCCTAATGGGAATATTTTTTGTGTTTCTCCTGCCGGTAGTTTTATATTTTAGATGGTCTTTGACGGGGAAACCGTTTGTAGCTCCCAGCATATTTCCTTTAATGCTACTGATTGGTTCTTTTGCAGAAGAATTTTTCTTCCGGGGATATTTGCAGGAAGATTTTAAAAAAAGATTTGGGGGGAATATTTGGTTTAGTTTGGCGGCTTCCAATATCCTTTTTGCTTTAGTCCATTTAGTGAAAGGTTATTCATTACCAACTGCAGCCATGACCGGTTGGGTTGGGGTTTATTTTGGCTTTGCCAAAGACGAAAAAGGTGGAAATTCTCTTGTTTACTCTATGGCTGCCCATGGCCTGTATAATCTTGTTGCTACATCAGTAATATAAAAGTGAAAATTTAGTGCTCCCCTGGTCGGTGTACTTCGCCATCCAAAATTTCAATGAAGGATGGCTACGAACACCTTAACACCGAGAAACATCTTTCTTCAAGGCTTCAGGAACCGTTTCCTTGAGAAAGCCTTTCCCGATCCAGATTTTAAGTATCGCTCAAAATCTTTTGCTAGCTTTTCAGTTTCAAATGCTGAATAGTACACTAACGTCCACGGCCTATATGGTTTACTTGCAAAAGACTCGCCGCTATTATGCTGTTTCACTCTCTTTTGCAAATCAGTAGTCCAACCTGTATAAAATAGGTTAGATTTTGAGCTTTTCAGAATGTATGTGTAAAACATAACCATCTGAAGCCTTGGCGAAAGATGGCTCCCCCGGTCGGACTCGAACCGACAAACCTTCCGCTTAACAGGCGGCCGCGCTACCATTGCGCCACAGGGGAATGGTAAAGAACATGGCTATTATACTATAATTAAGCCGCTATGACGAAGAATCCGCTGCTCAATGCCATTGCTGCAAGCGTCTATATTGTTATCGTTGCCGCAGTGATGACTATCGGCTCTAAATACGCTCCCCGCGTCTCTAATTTTCTTGCCCCCATTGCCGCCATGTCTCTCTTTACTCTTTCAGCCGCTGTCATGGGATATCTATTCTGCTATCAGCCCCTCCAGCTTTATTTCGACAACAAGAAAAAACAGGCAGTAAAACTATTTTTGCAGACTATTGCGATATTTGGCGTTTTGACCGCAATTGCTCTCGGGCTTCTTTTTTCAGGCATCGGAAGATCCATAGAAGAAGTCCACTACCACGCAGGTTTTCTTGTTTATGTCGATGGAGTTAAACAGGATTTTTCTGATACTAAATATATGCACGTTGAAGCCTGTGATGAAGAAGGTCATGAGGTAGAAGAAGATGAACAACTCGAAAAAGCGCATCTCCATGACGGAGTTGGTGATGTCGTCCATGTGCATCGAAACGACGCTACGTGGAAAGATCTGTTTACAAATATTCGCTATGAATTTCCCTCCGCACAAGAAGTTGCGGGATACGTCAATGGTGTCAGAGTTGAAAATATACTGAAAGAACCTATCACAAAATATGATAGTGTCCTTTTTGTTGCAGGAAATGATGCAAATGTCGATCTTTCGCAAAAAGTAAGCCGCGACCATATGTTTGAGGTCGAAAGTCAGAGCGAATCCTGCGGAAGTTAAACTTTATTCAGGGATAACGAGATTGTAAGCGCGAGTGCTGTCGAGGCGCATAATTTGTTCTATTCCTCTATATCCCAGTGTCCCTCCGCAGTCGCCGTTTTCTACAATCAGTGTTGATGATGGTATTTCTGATTTGTTAAGAAATTTTGTCGGGCACCAATCAGAGGCAAAATCAATTTTTCCCAACCTTTTCATTTGCAGTTGCGACTGAAATTGGCCGATAAGTGACACATCAAAATTTCCTGAAAAATAGAGGTAGTAAATCGGCAGCCTTGCAAACGGCGGCATGATAATTTTTTCATACGCGGCTTGTTCTCTGATGAGATATTGTGCAAGCTCTTTATCTCCATCATTTCGCAAAATACTGTGATAGGAATCACTGTAATTGGCATATTGATGCCAGAAAAATATACCTTCAACTAACAGTGCAAGCAAAAAAATAACGGGGATAAATTTTATTTTGTGAATATATTTGTACCCCAAAGCAGCAAGAAGAATCATGGGAAGAAGAAGAAATAGTGATCGGTGGGCGTGTGGAACAAAATCTACAGTGAGTACTGCTGGCAAGGGAGTAACAAGAAGTAAATACGCAATATACCAAAAAACGCCCCCAATAAACGAGATAACAATGAGTACTCCCATGGTTATATACAACAGCCCTTGAGCAGGAACACTAAAATAACGCGGCTGTCCTCCGGCTTCTAAAAATAAGTGTCGGGGAGAAAAGTAACTCGTAAACTGATTAACAAATTCCCGTGCGTAACCGACTACTTTGTTGTGAAATACACGAGCATACGGGTTTTTTGTTGTGTATAAAAAGTTCTGTTGGGTTTGAGTAATTTGCTGCCGCATTTCGGAGTTGTTGAAAAGCGAGGTTTGCACAAATCTTCCCTTTCCCCATGGTGTTATCGCAATCAAAGCCGTGAGGAAAAAAAGAAACAGTGTTGGTTTAAAGTATTTTTTAATAAAGGGAAGGAGAGCCAACGGAATGATGAGACGAAGACCGGGATAGAGAAAATAACAAAGAAACAGCAAGAGAAAACCGTACCGCTTTTTCGTTAATACCCATAAAAGTCCATAGGTAAATGCAGTAAATCCGATCACTCCTTCTGCTGATGTTCGAGATAATACGACGTGCCACGGTGTTATCGCCAAAAGGAGAGAGGCCATGAAACCCGCGCGTTTGTCTTTGAAAAAAAAGTATGCAAGACCAAAAATCGGGAATACTGCAAGTGCTCCTATAAACGCTGTGGGAAACCGCGCAGCAAATTCAGTGAGTCCAAAAAAATATGTTGAGAGTCCGGATACATACATGGGGAGCACCGGAGGAAAGTCACCGAATTTATCAAAATAGAGTAGCGGGAACCAATTGCCGTAAAGATCTCTCCCGTTTTCAAAAATAAACCGGCCAACGTAGGCATTGGTTACTTCTTCTTCATAAAACCCGTTGGGTAACACTCCTAAATGGTACACGCGAAGAGTAAGCGCGAGAAAAAAAACGAGCAAGAGAGTAAAATTTTTCACTCTAGGTAATCTTTAAGTTTTTTACTTCGTGAAGGATGGCGCAATTTCCGTAAAGCTTTTGCCTCTATTTGCCGAATACGCTCTCGGGTAACGCCAAACTGGGCACCGACCTCTTCAAGCGTCCGCGGCCTTCCGTCTTCTAAACCGAATCGGAGAATCAACACTCTTTTCTCACGGTCAGATAGAGTAGTTAAGACTTCTTCCATATGTTCTTTGAGAAGTTGCCTGCTCGTTTGGTCGTACGGCGTTGGCCCCGGATCTGAAATAAAATCGCCCAAGTGACTATCTTCCTCATCGCCCACCGGTGTTTCAAGACTCGTTGGTTCCTGGCTTACTTTCATAATCTCCCGAACCTTGGTAACATCAATTTCCATGACCTTTGCAATTTCTTCCGGTGTTGGCTCGCGCCCCAACTCCTGCATAAGTCGTCGGCTTGCGCGGACAAAGCGATTGATTGTCTCAACCATGTGGACTGGGATTCTTATTGTCCTTGCTTGATCGGCGATTGCGCGGGTTATAGCCTGACGGATCCACCAGGTTGCATAGGTAGAAAATTTAAATCCTTTCCGCCAGTCGTATTTTTCAACCGCCCGAATTAATCCTTGATTGCCTTCCTGAATAAGATCAAGGAGGCTCATCCCGCGGCCGATATATTTTTTTGCAATGGAAACGACCAGACGGAGATTGCTCTCGGTGAGTTTCCTTTTTGCTCGTTTATCTCCCCGCTCGTAGCGCTTTGCAAGCGACATTTCGTCGGCGAATGTAAGAAGCGGAATCCGCCCGATTTCCTTAAGGTACATTCGCACCGGATCCGATACCCCCTCTGCACTTGCTCGGGCAAGCGCTTCTATCTCTTTTTCAAGTTCCTGAATACTTTTACTCGCTTCTTTTTCAATGTCAGCTGATGTTGTTTCAAAAACATCAATACCAGCTTTGATAAGTTTGTCGTAGAGGTGGTCGAGATCTTTAATTCGATCTTCCGGTTTGGGGTAAAGTGCAAGGATATCCTCTTGCGTGATAAAGCCGTTAGCTTTTCCTTCTTTAAGGAGATCGGTAACTGAGGTGATTGCGCGTGGTTTTGCCATAGGTTCCGAAAGTACCAGTCCGTCAGCTGACGGGCCGGTGACTTCGCTTCAAAGGCTATTATATTAGATTTCGGCTTGTTTTTCTAGCTTTGAAAGTTTACGGGTAAGGTCACGAAGCTCCACTCCGGTGACCCGGTTCATTTTTCTTTTCACTATCATTTTTTGCGCTTCACGAGTAGCATTAACCCACTCCCGCTCTAAACGATTGTTGTCCTCGACAATATCCGATAGATCCATAAGCGCTGCTTCATCGAGTGTGGAGATAAGCTCTGGAGGAAGTTGGTCAGCAAATTTTTTGAGATTGAAAGTCTTATTGTTTTTGACAAAACCACCGAGCCTTTGGATAAGTTCACGAACCGGAGAGAGCGAGAAATCTTCAAGGACAATGAGGCGAATCAAGTCCGTATAAAATTCGCTTGTCCTTCCCTGGAGGAGTAATGCCAAAAGATACACTTCTAGTTTTTCTCCTCGGGTGCGTACTGGTTGATCCGAGGTTAATTTAACGGAGCCAATAATACCTTTTTCCAGTGTTCGTTTTGCCTTTTCCAATCCTTCAATTATTGTCGCCTCCGAAACGTCGACTGCGTCAGCAAGTTTTTTCACATAGTGTGCTTGAACAATAGGGTTTTCTATTTTAACCAAAATCGGAATAAGTTCTTCTCCGATCTTCTTTTGGCCAAAGACCGTGTTGGCATCAAAGCGAGAAATTGCCGAGCGCAGAAAATAATCATAAATAGGAATTGCTTCTTTAATTGCTTTCTTATATATTCCCGGATTTTCTCGTGCGGCTTCATCGGGATCTTTACCTGACAGCAAAATAACAACCCGCATGTCCATACCAGCGCTCTCGGCTATTTCAATACCCCGCCGTGCTGCTGCATCGCCGGCAACATCACTGTCGAGAGAAAAAGTTAGGCGCTCAGTGAAACGTTTAAGGAGCCGGACGTGTCCTTCGGTGAGTGCTGATCCTTTTATCGCTACCACATTGGCAATACCAGCCTGAAATGAAGAGATGACATCGAGCTCTCCTTCCATAACCACTGCCTCGTTTTGTTTTTGAATTGCATCTTTAGTTACATCAAGTCCATAGAGCACATTGCTTTTTATATAAACCGGCGTTTCACTGGTGTTAATATATTTTGCTTCCTTAACCTCCGGATCAAGAACACGACCTGCAAATCCAACCACTTGTCCCCTGTGATCTTTCAGTGTAAATATCACCCTTCCCCGAAACCTGTCGTAGTATCCTTTCTGTCCGGCAATCGCAAGCCCTGCAGTTTCAATAAGTTTTTCGTCATACCCTTTCTTCCGGAGGAATTTTGAAAGACCGTCCCAACTATTGGGACTGTATCCCAAAGCAAAGGTGTTTATTGATTTATCAGAAATACCCCGCTCTTTGAGGTAGCGCCGCGCAGACTCACCCAAACGATGCTTAGTGAGGAGATAATGATAAAACTCACTCGCCAAGTGATTCACTTCGTATAGTTTTTGCTTGAGTTTTCCTTCTGTGGTATCCGGGGGTCGACGGGTAAGTTTCACGCCCACTTTATCTGCCAACATTTCAAGTGCTTCGACAAAATCCACATGGTTATACTCCATAATAAAGGTCAAAACATCCCCTCCCTTGCCGCACCCGAAGCAGTGGAACGTTTGCCGTTCTGGGGAAACAATAAACGAAGGAGTTTTTTCCGTGTGAAAAGGGCACAGTGCCTTAAAATTTCTCCCGGCTTTTTTGAGCTGCACCCTCTCACCGACCACGTCGACAATATTAAGCCGTGATTTAACCTCATCAATATCGCTCATAGGCAGAAAGCAGAATACATCGCTAGGTGAAGATTGGCAAGGAGACTGGTGATTTTTTGTGATTAAGATACAACCGTACACTTTCCCCGTGGTCAAATGCAAATTCATCAACCGGCAGAAGTTTCTCAAATGCAATCCATTCGACTTGAGAATTCTCTTTGTCCGGATCTCCAATTTTTTTAATCGGTTTGCAAATAAATTCAATTGAAATATTTTGTCGGTCTTCTTTGGGACGATTGGGGTTTGTGTTTATGCGGAATAAAGAAATAACTTCACATTGCCAACCTGTTTCTTCCAAAATTTCACGGATAATCGCCTCTCCTGCTGTCTCATCTCTGTCCATAAATCCGCTGGGCAAACTCCACTTGCCGGTTTCAAGAATCGGCCCTGCGCGCTTAACTAAAAGCAGTGTTCCGTCTTTTTCAACAATCGCATGGACGACGACATGCCGCAAACTCGCTTTTCCTCTATTTTCAAATGTGCAGGTAATCATACAAGTTTATCGATACAACTGGCTGTGCGTGCCAAGCAAATGAAATTCAATAATTAAACGGTCATCATCAATAATAATTTCTTTATACAATGCTCGCCAATCGCCAGTAACATTAATACTTCTATATCCTTTATACGATCCTATAAGCAAGTGATTGTTGAGAAAAGGATGAAATTGATCACGAAGAAATATTGTAAGTCTCTGTTGATATGCGCGTCGTACTAGTCTCGGTGCTTTACGTAGTAATTTTTCGAACTTTGGAGTGGGAACCACTTTTACGATGTTTCTCTTCATTACGAATTATTGTATCAATATACGCAAGATATTCATCTGGCGAATATGACTTCGCCTTCCCAGAACGGATTTCCTCCTCCGATTCCTGTAGCATTCTTTTTGCGTAGGGGGTTAATTCTAGTCGTACATCGGAAAATCCGATAGAACGATCGCGCACTAACTGTCGAAGAAACCCGTTAATAAGAGAGCTTAGTGAAAATCCTAAAGCAGACGCTGTTTTCTGCGCTTGTTTTTTCAGTTTCGGATCAACTTTAATATTAACGACTGCCGTATTCATATACACAAAGTATATACTTTATATACACTTGTGTCAAGATGTTTTACTGGAACATCAAACGTTTCTCAACAGCATACTCTCCAATCGTAAATTGGTCTGTTAGTTTTCCTAACTTGCTTACAATATCACGGTACCAGTTTTCTTGGAATGTTCTATTCGGTTCGTCTTTTTGAATAATTACAAACATATTGTACCCTCCGTGGGCAACCGGAAGTTTCCCAGCGTAGCGGGTCGTTCCCCGGTACCAAAAAAGATACTGCCAAGAATCCTGCCACGCATGCGGAACGGTGTAGGCTTGAATTTCAAACGAATCATTGCCTACCCGGCTGTAAATTTCATCAATAACACGAATCTGATCGCTGTATCGAACATCTGGTTGCGGCGCCTGGAAAAAAATATTTTTATTCGTCGGAATATTGTTCCATATCATAAGCAAATTTAATACTACAAAAACAACTATCAATGATTTTTTTTCTGATAAAATCATTGCAATACCAACTATCGCTGCTGGAATAAGTACGACAAATAACTGATCCAGTGCCCCCCGTCGAAAAAGAATGAGTACCGCGGGAGGTAAAATCATCCAAACAGACAACATCTCTTTTTTATTTAAGAGAAGCGCAACAAAAATTAGAGTAGCGAACAACACCGGAACTCCATTAAATATTCCTATCCAAGAAATAAATAACTTTCCCGTTTCAACGATCGACGCAAAAAACGGCAGTCCAACAGAGGGAGAAATCAGAACATGACGAATATTTTGAAGCATTAAGAAATTATTGCGAAGATCAAAAAGTAAAAAATTCCCCCATGCGGTTATGAGAAATAACACCAATGATCCCCATATAATATTTTTGGGAATGTTAATAAATTTTTTCCGAAAACGAAAAATAATATAAACGAGAAATAAGGGAACAAACAAGTAGTTTATAAATTGCACTTGCCCCAAAAGTCCGGCGCAAACTGCAACGCCAATGAGTGAAGTTTTTTTGCCGTGAAGAAATCGAAAAAGAAAAAATAGAAAAAGAAATGCAAGAGGAATTGCTAAAGGTGGTTGTGAAAGCCACCGACTATAGACGACGGCTCCGTACGAAACGGCAAAAAGTATCGCAGAGGTAATGCCGACAGATCGTTTCCCGGATATTTCTTTGCCAAGCGCATATGCGACGAACACTGTTGCTGATTGAATCAGGGTAAAAAAGAAACTCACGGCAATAGGATTTCCACGGGAGAATAAGAATGGAACGGCAGCAAGATAATATTCAATCGGACCATGGAAAATTCCATCGAAATCAGTTTTTGCGCCGATGAGTGTGAAATTTCCTTCCGTGATTTTTTTTATCTCAAAAAAATCCCTCCCTTGTTCCGGACCGAAAAACAAATATGAAGGCATCATCCACCAACGGAGAGAAAATGAGCATAGCGTAAGGAAAACTAGGAGCACTGCGGTGGCTCGATTCATATATGGAGAATGTGTTTTGTTTGGTCAACACCCCACTGGTTTCCAGCAATAATATTGTGAGGGCTAAAGTAAGATCCTTCGTAAAAGAATTTCCCTCCTGCCTCTTCTATAACTAGTTGAGCCGCGGCAACGTCCCATGCATGGAGCGGTGTTGATTGATAAAACAGAAAGAGTCGACCGGCTGCAATATATGAAAGAGAAAGTGCGGCAGAACCGTGTGAGACTATATTCGCAGCTCCTTGCTTGTAAATTTTTTGGGTTACCCGAAAATCTTTTTTGTTTGGATGCCAAAAACCAACGCATGCCACTTTCCCCTTAAATGACGTCTGCTGATCAATGGTAAGTCGTGTGGTATTCATAAATGCACCCTTACCATCTTCTGCCCAAAAAAGTTCATTACGGGAGGGGTCATACACGGCGCCCGCAATGGTCTTTCCATTTTCCATATATCCGGCGGAAATGCAGTAGAACGGAATGTGGAAGGAAAAATTTGTCGTACCATCGACAGGATCGATAACCCACAGATGTGGCTCTTTCTCTAGGTCTTCAAGAGTATTTTCTGTTTCCTCTGAAAGAATTTTGTGAGAGGGAAATTGTTTGTGGATTTGAGACATCAAGAATTCTTCGCTAGCAAAATCCGCTTCCGTTGCCCAACCAGCAACGCCTTTGTCTTTTGCTTTCGTGCGTTCTGTTCGTTCAATCAGCTCTCCGGCTTCAACAGTGATACGTTTGAGAAAATCAATCATGAGCGGAAGGGGCGGGATTCGAACCCGCGATCACCTTGCGGTGATATTCGCTCTCCAAGCGAACGCACTAGACCAACTATGCGACCCTTCCGTGTTTGGATTATACTACGTTTATGTCTTCCCGCATGATTGCCCTTATCGCTATTGTTCTTGCCTCTCTTCTCTGGTCTACTGCGGGGCTCTCGAAAATCATCGTTCGCGACTTTGACCCGTACACAGCAGCATTCGTTCGTTTTTTAATCGCTTCTATTGTCATTCTTCCACTATTTCTCAGAGAAAAAAATATTGGGAAAAAAATGTTTATTGATCTTGTTCCCATTGCGTGTCTCTTAACCGCAAACGTCGCCTTCTACTACCTTGGCCTCAGAACTTCAACGGCCAATGCGGCAGCTATTATTTATACTGCTGTTCCACTCGTCGTTGCGATCCTAGCTCCACGATTAATTAAAGAATCTGTCTCACCAACAAAAATTGCAGGTCTTCTTATTGGTCTTATGGGAGTCCTGCTCATCGTCCTTCTTCCGTTCATTGAACAAAAACAACTGATCAGTGGAGAAATCCGTGGTAATATGTTTTTCTTTTCAGCAGTATTTGTATGGTCATTTTATACTCTCGGTTCTCGTCATATGATTAATAAGAAACAGTATTCCTCACTTGCAATGTCCGCAGTCTCCATTTTTACAACTACAATTATATTTTTCCCTCTTTCTATTATAAATTATCAAACGCGCTATGTAGCTCTGCTTCTTAATCCGCACTATCTTTTCCTGTTTTTCTACCTAGGCACTGCGGTGACAGTGGCAACATTTGTTTTGTTTCAGTGGGCAATCAAGCATTCATCGGCAACTACTGCGTCACTCAACGTCTATATTCAACCCTTCTTTGCAGTGATAGTTAATGTCCTTTTTCTTGGTGAAAAACTGACGCTGGGATTTTTTATTGGCGGTATTTTAGTTATATTCGGTGTGTTTCTTGCAGCAAGTAAAGGTATACTCCAAGAGCTACGCAAGGTTGCTCGTGTCTAGCGCCCCCGACCAGAATCGAACTGGTATCATCGGTTCCGGAAACCGACATTCTGTCCGTTAAACTACAGGGGCAATGGTGCTATTATAGCGCTATGCGCGTACTTAAAAAAGTTCTTGCGCTCATCATCCTTGCTCATCTTGCGCTTATTCTCTTTACTAACCGGGCGCTCTTTTTTTCAACATTTGATGAGGCGTATTGGAAAGACAAATATGAACACTCGCAATGGAAACTTCCTCTATCAGCCAGAACACTGGGAGATGACGGACTCTATCTCTATGAAGGCTTTCGTTTAATTCGCGGCGGCGACCCGACACTCCTCAACGCGGAAGTACCTCCGCTGGGGAAATATTTAATAGGACTGAGCATTCTTATCTTTGGTAATGGATACTGGTATGGATTTCTCATAAATACACTCTCATTAATAACTCTATTATTTTTAAGCAACATTCTTCTCAAAAATTTATTAGGAGCTTTACTCGTCACAACTCTCATTGCCACCGATCCACTCATTACAAGTCAGTTTCCGCTCAGCATGCTCGACAGCCTCCAACTTCTTTTTCTTCTCCTCACTTTTCTCTTTTTACTAAAACGCAGATTTATTCTTTCTGGCCTTGCTTTTGGTCTGTTTTCGGAAACAAAATTTCCGATTCTCAGCCCGCCGATTGCAATATTTCTCGGGTTCTATCTTTGGCGTACCACAAAATCGTGGAAAACAATCTTTATATTTTTTACTATCACAACACTTGCCTATCTTCTCCCCTACGCACAGTACTTAGCGCTCAGTCATAGTTTTGCGGATTTACTGCGAGTACAAAAATGGATCGCCTCTTTCTATCTCAGCGCTAACCTTGTCCCTAATATCGGAAGCAGTATCACCGCACTTTTAACTGGTTGGTACCAAAATCTTTTCACGAGAATTTGGGTCCGTGCACCAGAATGGTCACCCGTGTGGACGCTCATCGCGCCGCTTGCAGCAATTTCTTCAGTAGACGCTCTGTTAAAAATATTGCGAAAAAAAGAAAATATAATGTGGCTGCCGATCGCTGGCTTCACACTTTTTTCATTACTCTTTTTTGCAATGATTCCTTTCTGGGTAAGATACTTAGTGCTCCCGCTTCCGTTTTTTTATTTGATGAGTGCAAAACTTCTCCGATCCATTCCCATAACCATAATTCTTATTCTCGTTAATCTAGTTTTTTCGACAGGCATTCTCTTTCCCACACCAGCCCGCATGCTCAACCAACTTTCCTATAACTGGCAGTATGGATTTTCCCATGACATCTATGAAGACCTCGCAAACGAAAGTAAAATAGTAACTCGTGATAATTTTCGCCGATTTGGATTACAAGCTTTTTCGCAAGCAGAAATAGAAAGTGTATCAGTTTCATTCGATACATCCCGTCTCTCACGATGGCAATCGCCGCAAACAATCCCCGTTCGCATTACGTACGATACGCGTCACATCGGTTCATTTGAAGAAAACAAAACAATCCAACTTATTAAAGAACGTGGTCAATGGAAAATTCTTTGGGATTGGGAGAATCTTATTGACAAACTCAGTCAAGATAGGTATCTCGAAACAATTGTTGAAGAAGGGCGACGAGGAAGTATTTTGGCAAGTGACAAAACAGCTCTCGCAGAAGATTTTGACAGTGTGATGATCTGGGCAACTCCGGGACTGCTTGATAAATTGCGCGAGGAAGAACTATTGAAACTTCTCTGGGAGCTTTTTGATCATAATGTTGCCCACATTGCATTTCATCAACGGATCGTCGGCAACTCTCTTTCTGATCTACCCATTCCCTTGGGCGTTCTCTATAAACCAGTATCTAACGAACTGCGAAGTTTTCCCGGAATTACGTTAACATCTCACCTTGGTCGACGATACAGGCAAAGCAATATCGTAACTGTTGGAAAAGTTTTAAACACTAGTTACTTCGAATGCTGTTCATATCTCTATACGACAACGACCTACGACGGCGATAACGGGGTGGAGTATGAGAGAAATAGTGAACTGAAAGGATTTAACGGTGGCAGTCTTGTGATAAAAGATAAAGAAGGAAATGTTGTGCGAATAATCCTTGACATCGAGAAGCGCGATGGAAAGAATGTCCAGCTTTAAGTAATTTTTGTGAGATCTCCACCAAGAACAATAGGCTTCATCGCGTGCATTTCTGTTTTGTATTCCATCTCTGGAATGGAATTAAACAAATAAATTTTTTTGCCTAACCAGAATGCCAATCCTATTTCAAGAAACGTATTGCCGCCGATATAACTCGTAATTCCTTTTTTATCATAATTGAGAATGAGAATCGCATCGCTTTTCTCAATTTTTCGGAAATGTTCGCGGATAAAATCGTACTCAATTTTAGCGGTAATTTTGTCTTCGTCAGTTGTCGGATGCACAAATCCTTCTTTATCCATGAGTTCCAAGCTTTTCGGAACCAATACGGTATGACCCGCTATCTCAAGAGTCCTTCGCACTTCCCGCATTTTTTGGTGAAACTCCATGCTCCCGCAAATAGTAATTGTCATAGCGTCATTTCCCTCTCGTGCATTTTTTTGTAAAATTTTTCCGCCGCAAAATTAGCTTCATAGAGTGTTAGTGAAATACACTCATCTAATACTGCGCCTGAATCGTAGCTCAAATTCCTACTCTGGCGCCTGTGCAGTTTATCTTTGGGGTAGGCAAATGTATGCTTTTTCGGATCCGTGCGAAGGGGATACTCGTAGAAGAGTTTGAGGTCGGGAAGTGGCTTAGTGAAACGAACGCGGCGAGTCTTTGCAAGCGGAAGATTCACATTGAGAATTGATGCGCCCCAAAAATCGTGATCAATCGCGCGTGTTATGAGATCAAAGACGACTGAACCGGGGTAATCGATGTACTCTTTCATGTCTTCAGCCCCACTGTGATCTTTGAAATAATGCGAATAATGCACATCCCAACTTAACACTATTGCGCGCTTTGCCATTTGCAAACTCATAGCAACGGCTGCAGCTGAAAATGTGCCGGACGAAATGATACCACCTCCGATGTTAAGTCCTAGGTTGATGCCTGAAATTACCAGATCAAACGGTTGTTTATAAAAACTTGCCGCAAGGTGTATCGCATCTGCTGGGAATGTACTCACCCAAAGAGCGGGAATTCCATCCACTTTTTCTTGTCCCCACTTTCCTCCTTTTAAAACATTTACATGCCCCCCAACCCCACTTTGTTGATGTTTCGTGCCGGCAATAGCAAGCTCGTATCGGTCTTTGAGAAAATAGATAAGAAGCCGCGTGCCAAGACTGTTATATCCATCGTCACCGGTCAATAGTATTCGTTTTATATTCATAAAAAATGAGCGGAGGGGGTGGGACTCGAACCCACAAGTCCCCTTTCGGAGACAACAGTTTTCGAGACTGTCCGGATAGCCATTCCCTGCACCCCTCCACCGGGCGCTCCCGCGCAGAATCGAACTGCGATCAGAGGTTCCGCAAACCCCTATTCTATCCGTTAAACTACGGGAGCGTGGCTCTATTATACCCTGGAACCGCGGGGAAACGAAATTAGCTCGTAGGCTTTTCGAGGGGGATTTTGTTCGTAAGCCAACGTGCGGCGTTATCGACCCACGTTTTTTGCGGAGTCTCGCGAAACGGTATGTGTTTGGCAATATATTCACGCACACTATTTCGATCTTTACCGCCCAAAAGTATAATCACGCGAGGACCGATGAACGGGCGGAGCACCAAAAGCGTTTGACCCCACTGTTCCTCGTACCAAAATTCAAAGAGTTGCTCCCACCGGTAAAATGCGCCGGCGCTTTCAATGCCGAGATTGGTAATTCTGTGTTTGACCTCCTCCGGGGGAATAGTCGAGAGGACATAAATCAAAAATACAATCGAAAGTACTGCAGCAATCAGAACAAATTCCCGAGCAAACACTAAAATAATCGATAAAAGAAAGACAATGGCCGCGATATTTGTGAAATACTCACGATCCCGCTTTTTAAAAAGTCGCGAGGGAGAACTCCACTCAAGATACACCTCTTCTCTTTTTTCTTCGTTCTTTTTTTCGGTAGAGGTATCCATAGAGCTAGTATATCACAGAGAAAAAGCCTATTTTTGGTATAATGACGTTATAGGAGAGTGGGCCGGACGGTAAGGCACAGGTTTGCTAAACCTGCACCGTGAATAACGGTGAGTGGGTTCGACTCCCACACTCTCCGCTTTTTTTGGAGGGTTGGCAGAACGGCTATTGCGCAGGTCTTGAAAACCTGTGAGCGTAAGCTCTTAGAGGTTCGAGTCCTCTACCCTCCGCAAATCATGAATAAACATAATTTGATTCAAATAATCTTGACCACGGTCGTTATTGTTGTTGTGGCGCTACTAATTTTAACAACAAAAACAAACTGGTCGTTAAGTGATGAAAAGCCGGGTCCAAAAATGATAGATTGCATGTTTCAGGGGTTATGGTCGCCATTGTTGAGAGTAAGAATTGTCGTGAAGCAATCATGTGCAGGTATTTGAGTAGTTTTCAAATAGGTTATAACACTGTAAATAGTGCTCCGCTTAATCTCGACTTTTAATAACCAGAGCAATACCTTCGTGCACTTCGATTATTGCCGATTTCTCAATAACAACATTACTTATACCCCGCGATGTGCCGCGAATGAGCCGCTTTCGGGTAAGGGGGTATGCAAATCCGGAAAGAGAAATAACGATAGACGGGGTGAATGGCAAAATCGAGACATAATGATGTGGACTTCTGCTTACAGCGTGCGAATCTTTTACCAGTGTCATTTTGTTTTTCCCATCAATAACGTTACCGGCAATTCCTTTTTTCAAGAATTTTTCAAGAAGATGCACAGCGGCTATCGTATGATCAAGACGTGTCCCGATACCGCCGAAAATCACGACTTTTTTTGGCTTAAGACTGATGGCATAGTCAACGGCAAGTTCTAAATCCGTTGCGTCTTTCTTTTGTGGATATTTTATAACCTTCTTTACTTTCTGTTTAATTATTTTCAGATCTTTCTTTGTAACAGAATCAAAATCTCCAAAGGCAACATCGGGAAGTATTTTGTTTGCAACTAACCACAGGGCGCCTCGATCAACACCAATAATTTTATCCGCGCTGCGAATTTTTTTAAAAAATCGTTTCTGCAACTTACCGCCTGCAACAATTGCAATATTCATACTATCGTGCCATAGTCATTCCCCAAATAAATTTGGCACCAGCACGTTTTAAAACATTTGCTGCTGATCGTATCGTTGCCCCTGTTGTAAACACATCATCAAATAGTAAAACGCGCTCCGGCGAATATGTTGCAGCAAATACTTTTTCCATATTTTTTAATCGTTCTTTTCGTTTCTTCATTTCCACCTGTGGCGTTGTTCGTTTGATGCGTCTGAGTATATCGGTACGAATAGGGATATGCAATTTCTCTGCAATGAGCCTTCCCAAAACTTCTGCCTGATTAAATCCCCGCTGTCGATACCGAGAGGCATGAAGCGGAACCGGTATAAAAACATCAACATTTGGAATCTCCACTTGCGGTATTAATGACACAAACTCTGATGCAAGGTCGGAGATGGAGCGATACTTGAGTGCTTTAATTGCTTTCTGAATAATACCTTGGTAACGAAAAAAACACGTCAAACCATTCAAACCTATCGGATACATTGGTGTATTAATGGAAGCTATTGTTGTGCGACATGAAGGACAAAAATACTTCCCAATTCTTCCACACCTCAAACATCTCTTTGGAAAAAGAATGTCAAGAAATTCCATATATTTAGTGTATTATAGATCCAATGGATACCACTCTCCTTTCGAGGCTCAAAAAGAAACAACTCCAGGCAGCAAAACTCCTCGCATCCCACCACCCACACGCAGCAAGGATGATTACCACTGGTGCATTAACCGGAACCCTCCTCCTTTCGAGCCCGGCCCTCCTATCAACTCCGTCTCGGGTTACGCTTTCTTCCTCAACGCTTACCTCGCTCCTCCCGATCTCTGTCGGCCCGCTCATACCGGAGATTGAGGAAAAAATCCTTGAGGTGCTCAAAAACATGTTTGGTATACATGTCGTTGCAGAACTTGACGGAAACCGCCTCAATCAAAATTACGGGTTTATGGGAGCTGAGCAGCATCTTCCCCGATTTCCAGGAGATACAATCGACCAACACGACGAATTTCAAAAATCTGGTATTACTCCTGGGCGTGGCGCGTGGGGGTATTTTGCAAATTCAAAGATAGAACTCTCTCCTGACCTCATTCAAAAAGAAAAATACTACGTGGCAGTGCAAACACTCTACTTACCTGATTGGAATACTCGCCAGCCGGAACTTAAGGATTGGTATAAATGGAGAAAAGTTCTCGTCGTCAATCCGAAAAACGGAAAGTCCATCGTTGCAATTATTGGTGACGCGGGACCAGCAAGCTGGACAGGAAAACATTTCGGTGGATCACCCGAGCTCATGGCACATTTAGGATTAAATGTGGGTATGCAAAAAGGTGCAGTTTTGTTATTCTTTGTAGATGATCCCGAAAATAGTGTCCCGTTAGGACCAACATGACAAAAAGATTTTACGATAATCTCATATTTTTTGAAGAAATAGTTGCGGTTGTCGGGAATAAAAAAGACATTCTCAAAATTATCGACGACACACTTCATACGCATATCCTCGACGAGATTCTTAGCCACTTGCCAAAGCATTATCACGGCACATTCTTAACGCATTTCCAAAATAATCCGACAGATATCAATCTTCTCGAATTTCTCAAAAAAGAAGCGCGGGAGGATATAGAAAAGGTTATCGCAATGCGGGCAAAACGAGTAAAAAAAGAACTCCTTACTGAAGTCAAAAAGAATAAATAGTGGACATCACGGATAATATCTGGAACCAGCTTACAGATTACATCTTCCGCTGGTACGGCGTGCTTACCCGTTCAGTCAAAATACTTACCCCACGCCACGCTTTACGCCTTTCACCTATTACTGTATCACATACGGAATTATGAAACGGATAGCAACTTTATGACTGATATAGGAAGACCAGAATATCCTGACGAACAATATCAAATATGGCTTACCGAAATGGCGCCTTTTCTAAAAATCGGTAACAGCCTCTATTTTGCTATAGAGAAAGCCTTGCTTATCAAGCACAAGTCAGCAATTTACGAAAAGTACAGGCTAAAAGACTGGTTTTCGGAAAAAATAGACGCTTTTCAACGCTATCCGGGCGAAGTAGTAAACAGCATTTTTTACCGGCTAATCCTTAGCATTGACGAAAAGGTCAAGATTGGACAGCCAGTAACCGACGAAGAGTGGCGTAACCTTCGCTTCTTCGCAGAAAAGCACCGGAGCTGCCAACCGTTTTTTGTTAGCCGGCAAGAGGTGGCTCAAGTGGAACCGGATGACATCAGCCAGCTTCTTGATGATTTAGAGCGAGAAAATGACAAAACAGACTACAGTCATCTAGCAGAGCAGGTAAAACGAGAACTTGATAATCAACAAGCTAATCCTAACCAGTCAGCCTAAAAGGGAAATAGTTTCTGTACTTTCACGCCAAGCGCCCGGGCGACTTTGTATATCGTTTTTAGTGACGGCATCCTTGTTCCGGCTTCTATAAACTGAATGTATTTGGAGCTTAGACGTAGCTTCTCAGCCATTTCCTCTTGAGTCAATTTCGCTTGTTTCCTCAATCGTTTGATACGCCTACCCAGTTTTTTCTCTCGCTCTGTACCCATATGCTTTAGCGTATGGGTATGTCTTATTTCATAACACCTACTGTATGTTACCTTTTAGCTTCATATGTTGCTTGTCTTTGTACCAACTAAGTGTTACCATTTCACCAACAAAACTTATGGAAGAATCTAACCCGTGGTATAAGGGGCCGTTTGGAAAACTCGCGTTCGCTCTGTTTATCGTCACACTTCTATCCGGCGTAATAGGCTTAGCACTTGTAAGTAGCAATACTGCTTCTACAAAAACAGCCCAAAAAGAAGTCTCTCCCCCCTCTATAGAGAAAACAGAAACGCCGACTCCAACAGGCGAAGTCCAACAAATCCAGGGAGTATACATGGACTATAACTACACAATCTTGTATCAACAGGGCACGTCGAAATATGTAGCCACGTTTCAGCCGTTCCTACCGCGTAACGATGCTATTGTTATCGGCGCGATGATAGAGTTAATAAATCAAGCTTACGGAAAACACACGGGGAAAAACTTACTGCCTCAGCCTGTATCTCGCAACGGAGTAAACTTACTAGTGTTTGAGGGAATAGATAAAAATTATTACTTCTTACTTATCAAAGAGGATACGGGTGAAATCCACAGCATGAGTTTTTGGAGCGAATAAATAGAAATAAATAATCTATTGAAGGGTCTTCCTAATTTCAGCAAGACTATTTTTGAAATCTGTAAAAACATTTAACCAGCTTCTTTCTAAGTCGGGTGTTATATTAAAGTACTTTTTTGCCTCTCTTATTTCATCTCGAACAACCCGACGTCCTTCTGCTGTAATGGTAAAGTGTTCATGTATCGGATATTGCTTACGAAGGTTTTTTATCATTTGAAACGTTTTGGTTAAATCATTTGCTCGTCGCTCATCGAGATTGATTTTTAGCCAATTCTTTAATGCCTGTAGACTCAAAACGCTTGTACTCTCCTGAGCGACCCTAACATTGATATGGTCAATAAAACCCGATAATATACAAATGCGATATAAAAAGTGTGCATTGTCTTTAGCCGGTGTGCTCAAATCCTCTATTGCTTGACTATCCTCAAAAGCATCCTCAAATGAGCGAAAAAACTCATATCCATATTTACTTACAAAGAACTTATCGAGTTTTTCTTTTTCATCAAAAAGTTCTTCACCAAGTAAACGTATAAAGGCGTTTCTGATTTTGCCCTTTGTAAATGATTTAATGCCGTAGTTACGTACCTTATCCGCTGTTTCTTTTAATGTATCTCCTGAATTATAACTATCAAACCAAAAACCTTCCTCAGGCGGTGCAGAGGCGGTACCAATAACGCCTAATATATTACGTGTTAGATACTCTGCCGCATGTTTAGGGTCTTCTTGCCAAATGGCTAATATCGTGCCGGTCATAGACAATGGGAAATTATAATCTGTTTCCCCGGGTCCAACTGCACGCATTGAAAAATCTTCTCTATCTCCTACCTTTGGCAGGTGTGTTGCAGTGATTGTTTGTGTTCCTATCATATTTTTCTATGTTTTGCGAAAAGAGGTTCTTTGTGCCTGTAAAATCCGTAGCTTTTGTTCCATTTTTTCTCGTCTACAATAAAAAAGTGGTCTAACTTAAACTGTTTACCCGGTCTATGCTCTTGTCCCAAAAATACCTTTTGAGTATTTTGTAACATGGATAATAGAAAATGTGCTTTCATAATAAATCTTTCGTAATTAAGCATGATAGTTTTTCTATAAATAATGTCTTCTTTTTCCTTTTCGTCAAACTCTTTTGAAAAATAGGTAAATACTGTATTGGTATTAAGCAATGGATAACCGTTAATAGCAACCGCGCCCTTATCTGTAGCATTTACTCTAAAACCGTGTTTATAAGCATTAAGGAAATCGTAATCTTTTGTGTAGTCATTTACACACTCTTCTAATACGTTGAGGTAGTCTTTATATTTTTGTTCAAAGTTGTTTATTTTTTCTTTTTCTTTAAACCCAAAAACATAGTTATCTAAAAACCAAGTATAAAATTGTTTATTAAAATACTTTTCTACTCTTTCTTTAGTCTTTTTATTACTAATAAATAGATTTTCCAAAAACGCATGCTCTCTCGTGGCAAAAATTAAAGCGTTAATAATAAATATCTCGAGCAGTTGAAGGTAAGAAAGGTAAAAATCCGTTATGTAGTACAACTTCTTTTTAGGATTTTTTAATGTAAGTATCTTACTACTAGTGCTACTAATCTTATTTTCCCAATGTCCAAGGTCAATACTCTGAAAGTACTCAACCATAAACTTTTTCACCGGTTCTGTCGTGGTATTCTCCATACTTTTATTCTGGCTTCCAATCTTCCTCTAACCTGTCCTTCAAAAGTTCTGCTGCTTTTACTTCAAGCTCTTTATATCCTGTCTCTTTTGCTATTTGAAGCGCCTCACTGGCTAGAGCTTTCGCTCTTGGTATGTCACCAAAAAAGCGTAAGTTGTTTGCAATGTTGTGTAGGGCATTGCCAATACCTTCTTTGTCCCCCAATTTTTCATATATATCTTTTGCCTCGCTTAATAGGCGGATAGTCATATGCTCTGTTTGTCCTGTATCAAGACCCAATTGTTTGATAATGAAATATGTAAGGCCAATCGTATTGCCAGCTGTCATTTTTACGTGTGCCAATGCAGAATAACTTTTACTTTCGTAGGCATCCTTCTGTGCGTCATTTGTGAGCGCATTAATCTCCTTAGTATCCAACTGTATAGCATCAATCAATTGTTTTAATTGGACATCACTCATAGTGGGGTACCCCACCATACTCCGTATCTGAGTTTCCTGATAAACTAACAAAGAATTACTAAATGCCCTATGCTGCAAAAAATATGCTTTATGAACTTTTAATACAGCCCGTGTTGAAATATCATTGATTTTGCTCGCCAAAATAATTCCCTCATCACAAAGCGAAGCATAATACTCAACTCGTTTTATTTGGTCTTGGGAAAGTAAAACCATATTTATTATTGATTGCAACTTCACATCTGGACTAGTTGGATGATAGTAAGCGTTTTGAGAACATTCAAACGCTATGACGATATCTCCTGATGCCCAAGCTTGCATAGCTTTTTTGATATTCTCATCTTCTAATACATCCGCCTTTACAGCTGAAAGGGATGCTGCTGCATCTTGTCTAAATCCTAAAGAGCTTATCATTGCTTTACTAATCACCTCTTCTTGTTTTATTCTCCACGCTCTTAAAACTTCGGGGGTGTACTTTACTTCATCTCTATCGATGACGTCGTGACAAACACCACAAAGCCATATACCGTTTGAAATATCGCCTCTTTGCTCATCTGTCATTGAGGTATCATATCGTGCACTTCGATTTTTTTTCTGACCTTTTATATGTGCTGCTTTCCCCACAATCACAGACTTATCTTTATCAGAATGCGGTCCACTTGTGGGACGACGGCAATCAGGGTTAGAGCAGGTCTGAGCTGCTCGCTTTGCGAGGGTTTCAATTGTTTTTTTAGAAAACTCACTTGGGTCTCGTGTAGACATATTGTCTTGTCTTTTCGCTCTATTATACAATAAGTCTCATACAAAAATGCCGACAAAACAAGACAAAATAAAACCTGCCATTGCTATACGCCTAGGGGGTGCTTTTCCTACGCAAAGAGGAAGCAAGGCGCGGATTTACCCAGAAAAGCGTCTTTTAGAATTTCTCCGCGTGAATATCAAAGATGATACTGCAATAATAAATTACTGTAACAATTATCGTTTTATACCTCGTGACATGAGAAAAGACCTAATAGACGGATTCAAAAGGGAACATAAAAAGATAAATGACATGGCCCAAAAATTATCAAGTGGCACTGCCACCGAAAAGGATTTGGCTAAAATAGACCGCATACTCAACACGCATAAAATTCAGACTCATTATTTAGGAGCAAAGGATATCGAAAAAATAAATGATGCTTTTGGTGGCGGCCCGGTACCTCTTGAATACGTAAAAAGGCGCTACTTACTGCAATTCACCAAACACAAGGGCACCATAGTCTCCTTATGGGAAGATATGATAAACCAAATCATCATCAACCAAAATCTCAAAACCTGTATCGAATGTGGTAAATTCTTTTGGGTTACTAAAGCAGTAAAAACACATAAATTCTGTAGCGACCCATGCAGAGACAATAGAAACCACCGACTTGCCCACCGGAAAAAGAAAGCTAAAGAAAATACGTAGTCTTCGCCTCAAAAATACACGCACGTATCCGCGGCAACCCCTCTCCCAACCACCTACGCTTTATTCATGACAAGAAAAGATAAAGCGTACAAAACACAGGATATTTTTGAAGCCTCGTGGATTTACTCCCAGAACGCCCGGCTTATCGGATTAGAACCGAACGGTAAATATTCGTACTTCGTCTTTGACGACTCAACCCTCTGTGAACACCTCTCAACTGAGTATTGGGCGCAACAAGCCGTTGGCAACATAAAAGAGTTTGTAAATAGCCTGAAAACACTCAAAGACCTTCTGTTTTCACAAAAAGGACTATGACAAACCCATACGCCTTTATTGCTATCAAGCCAACAGTTACTATTGACAAGGCAAGGAAAATATTAGGCAATAAAAGTAACCAACTAAACGATAAACAAATCGAGATAATCGTTGCGTCGCTTTACCGGCTGGCAAATCGTATCATCCAAAATCAGACAAACCAACTATGACGACAAAACCAACTAAGACATACGCCCTGCTCTATCCACGAGTATCTTCAGACCGACAAGTGAAAGAGGGTCACGGTTTAGATTCTCAAACAAAACGGACGCTAGATTATGCAAAAAGTAAAAAATACGTCGTATTCAGGGTTTTCCCAGAAGAAGGCGTAACTGGTGGCTTATTTAATAGACCAAAAATGAAAGAGCTTCTTGTGTGTATTGAAGAACTAAAAGCACGAGAGCCAGAATGCGATGTTGTGGTTATTTTTGATGACATTAAGCGTTTTGCTCGAGATTTGGAAATACATTTCGCGCTTAAGAAGGAAATATACGGACGTGGGGCAAGAGTAGAATCTCCAAATTTTAACTTCGAAAATTCACCAACGGGACGCTTTACAGAACAAGTAATGGCTGCCGCTGCAGAATTGGAGAGAAACCAAAACAAGCTACAGGTAATTCAAAAAATGAAAGCTCGAGCTGAATCTGGACATTGGCCATTCTGTTTACCACCCGGGCTCAAGAATATAAAACATCCAGTTCATGGAAAATACGCGATTCCTGATGACCCGATTGCTTCTATTTTTGCGGCTGCGATAAAGGGATTTCGGGACCGATTACTCATTACGCAACTTGACGTGGTTGACTTCATCAAGGGCCAATATCAACAACAAGGAATCAACAGAAAAATATCTCTTCATGGTGTCCAAAGGATGCTTACTGAAATACTCTACACTGGGTACATAGAGTATCCAAAGTGGAATATTGCTAGACAAAAAGGCGTGCATGAAGGTTTTATTTCAATAGAAACATATGACGAAGTGCAGCGGATTCTCAAAGACCGCACAAAACCGAAGGTTCGAAGAGACACGAATCCTGAGTTTCCGCTCCGGGGCCTTACTCTTTGTTCTCTATGTCGTAAACCCTTTACGGCAAGCTTCAACACTAGTCACAATGGCCAACGCTATCCAAATTACTTCTGTAAGACCGATGGATGCCCCATGCGGTATAAGGTCATCCATAGAAATACCATAGAAAATGACTTCCTTGCGCTTCTCGGGACAACAAAGCTAGAGCAACCGACTATTGAGCTCGCTCTGGCTATACTCAAGGATGTCTGGAATCAGCATCAAGCTCAATACTCTGATGCACAGAGCGCCAGTCAGAGGCAATTAGATGAGGTTACCGAAGCAATAAGCCGCCTTACCAATAGAATAGCCAAAACAACAGATGAAGTGCTTATTACATCTTATGAAAGTGAATTGCGAAAACTAGGCATACAGAAACAAGAGTTTGACTCAGTAAGTTTTCCTAAGCGGTATACTTCGGAAGAATTTGGAACTGCAACAAAAAAAGTACTAGATGTTCTAGAAAATCCCGTCAGTATGTGGCAAAACGGGAGTTTAGACGATAGACTTACAGTGTTTTTTATGCACTTTGACCAAAAACCAGTCTATGACAAGAAAACAGGGTTTGGAACCGCTATTTTATCGCAATCTGTCAATGTAATTCGCTCTTTGGGGAGCTCAAAAATACCTAGTGTGGAGACGGAGAGTAGTGAGCTCTCGTCCAAAATAATACCCCAAACACATCTACAGGCGTAGTCAGTGAGACTGACACGATTATTTTGACGTATTGGTCTTTATCAGCAAAGGAACGTCAGAACCTTTACGGATGCATCTTGGCTGTGTTTACGCCTCAAAAATCCCACCAAGAAAAGATTTAAGAGACGACCTTTAGGCGCTCAACACATTGTTATATGCGAATGCCGGTCGGGCTGCAAACGCTTGTGCGTCAGCATTTATGTTTTTGATAGTTGTTTTACGAACCACCTATCAAGGTCGGCCTGCAGTGTTAAAGAGCATATATTCTGTCGAATCTTGTACGTCCCCTTATTTCACCTTCCCCCGATACTCTTGTTCGAGATCGCGTTTCAAATCTTCTTGCTTCTTTGCCTCCCGCTTTTCGTACTGCTTTTTACCGCGGGCTAAACCTACTTCGAGCTTAATGTGGGGGCCTCGAGTATACCAAGAAAGAGGAACGAGGGTCAAATTGCTGCCTTCAATTTTACTCTTAAGGCTGACTATTTCTTTTTTGTGTAAAAGTAGCTTCCTGGTCCTTTTAGGATCGTAGCCTTCCGGACGGGCGTAGATATAGGGAAAAATCTGCGCATTGACCAAATATGCTTCCGAGCCCATCAGCCGCACAAACGATCCCTCTAAACTTGCGTGTCCACCTTTAAGTGATTTCACCTCCCCGCCTGTTAAGTGAATCCCCGCCTCAAACCGATCAAGGATTGTGTAATCAAAAAGTGCTTTTCTATTGACGATTTTCATTTAATCTCCAAAGAGAAAATTTTTCCTTCCGAGAGTAATAATATTTTTTTTGCCTTCTCAGACACTACCATCTGCGTCGGGGTCACATTTCCTTGCCAAAGATATTGAGCAAGATACAACCCGTCTTTATCGAGAACAACGACGCGCTTATTATCCCGATCAAGAATATAGACATTTTTACTCTCGTCGCTCGTGTACACAATCAAAGATTGTCCCAAGCTTGGTTCAACTCCTTGTACTAAAAACGTCTGTTCTTTTCCCTGTGTAAACCGTAATACTTTTCCATCAGATGTCGCTACCCACACAGATCCGTCAATGGCCATGCTTGTTGCTTTCGATAAATCCGGAAGGCTATCGGGATTGAGGTATTCTCTAATTTCAGAAAAACCCTGCCTGCCGGCAGGCTGGCTTTTTTCTGTCGCCACATATTTCCAGATTCTGTTTTTTTCCGTATCCAAAAGATACAAATTTCCTCCGTAGGCAACAACCGAAAAAATTGTTCCCCATTGATCTGCTTTTGAAATGAAATTTGCAGTTGTTTTATTGTCGCTTGTTCGCACTTGTGCAATTCCTGTGTCAGTCGAGATGTACGCATTGTCGCCGTAAACTGCTATATATTCACCTGATGCGACTGCTTCTCCGCCTCCTATAACAGTAGATTTTTTCGTCGACACCTCGAGTGTGTATACGGAATGGTTAACAGCGTCAAAAATACCAAGAATGTCTTCAAAAAGAGAAAGACTTTGTGCGCTTCCTCCGTTTTTTATAAGGCTCACGTCAAAAAATAACTCCGGCTCTGCCCGTACGCTGTGCATTGCCAATGTCAGATTATCCATTACCCTGCTATAAAGATCAGCAACACGTTTGTCCTCGCGGTACGGCTCCAGTATTTCCTTTGCTTCACTTAGTCGTTCTCTCCCTTTCACAGGATTCAAATCAAGAAGTGCTACTCCCTCATCAAAAAGGTGTGTTGCTTCTATCATCACATTACTTACATCACGGCTTGTACTATCACGTATTTTTTTTACTACTCCTAAGGTAACACTCACCAAAAAAACAAAAAGCAACACTATTGTTATCACAGATAATTTCCTCATTCGAATGTGTATTCTAGGGAATCGGATACGCGCAATAATGGGTCGAGTTGTTGCAACTCTGGGGCGGTCAGGTTCTGTTTTAATCTCGTAAACTCGAAAAATAAGTGCTGCGGCACCAACATCACTTTTTGCTTCATGGAGAAAGAGTGTAAGTTTTTCCGCTGCTTCAATTGCTGTAAGGTGATCAAACATGCCCACAAGTGACTCTTCCGGAACCGCAGAAACCATACTCGATGAGGCAAGAACGAGCGTATCGCCTGCAGTAAGACTACCGGAAATTGATCCTGATCCTTTGAGTAAAGCAGAAATTGTATTGCCTCTTTTGAGGTAAACTGCACCTTTCCCCACAATGGTTATATATGCAATATTACCGACGGGTACTAAGAGAATAACAGTATCTACCTCTGTAGTAAGTAGGCTTTGGGCGAATTGTTCGAGTGCGGCTAAACTTACAGGCGGATCTTTAAACCGTTCGCTAATGCGGGTTAGCAGGGCAACTCCGTGGGCTTGTGCACCAACCTTTGTTACCTCAACGACACCGTAGGCAGCAGGGGAAAAAATGGTTTGCCCCCAATGGGTCTCATCGCTTGGACCCACAACAGAGCCAACGTCGGGCTTTAGTCTCATAGGAGAATAAACGCAAGAACCAGTAGCCCTAGAGCCACAAGAAGGTGAATTATTACAAGCGTTCGTAATACTGGTTCGAACGATTCTTCCAAAACATTCGCCATGAGCTGTTCTTGTCGTACAATAACCGCCGCAAATATCGCATAGACAGTAAAGCCGATAATCGTAAAGGTTTTTAAAAAAAGTAAGGAAAGTTCTGTGGCTGTCATATATTATTTTTTACTTTCTTCCATAAGCTCGCTAATTGTCTGTACGACTTTATCCGGACGGGGAACAGCCCCGAATTCTATGTTGGGCACTTCTCCGGCGGTTTCTACTTTAACGTCACCGTAGTTAAAAAATGCAGCAATAATGCCGCCGCTTGTGTACGTCAAATCCTGAATTTTTGATAATTTTGCCTCTGAAAACTCTTTATAGAGGAGAAATTTAAAATCAATATCGACAACGCGCTCATTGGTCACGATGTAAATATTAAAAAACCACCGCAGGAAGGAAACGAGGGCAAAACCAAATGTTGCCAGGTACCAAAATATACCCCCGACCAGCGCATAGCCGGCAGGCAATTGAATCGGAAGATTCCCTAGAGCAGAAAGGAGAAGAGGAAAAAGAATGGGAGGAGCCATAAGGAGGAGCGTAAGAATGAGTACGGCCGGCACAAACACAATGAGGTGCTGGCGTAAAAAAAGGATAACTTTTTCCTCACTCTCTTGTGTTTCAAATTTGACACCGTCCGGATTAACCGCAAAAACAGTGAGTGGTCCCATATGCATATGAGGTTATTATATTACTTCTTCTCGATATTAAAAAGTGAACTTCGGATGGAGATATAGCCCGGAGCTCGCAAGTTAAATGCCTGTTTAAAATCAGAGCCGGAAATGGTCACCGAGCCTTTGTTTGTTTGCAAAATAACACTTTCTGTATAACCGCCGGAATTGTAAGTGACAGACACGCTTGAAACGGATGTAAACCCGCCAATATCCCGAAGCTCACTTATAGAATATGGATTGCCGGTTGAACCACCGATTGAGCAACTATTGATGGTTATAGGTAACACTCTGCTTTTATCTCCTCCGCCAGTCAGAGCAACCCAGGCGTTTAATATATCTGCAAATTCTTCTCCGTTTAGCCATGGGTGAGACCTATTACATTTGGCTGAATTATTGTAGTAATCAGACGTATACCATCCCTTATAAAACCAGGGGCTACTTGCTATTTTTTCGTACGCACCACCTGTCCAACAACCTTGGTTGCCGCAGGTTGTGTCCCATCCCATGGTTGTGATGTATCCACCTGTTGTTGATGAATAGTACCCGACAACATCCTCAAGTACTTGTCCGCGAGTTTCTTCGACTGCTGATTTCCATTCTCCCGGAGGATTATCCGCTTTTGACTTGGAAAATACCTGACACGATTGCGTTGTACAGATCGTTGATCCGCCGCTTTTATACCGGTATGCATATGTACGGGCAGCAACGGCTTGTGCTTTTAGGGCATTTTTAGGGAAACTCGATGGCATCTCTGCAATCCCCATCATGTAATACCCTTCAAAATCCAAATTACCATATCCTTGGACACTAATCGTTCCCCCTGTGTCTTTTCCTGTTGGAGTTTTTCCATAGTACGCCTGAAGAATCTGCTCATAGGTTTGATTACTCTCAGCTCTGCCTTTCGCCCCATACTGACTCATGCCTTTTTTATGCGTATAGGCACCGAAGGAAAAGCCAGCAAATGCCGGGGAAAACCCGGGGTTATAAGTCGGCGCTGCATTGGGATCATCCGCCAAAGGCACGTCCCCAACGCTCGTTGTGAATGTGCCGCCACGGGCATTAAGAATCGACTGTTGCTGCGTGGTGAGACTAGAAATAATGCCGGTCAGTTGACTTTGGTACGCTTCTGCTTCTCCCACCAATTTCCGCACACTTTCGGCGCGTTTATCAGTTTCTTCCTTTAGATACGCGAGTGATTCTTTCTCTGCCTCAAGGTTATTTCGTTTATCCTCTAAATCTTTAACAGAGAGTGCAGTCTGGGTAATGGCTTTTTTATCCTCATTAATAACCGATTGCTGATACACCAATGCCCGAAGAATTGAACCTATATTCGTGGAAGATAAAAATGTGACGAACGGATTGTTGAAAAGAGTTTTCATATAGAGCTGCCGTATGCGGCGCCCGGCCAAATCCAAGTATCCGGCTAATTCTTTTTCCCCTTGGACTATAGCCGCGGCTTTTTTAACGACATCCGCTTCAATTGTTTTAATACGATTTTGAAACGCAGCAATATCCGATTCCATTTTCCGAAGAGCCGTCACATGGGGTTCTTTCGCTGCTTCCATCTGATTCCATGCTTCCTGGCATTTGGCGATTTTATCCCGGCACTCGATGGCATTGCTGCAGGTAGGATCGCACGTTTGTGCTGCAATAACTGCCGGGAGCGACAATAAAATAAACAATACGAAGAAAAATTTTCGCATTTTTATTATTGTAACATGCACTATGCTTTGGTACACTTAAGGAATGAAGAAATTAGCCCTTATTGTCGGCCTGTTAGCACTTTTTCTCACAACTCCGCAGAAAATAGATGCTGTATGCACGCCCATGACTCTCAGTTGTCCTGCGGGGAAAGTAGCATGTCTTGGTAGCGGCGCAGCAAGAAGGTGTTGTGATTCGGATGATGAATGTTCAGCATACCAATCAAACCCTGATGAGTTTGTCGCTTCTCAACGCCTGATGGAAGTGTGTGAATTTGCTGAAGATAAAAAAACCGAATGTGAATCATGCTTCAAAAAAGATCCGCCGGAAGCATGGACGGCGATTGGGTGTATTCCGACAACGCCCGAGGGGTTTATCAAACAATTCCTTGGACTAGGTATAGGTCTTGCAGGGGGTATTGCATTTCTCCTTATAATTTTTTCCGGCTTTCAGATGATTACCAGTACCGGAAATCCGGAAAGGCTCAATGCCGGCAAAGAACTCTTAACATCTGCAATATCAGGTCTTATACTCATCATATTCTCTATATTCCTTCTACGGCTTATTGGTGTTGACATTTTGGGACTACCGGAGTTTAAGTAGTACATATGAAATCTGTTTTTGCTCAATCGTTGACTCTACCAGGTGGCGAAGAAGCTATTTCTGGACCGGAGGGATTTGAATTTGCAGGAGAAGGTCTTGGCCAACTTGTGTCTCAACCGGTCATTAAATACGTCTTTGCAGCTGCCGGTATCGGACTTCTTTTAATGCTCATTCGCGCGGGATTTAGTTTTTTAACGAGCGCCGGGGACACTAAAAAACTCGAACAGGGAAAGCAACAACTCACCTTCGCCCTCGTTGGATTTTTGGTTATTTTCGGTGCGTACTGGATTGTGCAAATCTTAGGCAAAATTTTTGGTATCGGGGGAATTGAACAATCTTTTCAGTAGTATTACTTCCCGAATCTTCGCTGTCTGTGGTTGTACTCTTCTATCACTTCGTCAAGTTTCCCTGGGGTAAATTCCGGCATGTACCACTTTGTAAAATAGAGCTCCGCGTATTCACTCTGCCAAAGTAAAAATCCTGAAAGTCTCTGCTCCCCGCCTGGTCGAATAATCATGTCCGGATCAGGAATACCTTCTGTGTCTAAATATTTTTCGAACTCTCTTCCTGATTTTTGGACTGCCCGCCGTAGTTCATCTCTCCCTCCGTAATTCAGTGCGAAAATTGCTGTAATTTTTTTGTTATCTTTCGTTTCTTCAACACGCTCTTCAATAAGTTTCCGGATATCAGGAGAAAATTTAGAAATATCACCGATGACTTTTATTCGTACTCCTTTTTTGTGAAGTCTTTTCCATTGACGACCCAGTGCGGTCCGAAAAATGCGCATAATTGTTTCCACTTCTTTTTTATCTCGTTTCCAGTTCTCTGTTGACCATGCCCAAAATGTCATATACTGTATGCCCCGTTTGATCGCATGATCTACAAGATTTTCAACGACGTGGAAAACAACACGTCTGTGTCCTTCATTGACCGGCAACCGATGTTCCTTCGCCCATCGTCTGTTGCCGTCCATTATGATTGCAATATGTGTTGGAACTTTCATATAAGGTGCGCTCCCCGCGCTGGTTTATTGATAATAATTTGATATCTACTCCCTAGTGTTTCTATAACCTTTCTTTCATCTTTTCCTTCACAAATCAAATGGACATTCGCCCCTGCGTCAATTGTAAAGTATACAGGTATCCCCTCTTTTCTCCAACGTCGAACAGTATCCATAATTTCTCTTGTCTTATCATTCCAATAGATAAGCGGGGGGTCTTGTGTTTGCATCACATGATGCATATCCAGACAATCTTCTTCGATAACTTTACCGAATGCCGGAAAATTTTTTTCTCCTAATGCCTTTTCAATCCATTTAATTCTTTTGGGGATCATTGCTAAACGTTTTGCAAAAAACGGGCTTGTTTCAACTGCTTCATGTCCTTTCGATGATGAAATTTCTTTTTGTTTGCTTTCCACAATCACCAGAATGTCCCGAAGATCCCAATAATCATGGGGGTAAAGCGAATATGCATATTCCCCTTCCCACTTCACAAATCCGTCAGGGATACTTCGACACGCAGATCCTGACCCTAGTCGAGCAAGAGAACTTAATTTTTTTGGGGAAAGTTTTAAACCGAGAGCCGCGGCGGCTGCAACAGTGAGCGCTGCAAATCCCGATGCTGACGAGGCAACACCTACGGAGGTCGGAAAAGAATTATTCGTTGTAATTTTAGCCCGCATTTTTGTTTTTGCCAGATCCCGAATTCTATCGATGTGCGCGATTATTCTTTTTTCATCGAAACCTTTTGTAACTGTATCCTGTTTAAAATCATTCGAAAATTCGACTGTTGTTTTTGTTATGCACGCAGACAAATTCATCGAAATTGATGGGTTAGAGGGAATGCGAAGTTTCGCATCTTTGCGACCCCAGTATTTAATAAACGCAATATTTGCCGGGGCGATGGCAGTTACCTTCACGATTCTACCCTTACCCCTTCTGCGTTAGTCGTAACGTTTATGACTTCTCCTCCCGCTTCTTTGATCGCCTTTTCAACTAATGGTTTACCCTGAACCCCGTTGGGGTGAAGGGCAATCATACAATCTCCTCCTCCGGCTCCGGAAAGTTTCGCTCCATATGCACCAGCGCTTTTCGCTGCAGAAATGAGCGACTCAAGTTTTTCAGAACTTACTCCGAGATCCCGCAAATATTCCTGATTAAAATCCATAAGTTTCCCGACCCGTTCCCAATCTCCTTCAATCATTTTTGTTTTTGCTTCATCAACGAGTTTTGCAATTGCCTCAAAAATCCTCTCCACTTTTTCCGGATTTTCTTTTTTCTTTTGTGCAACATTATTAATCAAAGAAACCGTATCCGCCTTGATTCCTGTGTACCCCACAACAAGGGGCATATCTTTAATTACGAGTGGTTCAATCGTTTTGTTTTTTATGTAGTAGAGTGTTCCGCCATACACGGCAGCCGCCACATCAAATCCGGATCCAACCTTCTGTATATCTAAAACAATTTTGTATGCCATATCGAATAATTCACGATTGGTAGCATGCGGTCGAAGTGCTTTGAGCGTCGCAACTGTTACTGCAGACGATGATCCGAATCCATATTTCCCTGAAAAACTGCTACGAGCTGAAAATTTCTGCCCTGGTTTTCCCCATGCAGCAACCGCAGCGTCAATAAATCTCGTGTCGCCAACTGCTGTACCTTCGGAAACGAATAACCGCTCAGAAATTGCCGTCACTATGCACGGATATCCATACACCACTGCATGTTCACCATATAGCATGACTTTTCCGGGAGCGCTCGTTGTCATTCTTTTTTCTCCAGTCGTATTCCTTCTTCTCCAAGAACTATCGGTATTGCCTCCTTTGGCGGACGTTTTGTATAACACAACAGATATCCAACTCCTGCCTTTCTCCCTCCTCCGCCTAATATTTTTGCCGCTCCGCCGGATTTTTCTATGGCACGAATTATAGGAATTGCCTTTTTGCTTACTACCCCTATTCCCTCTAATGTTCGCTCACCCTTTCGTATCGCATCAATAAGCGTGTTTTCATCGCCTTCTTTGATGGCGCTTGCAAGTCGTTTCGTTTGAATTTCATTTGCATTAAGAAATGCTTGTAAATTATTTTGGGATTTCACAAATGCTACCATCTCACCCGTTGTTTCTTTTGGTTTTCCTGTATCAATTAAAAAAAACTTTATGAGCTTATTTTTTATTGGTAATTGCCAAATACTTTTTAAAAATTCCAATTCTTTTCTGTACCAAATAAATCCTCCGAATGTGACTGCCGTATTATCTCCACCGGACGGGTTCCCGTGTTGAAGTTTCTCCGCTTCATACGCGAGTTGATTAAAAAGTTGCGGGTTCCATATTTTTTTTAAAAAATACGAAGTAGCAGCAATAACACCAACCGCAACTGCAGCTGATGAGCCTAAATGGTATCCTGAGAGGATTTCTGAATGAATCGTAAGTTTTGGTATGGATGATACGTGAAAATGTTTTTTTACAATTTCCAAAATCTGTGTAACATATCCTGTTGCATCATTCGTTCCTTCTTGCGCCGTGACTGTTAGTCGTAAATTAATTGCCGCCAAAAGTGCAGGTTTGCCATACACAACCGCGTGTTCTCCCACGAGGTGCACTTTGCCAGGAACGGAGACTGTAATCATAGTGGCTTCACTTTTATTCCGTATGGGATAATTCCCTCGGTATTTGGTTGTGTGACTCGGCGGACAACCGTAACAACTTCTTGACCAAAAATGAGGTGTTTTTCATCAAAGTCCACTACCTGTGCAGTAATTTTCTCACCGTTTTTGAGAGCAATCACTGCAACCGGGTATGGTGCTTGGTCCCCAAATCCTCCCGGAGGTACACGGACAATTGTCCACGAAATAATTTTCCCTGTTATCCCTATCAAGGATTGTATCTTCTTTTGATTCCGCCAAATTTTTACCGGACTTTGCATAGTATATGAACCACTGCAGTTGCACCACTGCCGCCAACGTTTTGTGCTAACCCAATTTTTGCCCCTTTCACTTGCCTGGCACCCGCATTCCCTCTTAGTTGTTCAACCAGTTCTGCAATTTGCTTGACCCCCGTGGCACCAACGGGGTGCCCGCATCCTTTAAGCCCGCCCGAGGGATTAATCACAAGATGATTCTTTTTCCCAACCGCTCCTGCAGCGCTTCCTTTTTTGTAAAACCCGAGGTCTTCCATCGCAAGAATTTCTGCAATCGTAAAACAATCATGCACTTCTGCCAGATGAACATCTCTCGGAGAAATTTTTGCCTGTTCATAAGCTTTTTTTGCAGCTTCCTGTGTAGCTTTGAGTTCAGTCATGCTTTTTCTTTGAGCCAGTCCCAACGTATCAGTCGCTACAGCAGATGCCATTATTTGTACGCTATTCCCTTTTTTCTTTTTACTTATAACGATAGCCGCTGCTCCATCGGATATAGGTGAACAATCAAGAAGTTTTAATGGGTCTGCAATTTTAGAACTTTTCATGACCTGTTCAACGGTGATGGGATTACAAAACTGTGCATTGGGATTTAAGGAAGCATGGTAATGGTTTTTCACTGCAACTGCAGCAAGCTGTTCTTGGGTTGTTCCGTACTCCTTCATGTACACGCGGGCAAGTAGTGCATAAAGCCCGGGAAATGTTGCTCCTGCAGATCGTTCCTCTTCGCTTCCTGCTCCCATCAATGCTGTTGCGACATCCTCCGGCTTATGATCAGTCATTTTTTCTATTCCCAAAACGAGAACAGTTTCATATTGCCCGGATAAAACGCTAAACGCTGCATTGTGAACTGCAAGACCACCGGAGGCACAGGCGCCTTCAATTTTAAATGCAGGAATGGATAATCCCAACTCTTCTGCAAAAAACGCGCCGAGGTGTTCCTGACCACCGAGCATTCCCGAGAGCATGTTGCCGACGAACAAGGCTTCGACTCGCTCAGCCTCAACGCTTGCATCTTTGAGCGCTCCAAAAGCTGCTTGTCGAGCTAATGTCCGAGGCGAAACCCCCCAGAGTTCTCCAAACTTCGTCGTTGCAGCACCGGTTACGTAAATATTCATATTTTTACCCTTCCTGTCATTCCGGGCTTGACCCGGAATCTGGTTTTGCTCAGGATGGATCCCGGCTCGGGGCCGGGATGACAAACCAAGTCTAAATCTTGTGTGTTTGTTTTAAATACTGAACATAGTCAATATATGTTTTTTTTTCTATTTGCTGCCGTACCGTCTGCTGTTTTTTCAATGAACCTGTTGTTTCAAAAATAAATCCATCGCTTCCTGCTCCTGATCCATAGGAAACCATAAATATTTTTTCCCCCGGTTTTGCAATATCTAAAACTGCCGCTAGTCCTGTCATTGA
The DNA here is from genome assembly GCA_001780985.1 of Candidatus Gottesmanbacteria bacterium RIFCSPLOWO2_01_FULL_43_11b. Classification (GTDB taxonomy): domain Bacteria; phylum Patescibacteriota; class Microgenomatia; order UBA10105; family UBA927; genus 01-FULL-43-11b. Next base: position 503,976 of record MFJV01000001.1, on the reverse strand, counting down.
TGAAGCTGAATAGGGATTACCAATGTCGTCAACAATAAGTGACGGTGCAAGCTGCTCTTTTGTGAATCCAAGCCTAACCGCTACCTGACGGGGGAATTTCCCATTGGGCATGTGAAATACACAGTAGTCAAAATCAGACGGTTCCGTTTTTGTTATGTCAAAAAGTCGTTTTGCTGCCCCCATCACATGGGCAAAATATGCAGGTTCACCGGTGAATCTTCCTGCGTGGGACGGATATCGGATTCCGTCCCGACGCCAAAAATCAGGAGTGTCGGATGAGTAAGACGTATCAGCAAGAAGTCTCGCAATTATTCGTTCACGGCCAAGAATATACGCTGCTCCGGCTGCAGCTGATGTATATTCCAACACATCATGAGGTTTACTCTGGGCAGTATCGCTTCCAACTGCCATACCGTACTTTGCTTGCCCGGCCGCAATGAGTCCTGCAATTGCGATCATACCGGCTGTTCCCGCTTTACAGGCAAATTCCAAATCAGCTGCTAAATAATTATTCCCAATGCCAAGAAGTTCTCCCACAATGGTCGAGGTTGGATTAACTGCATACGGATGGCTTTCGCTCCCAACAAAAAGCACTTCTATGGATTCGGGGCTCAGCCCTTCGACTGCGCTCAGGGCGCTTTTCGCAGACTCAAGCGCAATCGTAACTGCATCTTCGTCTGCTGCCGGAACAGATTTTTCAATAACACCCAGTCCTGCCTGGACTTCCGCGGGGTCTTTTTTCCACGCGCGGGCAATATCCGCAATTCGAATGCGGCCATGAGGAATGTATGTGCTGTATGAAACAATCCCAATCATTATTTCCCCCCTCGCGCTAGTTGTTTATGGGCCTGAGCTAGTGTGCCCTCGGAGAGCGATGCCAAGAGAGAAATCTCTCCTGCCAACACTGCCGATCCGACAATTTCAGCAAACGCCTGACTATTTTTTACTCCTAAAAGGGACATTGCTTCTTTCTGTGTAGCAAGTCCCGTCCCGCCGCCGACAATTCCAACCATCAAATCCGGCAAATAGACACTTATATAAAGATCTTCACCCTGTATCTCAGCACTTGTTATTCCCAAACTTCCCTCAACAACATGTCCAAGATCTTGCCCTGTCGCAAGAAAGAGAGCCGCAACGATATTTGCATAGTGCCCGTTATATCCCATGGATCCTGACATGGCGCTCCCTATCATGCATTTGGCTAACCACGTTTCATACATTTTCTTTGCATCTGTTTTGAGAACGTTTCGTAAAACTTTCGAAAGAAGTGTAACTTCTGCCCAAACTTTGATTCCCCGACCTTCGATCAGATTAAGAAACGACGGCTTTTTATCAACGTCATAATTTCCGGCAAGTGCGACACATCGCACACCCACTTTTTCCTTAATTGCGGTAACTATAGCGTCTGTTGCGATTGTGGCCATATTCATACCCATGGCATCTTGCGTATCAAACACAAATCGGACGAACCGATATTTTCCAACACCCCGAGTCATAATTTTTTTAAGTGTGAGATGATGCGATGTTTTTTCCGCTACACTTTTGAGCTCTTTAAAGTGTTTGACGAGAAATGTCGCAAGAAGAGTGCTTTCGGCAATGCTATTGACGCGAAAAACAGGACCTCGCGTTGCTCCCACTCTGTAGTTATCAACCATCGCTCCTCCGCTTTCGGTTATTGCCTTACATCCTCTGTTTACCGAAGCAACAAGTGCCCCCTCGGTCGTCGCAAGCGGAATGTAATAATCCCGGGCTTGCCCTGAGCGCAGACGAAGGGGGCCGGCAATTCCAAGAGGAACTTGTGCTGCGCCGATCATATTTTCGCAGTTATGCGCGGACGCCGCTCCTTCCTCAAGGGTAAACGAGCCGATATTTTTCAGGTTCACCCCAAATTCTTTCTCTACTGCCTTTCTCCGTTTTTCAACTGATGAAAAATCGCGTAGATTCATAGGAACGGCACTTTAAAAATCCCCCACTTGTACATGAAATAGCTCCATAGTCCCCAAACAGGAACACAGACTGCAAAAACAGCAAAGATTCTCCCTAAATCAAGTTTCAACCCGAATCGGAGGGTTAGATATGCAAGCGTCACCTTCCACCAGAGGAGGGTCACGCTAAAAATTAGGAATAGCATGCTAAAAGAAACCCCGGCTGCACTCTGCGTGCGTGGGGGTGGAAGAATAATCGAGAGAATAGATGTCGTCAAAAACCAAAAAACTGTCGGAATGAGCGTATACGCCCACGCCAACGCCACTCTTGCTTTTTTCCCGATTAACCAAGCCGCTCCCCACAGAATAGCGACCGTCAAAAGAAATCCGCTTGCTGCGCCACCTGATAGAAGAATAAACTGTTTGGTTAATAGAAACGGACGGAATGCGGCAGTTTTTACTAAACTCGAAAGCGAAAAGTAAAAAGCTAAAATAAGACCTATGGGAATAAGTTCCCAGACGTTTCCCCGATCAACAATTCTCCGGTACGTCTCATACGGCCGTGTGATAATCCCAACCAGGTTTCGACCAAAAGAAACGCCCCCCACAAGGAGGCTTCCGGCAATGTCCATATATGGCTATAGTCGTAAATGAGGTTAAAATCCTTTTTGCAGGAGGCTAACAATAAACGTAATCGCCGACCCAATCAAAAAATATAAAGCGAGCACGAGAAGGAGCGAGCTAAGCACAAAAACCGGCCACGGCATCACCTTAAGGTGACGCACGAGCATTTTATAGTAGGGAGTCAGCGGCCCCAGGGTTTGGGGCGGAAGTTCCGTCACTTCCTCCCACCGTTTTACAAATTTTTGATACGTCGTATTGGTCATATTGACAAAAATAATTCGACAAATGCTTTGCGCGCCCGGAATAATCTTGATTCCGCGCTCTTAAATGAAATTGCAAGCTCCCGGGCAATATCAGTTACGGAAATATTATCCAGATATTTAAGGGTAATAATTTGCCTGTAGCGAGGAATAAGACGGGAGAGAGCTCGGGCAACTTTCTCTTTAAACTGCGCCTCATCAAGCACTTCTTCAGGATTAAGAAGCGGAGAAATGAGTTCCGATAGTTGCGGGAGTTTGGAAAATACGATGTGTTTCATCTTTTTTCTTCTATAAAAATCGATAATCTTGTGGTTTGTGATAGAAAAGAGGAATGTTTTAATGCTGGAGCGGCCACCAAAATCACGGATTGCTTCCAAAAAAGCAAAGAGGGAGTCCTGCAAAATTTCTTCCGCATCAAGGTGATTTGCGATTTTTCCTCCTATGTAGCGCCGGAGTGCTGGAGCGTACGTTCGGTAAAAGAGAGAGAGGGCGCGTTTATCTCGTCTTAGAATTTTATCAACTAGCTTCGCATCAGAATCCACCATATCCCATACTATACCACATCTTGTAAATTCCGCTAACCTTCCCTACACTGAATACATGGATGTTTTTGCAGTTGCCCTCAGTGAGCTTGCTCCTTCAGAGAGTGTTGATACGTTTGGCACACTTGTGTCTGCTATAGCTAAAAATGCGTTTGTTTTGGCAGGGGTAATTAGCTTTGTTTTGTTGATTTTAGGAGGATTCGGCATTATAGTAGCAGCAGGCGATTCAAAAAAACTTGAACAATCCCGGGGTCGAATGACAGGAGCTATCGTCGGCCTCATCATTATTGTCGGATCATTCTGGATTGTTCAAATAATTGAAAAGATTACCGGACTCAAACTTTTGAGTCCGGGGTTATAAATATATATGGATGACATTGTTGGTGACATTACCAGTCCTTTGCCATCGGCGTATCAAGGGCTCACGGGAAGTCCAGGAGGGCCTATCCTTCTTCTTACTAATGTCATCCGACTCCTCTTTGTGGCTGGCGGTATCTTTTCGTTTATCAA